>JBBRWW010000169.1:0-5738 GCA_038248955.1 Lysobacterales bacterium
CAGCACGATCCACGCCATCGCGTTGTGCGGCTCGCGGCTCGTCGCATCGCGCGCGGTCAGGCGGGGGTCGGGCGCCGTCATCGACCGCTCAGTTCAGCGCCCGGCGGTCAGCGAGGGTGACGCTGTACCACTGGCTGTCGTCCTCGTTCCAACCCTCGGCGCGATACAACGCGCGCGCCGGCGCATTGTCGCGGCTTGTTTCCAGCATCAGCCGGGTTGCGCCGGCGGATTGGGCGGCGATCTCCGCTGCCAGCAGCAGGTGGCTGGCCACGCCCTCGCGGCGCGCGCCAGCGGAGACGTAAAGGTCGTTGAGTATCCACACTTCCGCGGCCCGCACCGAGGAGAACATCGGATAGAGCTGGGTGAAACCGACCAGGGCGCCGGCACGTTCGGCAACCAGGATCATCGACTGACTGCGTTGCATGCGTTCCCGCAGGAAATCCCGGGCGCGCGGCAGGTCGGCCGGTTGCGCATAGAACTGGCGATAGGCGTCGAAAAGCGGCGCGACCGCATCGAGATCATCGAGCGTGGCGAGTCGGACCTTCGTGTCCATTGCGGCTCCATCCGGGGTGGGAAGGCGGCAACTTAGCGCAGTTGCGCCCGGCCGGGTATGCGCGCTGGCACGGCGCGCCGACGCGATGACTCGCGGCGGCGCCGGACACGCGCTATCAGGGCTCGTCGGTCAGTCGCGCAAGCTCGTCAGCCTGGTGTTCCTGCTGCAATCGCGCCACCAGCTCGTCGAGCGCGCCGGTGAGCACGTTGGGCAGGTCGTACAACGTCAGCCCCTCGACGCGGTGGTCGGTGATGCGCCCCTGCGGATAGCTGTAGGTGCGGATGCGCTGGCTGCGGTCGCCGCTGCCGACCTGCAGCTTGCGGGTCTCGGCCTGCGCGGCGGCGGCCTTGGCGACCTGCGCGTCGAGCAGGATCGCCTGGAGGCGTTTCATCGCCTTGTAGCGGTTGGCGTGCTGGCTGCGCTCGGTCTGGCTCTCGACCACCACGCCGCTGGGCAGGTGGGTGATGCGGATCGCCGAGTCGGTCTTGTTGACGTGCTGCCCACCGGCGCCGGAGGAGCGGAACGTGTCGACGCGCAGGTCGCCGGCGTTGATCTCGATCGGCGCGCCCTCGGGCTCGACGGGGATGATCGCGACGGTCGCGGCCGAGGTGTGGATGCGTCCCTGCGATTCGGTCTCCGGCACGCGCTGCACGCGGTGGGTGCCGGATTCGAATTTCAGCGCGGAATACGCGCCGCGCCCCTCGACGCGCGCGATCACTTCCTTGTAGCCGCCATGCTCGCCGGGGCTGGCCGATTCGACCTCGACCTTCCAGCCCTGGCGCTCGGCATAGCGGCAGTACATCCGGAACAGGTCGCCGGCGAAAATCCCCGCCTCGTCGCCGCCGGTGCCGGCGCGCACCTCCAGGTAGATGTCGCCGTCGTCGCGCGGGTCCTTCGGGACCAGGTGCGCGAGCAGTTCGGCATCGAGCTGCTGCAGGCGATCGGTGGCGGCCCCGATTTCCTCCTCGGCCAGTTCGCGCATCTCCGGCTCGTTGCGCATCGCCTCGGCGGCGGCGAGGTCGCGCAGGGCGGCGGCTTCGTCGGCCAGCGCGGTGGCAAGCGGCTGCAACTGCGCGAACTCGCGCGACAGCTTGCGGAAGCGCTCGTTGTCGGCAATCACGCCAGGGTCGGCAAGCAGGCGTTCGATCTCCTCGCGCCGTTCGGCGAGGGCTTCCAGCTTGCGGCGCAGGTTCGGGGTCATGGGCACTCTTTACAGATGGGAAGTGACGCTTGCTGCCGGCTCGTCGGCCGCGGCCGGCGCCGCGTGCAGCATGCCGGCGCGAATCGGGGGCGTGCCGAGCAAAGCCGGGACGTCGGCTGCGGGGCAGCGTCGCTAGCCGCGACGGGCGCGCGGATCGTCCGATGGTGCGGCGTCGCGGAGGAACAGCTTTTCCGCGGCCCGGGCCAGTTCGGCGTCCCCGCTCATCGCCGCTTCGCGCAACGCGGTCGTGGGCGCGTGCAGCAGGCGGTTGGTGAGCGTATGGGCAAGGAAATCCAGCACCTCGCCGGGATCCTGGCCGGCGACGAGTTGCTGCCTGGCCTTGGCCAGGACCTCGGTCCGGGCCGCTTCGCCGTGGGCGCGCAGGCGCTTGAGGGAGGCGGTTCGGGTGCCCGCCGCCAGCATGTCGGCGAACCGCGATACCTGCAGTTCGATGATCGCTTCGGCCTCGATCGCCGCTTCGCGACGGCTTCGGCGGTTGTCCTCGATCGAGCGTTCCAGATCATCGACGGTGTACAGGAACACGTCGCGCAACTCCGCCACGTCGCTGGCGATGTCGCGCGGCACGGCCAGGTCGAGCAGCAACATCGGCCGGTGCTTGCGGGTGGCAAGGGCGGCTGCGACCTGCTCCTTGCCCAGGACCGGTTCGCGGCTGGCGGTGGCCGACAGCACGATGTCGGCCTCGCCCAGGTGGCGGTCGATCTCGGCCAGCGGCAGGGCCACGCCGCCGTGGCGGCTGGCGAGCTCCTGCGCGTGCGCCAGGGTGCGATTGGCCACCAGCAGGCGCTTCGTCTTGGCCTGGACGAGGTGGCGCGCCGCCAGTTCGATGGTTTCGCCGGCGCCGATCAGCAGCACCGTCGAGTCCTGCAGGCGTGCGAAGGACGCTTGCGCCAGCCGCACGGCGGCCGATGCCACCGAGACCGGATTGATGCCGATCCGGGTGTCGGTGCGGGCGCGCTTGGCAGTCACGAACGCCTGCTGGAACAGCCGGTCCAGGCGCGTGCCGAGGCTGCCGGCGCTGCGCGCGCTGGCCCAGGCTTCCTTCACCTGGCCGAGGATCTGCGGTTCGCCCAATACCAGTGAATCCAGCCCGGTCGCGACCCGGAACAGGTGGCGTACCGCATCGGCATCGCGGTGGCGATAGAGGTACGCATCGAGTGCCTGGCCGGCACCGGATTGGGGTTCGGCGATCTGGTCGGGGTGCCGGGTCAGCCAGTCGGCGAGCGCGCAGCCGTCGTCGCTGGTCACCGCATACAGCTCGGTCCGGTTGCAGGTCGACAGCAGCGCGACCTCCTGCACCTGTGGCAACGCACGCAGGCCCGCCAGCGCCGCCGGCACCATGTCAGCCGAAAACGCGACGCGCTCGCGCAGGCTGATCGGCGCGGTCTGGTGGTTGATGCCGAGGACGAACAAGCTCATTTCGGGTCGATGCGCCTTGCGCCGGCACCTGCTGACGGCGCTTGCCGGTTCAGGTGCGTGCGATAAGCTGCGGCTGGTGAAGGCCGCCATTCTACCGGCCCCCGATTCCGAAATGAGTCTGAATCCCCCCAGCCCCGTCGCCTTGCGCCCTCTCGCCGTCGTTGCCGCTGCCATCGCCCTGGCATTGGGCGCGTGGAGCCCTGCGGGTATCGCAGCGCCGGCACCCGCGCCAGCCAGGAAGGCGACCGCCGTTGACGACGTGACCGGCCGCGCGCTGGAACCGCTGCTGATTGCCGAATTCGCGCTGCAGGCCGGCCGCTTGAATGAAGCCGCGCGCGCCTACCTCGACGCCGCCCGGGCCGCCGACGATGTCGTTCTGGCCGAACGCGCGACCCGCATCGCGTTGCTGGCCAAGGACGACGCGATCGCCGCCGAAGCACTGAAGCTATGGCGCCACCATGGCGAAGGCGGCCTGTCGCTGCGGGCCGCCGAGGCGGCGCTGGCGCTGCGGCTGGGCGACGAGCGGGGCGCGCGCCGGCACCTCGGCGCGCTCCTGGCCTCGCCCGATGACGACGGCTGGCGGCAGGCGCTGGGGGTGATCGCGATCGGTTCGCGCAACCCGAAGCAGGCCGCGTCACTCCTGCAGGCGCTGCTCGATGACCGTCGCATTCCGGACAAGCTGCAGGCATGGCTCGCCTTCGGGGGCCTTGCGCAGCGGTTGGAGCAACCGAAACTGGCCGAGCGCATCGTCACCGAAGTGGTGCGCCGATTCCCCGGCGAGCCCCGGGTGGCCCTGTTGCGCGCCAGCCAGCTGCGCGACGCCGGGCAGCCCGCGCAGGCCCGGCAGGTGCTGGCGTCGATTGTCGCCGCCGCCGAGCGCGATGCCGACCTGCGACTCGCGCTCGCCCAGGAATACGACCGCCTGGGCGATCTCGCGGCGGCGGCGGCGACCCTGGCTCGCGGGCCGCAGGACGAGCAGACCTATGCCCTGCGTGCCTCGCTGCTGGCGCGCGCCCAGGACAAGCCCGCGCTGACCCGGCTCTACGAGGAACTGGGCCGCGACGCCGCCAAGCCCGATCCCCAGCAACGACTGCTGCTGGGGCAGGTCGCCGAATTCCTCGATCGCAATGACGAGGCGCTGGAATGGTATCGCGGGGTCCCCGGGGGGCTGCAGCGCTGGTCCGCGCGCCTGCGCGCGGCCAGTGTGTTGCACGAGCTCAAGCGCGCTGACGAGGCGTACCGGTCGTTGCGCGAGCTGCAGTCGGATGCCTCGGCGCCCGAAGAGGCACGCCGCGACGGCTACTTGATGGAGGCTGCATTACGCCAAAAGGACGGCAACGACGTCGGCGAGCTCGCCGCCTACGAGCGCGGGCTGGCAGCATTTCCAGACGAATCGGACATCCTCTACGCCCGCGCCCTGGCCTGGGAGCGTCGCGACAACATCGCCCGCGCCGAAGCCGACCTGCGCAAGCTGCTGGTCGCCGAGCCCGACAATGTCGGTGCGCTCAACGCGCTGGGCTACACGCTGGCCGACCGCACCACGCGTTACCGCGAAGCGCTGGAGCTGATCGACCGCGCCCGCACCGCCGAACCCGACAACGCCGCGATCATCGACAGCTATGGCTGGGTGCTGTACCGCCTGGGCCGCATCGACGACGCCCTCGTCGAACTACGCCGGGCGTTGTCGCTGCAGAAGGACGCCGAGATCGCCACCCACCTGGGCGAAGTGCTGTGGGTGTCCGGCCAGCGCGACGAAGCACAAAAGTATTTCGACGAGGCACGCGAGCTCGATCCCACCAATCGCGCGCTGCGACGGGCGCTGGAAAAAATCGGTGCGCCGGTCCCTCCCGTCGACGACACGCCTGCAGTCGGCAAGGAACATCCATGATCCGGAGCCTGCTGGTCGCCGCCGCAGCGGTACTGCTGACCGCCTGTGTGGCCCAGCCGGTGCGCCAGGCGCTGCCCCCCGAGCAAGCCGCCGCCGCCGAGGCGTTGCAGGTCGCGCGCGAAGCGGCCGTGCGCCTGCAGCCGACGTGGTCGCTGCAAGGCCGCATCGCCTTGTCCAATGGCCGCAACGGCGGCAGCGGCCGGATCGACTGGGCCCAGGACGGACGCCACTTCGACGTCTCGTTGAGCGCGCCCGTTACCCGCCAGAGCTGGCGCCTGGTCGGCGATCCCGTCGCCGCGCGCCTCGAGGGCCTGGACGGTGGGACCCGGCAGGGTGCGGACGCGACGACACTGCTGCGCGAGGCGACCGGGTGGGAAATTCCGGTCGCTGCGCTCGCCGACTGGGTTCGCGGTGTCCGTGCACAGGGCGCCGGCACGGCAACGGCGCGATATGGCCTTGACGGCAGGCTGCTGCAGATGGAGCAGGGTGGCTGGACGATCGACTACCGCTGGCCGGCGACGAGTGCCACGACTGAACCCGGGCTCGCTGCCCAGCCAGGCCTGCCGGCACGACTGGACGCCCGCCGCGGCGACGCCAGCGTTCGCCTGATCGTCGACCAGTGGTCAGCCGGGCGGCCGTGAGGTGCGGGAAGTGATCGC
>JBBRWW010000170.1:0-5674 GCA_038248955.1 Lysobacterales bacterium
CTGATGGTGGTGCTGGGCCATCCCGGGTTCGAGCAGCGACTGGCCGACATCCGCGGCGTCGCCGGTGGCGGCGATGCCATGGGCGCGATGCTCGCCGCGATCGGCGCGTTCGGGGTCGCCGCGCTGCTGTGGTTCCGGCTGCGTGGCGGGGTCGCGGCCTTGCTGGCGACGCTGGCGGGGCTGTGGGTCGGGTATGGGCTGATCGGCTATCCGCTTCTGAACGACGCCAGTTCCGCGCGCGGCCTGATGCAGCGCACCGGTGAGGTCATCGGTCCTGATGCCGAACTCGGCCTGGTCGCGTGGAAGGAGCAGAACCTGCTGATGGCCGACCGGCCGGCGCGGACGTTCGGGTTCCTGCGACCGCCGGCCGATCAGTTACGCGACGCGCGCGCCTGGCAGGCGCAGGCCCCGGCCACCCGCTGGCTGCAGGTCGAGGCCGCCGCGCTCGACGACTGTATCGACCGGACCCGCGCCCAGTACCTCGGGATTTCCAATCGCCGCGAATGGTGGCTGGTGCACGCCGACGCGTCGGCACCGGGCTGCGTGCCGGTCGCCATCCACGATCCGGAACCCGGTGCGTCGCCGGCCGATGCCGCCGATCAGTGATGATCAAAGCCTGCAGCGGCGGATCCGGGCTGCGCGCAATGCCATCGCGTTGACTGCGCAGCGCACTGTGCACCGATAATCCCGGCATGCGCATCGTCCATCTGCTACTGACCAGACGCTTTGCCGGCAGTGAACGCCACGCGATCGAATTGGCCAATGCGCAGGCTGGCGCCCACGACGTCACGCTGGTACTGCGTCGCGCGGCCGCGGAAATGCGGCCCGACGCGATCGCGCATCGGGTTGATCCGCGCGTCAAGGTCGAACTGGTCGGCGACTGGACCGCACGCTGGCAGGCACGACGGTTACTGCGGCGATTGCGGCCGGATATCGCCCACGCCCACCTCAGCGCCGCCTGCCGAACACTGCACGCAAAGGGCCCGTGGCTGCGCGTGGCCACGCTGCATATCGCCTACAAGCCCCGCCAGCATGCGGGGCTGGATGCCCTGGTGGCCATCGCACCGTGGCAACTCGACACGATCCCGCAGCCGCTGCGCGGGCATACCGTGCAGATCGACAACTGGACCTTGCCCAATCCGCCGGCCGCGGACGCACGCCAGCGCCTGCGCGCCGCGCACGGCGTTGCCGAGGATGCGTTCGTGATCGGCGCGCTCGGCCGGATCGAATCCAACAAGGGTTTCGATGTGCTCATCGAGGCGTTCCGGCGCGCCGATCTGGCCAACGCGAAGCTGGTGATTGTCGGCCAGGGCAGCGAGTTGGAATCGCTGCGTCGCAGCGCCGCCGACGATGGCCGGATCAGCCTGCCAGGCTTCGTCGACCGGCCACAGGACTGGTTGGCGGCGTTCGATGGCTTCGTCAGCGCCGCGCGCGACGAACCATTCGGGCTGGTGCTGCTTGAAGCGATGGAAGCTCAACTGCCGATCCTGGCCAGCGCCACAGCCGGAGCCCGGCACCTTGCCGATGCGATCGCCACGCCTTTGCTTCCGATCGGCGACGTCGGGGCACTGGCCGTGGCGCTGCGCAAGCTGGTCGCGGACCCACGCGGGCGCCGTGGCTATCCGATGCACCGTTACCGCATCGACGCCAAATGCGCCGAGCTGGACGCCTTCTACCGCCGCGAACTGGCCGCGCTGCGCCACTAGCGTTCGGCCGCCGTCGCGGCAGCGGAGCAGGCGCACTGGGCGGCGATCCGCGCGGGGACGGTGTCCCGGTTTGCCGGAATCCATCATCGTCAACAACCCGCTATCGACGACGATCGGTCAGTCCCGGCCGAGCTCGCGCAACAGGTCGTATTTGCGTTTGACGTAGCGCGCGTGCAACCAGTGAAAGCGCAATCCCGGCAGGCCATCCACCAGGCCGCCGCGGGCGACCAGGTTTTTCAGCAGATAGGCGAAGGCGGCCAGCCGACCGCGTCCGCGGCCCGAGCGCCGGCCGCGTCGCCGTTGCTGCTCGGCCCACAGGCGCGCATAGCCTTGCAGCTTGCACCAGTATTCGTCGGCACTGCGCGCGGTGTCGTGTTCGAGCGCGATGTCCGAGCTCCGTACCCGGGCGTCGGCGGTGTCGAGGTATTCGTGCACGGGCAGCAGTGCATGGCGCAGGTGCGCGCGGAACAGGCGTTCGACCGGCTCGCGGGCGAAACTGCCGGCGCGCATGCGGTGGCCGAGGAAACAGGTGCGTCGCCGCAGCAGCCAGACGTCGGCCTGCTCCACTGCTCCGTCCGCGAACAGGCGCCTGATCGCCTGTTGCGCCGCCGGCTGCAACCATTCGTCGGCATCCAGCAGCAGCACCCACGGCTGGCTTGCCTGGGCGATGGCCGCGTTCTTCTGCGCCGCGAAGCCGAGCCAGTCCTGGTGGTCGACGCGCGCTCCGACGGCCCTGGCAATGGCCACCGTATCGTCATCGGAACCCGAATCCAGCACCACGATCTCGCTGCAGACGGCCTGCATCGACTGCAGGCAGCGGGCGATGCGGTCGGCCTCGTTCCTGGTGATGACCACGCCCGTGAGCGGAAGCGGCGCGGGTGGGTTTGGCGGCGCGATGGCGTCGATGCTCATGTCTCTTCCGGGCTGCAGGGTGGTGCTGGTGGCCAATGTCGGGCGCGCGGCATGTCTTGCCCCTTGCCCGGCCTGGGACACGCCGGTTGTCTGCGACGTTGCCGCTGGCCAGCGCGATCGACTTTAATGGCTTATCCGCCGGCACGACTCCGGCATCATCGCGCAGCCTGCCATCCAGCAAGGCATCGAGCGCGACAGACTCAGGGATCAGGAGCGGGCATGTCCCATTTGGCAAGGCCGTCGGTCAACGTGCTGGTCTCCAGCTACAACTATGCAGGCTACGTGGTCGAGGCGGTTTCGTCCGCGCTGCACCAACGCGAGCCTCCGAGCCTGATCATCGTCGTCGATGACGGCTCCACCGACGGTTCCCGCGAACTGCTGCAGCGGCATTTTGGCCAGGAACCCACGGTCAGGTTGCTCGAGCAGCCCAATCAGGGACAGCTGGCGGCATGGATGACCGCCTTCGCCCATGCCACTGGCGACATCATCGCATTGCTCGATTCCGATGATGTGTGGAAGCCGGACTACCTGCAGCGCATTGTCGATGTGTATGCAGCCAGGCCGGAGGTCGATTTTGTCTACGCCAACATGCAGCTGTTTGGCGAAGTCGACCGGCCCATGCTGACGCCCGGCCGCGACCGCGATCTGGGGCTGTCGGTGTTGCTGGGTGCCTACGTGCACCGCTGGCAAGGCACGGCGACGTCCGCCATCAGCCTGCGTCGTGACCTGGCCGGGCGACTGTTGATGCTGCCCAGCGACATGGCTGCGGAATGGAAATCACGCCCGGACGATTGCCTGGTGTACGGCGGCGAAATTCTTGGCGCCCACAAGTACTACCTGGGCACTCCGCTGGTGCGCCATCGCCAACATGGCTCGAACGCAAAGAACGCCTATACCCGCGCCCCGATCCGCAGCTATCGCTACCTCATGCGCAGCGAACGCATGCTGGAGTTCTATCGGCAGCAGGCCGGGGTGACGCGCCGCTGGCTGCGCATGTGCAAGGCCGAGTTCCGAACCAAGCCCTCGCCGACTTTCGCGGAGCTGCGAGCCTACCGCTGGTTGCTCGGGCAGGCGCCGCTGCCGTGGTGGAAGTGGCTTGAGCAGTGGATCGCGTTGTGGGCCCATTACCTTGGCGGCCTTCGTCGCCGATAGGACGCGACTACCAGCGCAGCGGCCGCCGTGCCAGCGCATTCGACAGCGTGTCGTACAACGCCTGCGCATCGGCTTCGGGCAGGAAGCGCATGCGCAGTGGCGGCGCCATCGTGCCCGCACCGGCAGTGTCCAGCCACAGCGTCGCCGTGCCGCAGCGGCGGTCGATTGGCGAGCGCGTGATCTGCAGCGTCTGCAGCTTGTCGAGTTCGGCGAAGCGCCAGTGGCGCGACCACCAGCCTTCGCGTACCGCGACCAGTTCCTCGCCCAGCGCATAGCCGGCGCGCGCCGCCCGTTGCCGCGCCGTGACCGCGGCCCATGGCAGCCACAACAGCACCAGTGCGCCCCACGCGCCGAGGTACCAGGTGCCCGCCGCCGCTGCCAGCAGCGCCACCGGTACGACCGGCAGGAACAACCGCCACCAGCTGCGCGCGGGCAGAGGCTGCCATGGCAGTTGCGACCATTGGCCGTGCGGGAGCAGGTGCTCGATCAGGGCGGTGCACGCATCGGGGGTCGCGATCGGCGCCAGTTCGCGCAGCGCGCGCTGACGGTGCTCGTCCTCGGCCACCGCGGTGTCGACCTCGAGGCTGCGGCGCCCGAGCACGCGGTGCATCAGGCCTTCGCGCAGCGTCCAGGCCTGGATGCGGCGGCGCGAGGCGCTGGTGCGCCAGCGCGCGAGCAGGCCGCGCTCGATCGTCAATCGGCGCCCGTGCTCGCTGAGCCGGAAGCCGTGGTACTGCGCCAGCGCCAGCAGCACCGACAGCAGCCGCAACACCAGCACCAGCAGTGCCAGCAGGCTCAGTGCGGCTACCGCGTAGCCCGCCGCGCCGGGATGCTGCTGGCCGGCCCAGCCGAACAGCGATCCGCCGGCCTGCTCGAACACTGACCAGCCGGCCCGTTCGAACAGGTCCGGGATGAACCTGGGATTGAACTGCGAGGCACCCGCGAACGCCGCGCCGACCACGATCAGGCCGCGGTTGGACACCAGGCCGAGCCGCAGCACTTCGCCGAGCGGCAACGCCAGCAGCAGCGGCGCCGGATCGTCGGCTTCGGCGTGTTCGCCGTCGCCGGCCGCCGGTATCGCCGCGCCGCGCCGCCGCACCAGCGATTCCAGGGCCAGTGCGTCGCTCAGTTTCAGCACCCGCATCTCCGCCTCGGGCTTGCTGCCGCCGGCCGATTCCAGCCGAACCTCGGCGACGCCGAACACCCGGTGCAGCAGCGACTGCTGCACCGCGACGTTGTGGATGCGCGCGAACGGAATTACCCGCAGGCTGCGCTCCAGCAACCCGCTGCGCACCACCAGGCTGTCGCCGTGTACCCCATAGCGGTAGGTCGCGTAACGCCAGATCGAAACCACTACGAGCGCGCCGACGCCGATCAGCGGCCACAGTTCGCTGCCGTCGACATCGCCGGCGCTGCGCCGGCCGAACACCAGCAGTGCGAGCAGCGGCACGATGAACTGCTTGAGCTGCTGCAGCAGCACGAACAGCCACGACATCGGGTGCAGGCGATGCTCGGCATCGGTGGCCACGGCGGGCGATGCCGGGGCAGCGGCGGCGGGAGCCGACTCAGGCGTCGTCATCGTGGTCAATCTGGCGGGCGAGGCGATCGCGCAGGAGTTCGGCGTCGCCGGCATCCAGGTTGGGCACCGTCACCGCGCTGTTGCGGGTGCCCGCGGTGTGCACGACCAGCGTCGCCAGGTTGCGGCGGCGTTGCAGCGGGCCGCGCTTGAGGTCGAGGTGCTGCACCCGCGTCGTCGGTACCCGGGTCTCGCGCTGCCACAACCGGCCGCGGCGCAACGCCAGGCCGCAGGCGTCCAGGCGCCAGTAGGTATGGCGGTACTGTTTCAGCCCCCACCAGGCGCCAACGGCGAACCCGATCAGCAGCCCGCTCGCCGCGCCTAGCCA
>JBBRWW010000171.1:0-5665 GCA_038248955.1 Lysobacterales bacterium
AGGGCTATGAGTCGGGAAGCGAGTTGCTGGAGTCGCAAAAGCTGGGTTACCGGGGGCAGTTGGCGATTGCGCTGCGGGAATGGGGCCAGCTCAATGCCGCGATCCTGACCCAGCGTGAACAGGTCGCTATTGCCGAAGAGACTCTGGGCCGGTTCCGAACCCTGGCCGCGCAAAGCTATGTGAGCGATGTCCAGCTCAAGCAGCAAGAACAGGCCAACCTGGAACAGGTGGCTGGACTGCAGGCGTTGCAGCGGCAGGCGACCGCTGGGCTGCGCAATATCCAGCAGATCGAGCAGGCGCTGCGCGAGTTGCCGGCGCAGCGGTTGGCGCGTTCGGCCACGAGGATGCGCGAGTTGGCGCAGTGGACGCAGGAACGCCTGCAGGTCGAGGCCAGCGGCGAAATACTGGTGAAGGCACCGGTCTCGGGGCTGGTGGCGAGCCGCCTGATTGAACCCGGTCAATCGGTTCAGGCGGGGCAGCCGTTGCTCACATTGCTGCCTGCCGGCTCGAAACTCCAGGCGCAGTTGCTGGTGCCGAGCCGCGCTATCGGCTTCATCGAGCCCGGCGACGAGGTGAGGTTGCGCTATCAGGCGTTCCCGCATCAGAAGTTCGGCCATCACCGTGGCAAGGTGCTGCAGATTTCGCGCAGCGCGCTCAGTCCGGGCGGCTTGGGAGCCCTGCTTGGCGGTGCTGACACGCAGGCCGGTGAACCGTATTACCGGGTGGTGGTTGAACTTTCCGAACAGTCGGTTACCGCGTATGGAAAGGCTGAGCCCTTGCGCCCCGGCATGCTGCTGGAGGCCGATATCCTCGGCGAACGACGCAAGCTGTACGAGTTGGTGCTGGAGCCGCTGTATTCGCTGACCGGCAAACTCTAGCTCCGCAGCCCATAAGGAGGTAGCGAACGGCTGCTCCTGGCCGATTGCGGCCACCAGACCTGCCGGGCCCGGAAACAGAAAGGCCCGGACAAGCCGGGCCTCGCTTCCGCATGCTGTCTTCGGCGCGCCTTACATCAGCTCGATCAGCTTGTCGGCGAACTCGCTGCACTTGACCTCGATCGCGCCGTCCATCAGCCGGGCGAAGTCGTAGGTGACATGCTTGCTGGCGATCGCCCTGTCCATCGCCGCGATGATCGCATCGGCCGCCTCGGTCCAGCCCATATAGCGCAGCATCATCTCGCCCGACAGGATCAGCGAGCCCGGGTTGACCTTGTCGAGGTCGGCGTACTTCGGCGCGGTGCCGTGGGTCGCCTCGAACACCGCGTGGCCGGTGACGTAGTTGATGTTCGCGCCCGGCGCGATGCCGATGCCGCCGACCTGCGCGGCCAGCGCATCACTGAGGTAGTCGCCATTGAGGTTGAGGGTGGCGCAGACGTCGTACTCACGCGGGCGCAGCAGGATCTGCTGCAGGAACGCATCGGCGATCGCGTCCTTGATGATCAGGCCGGCGCCGGGCTTGCCTTCCGGAATCACGTGCCACGGGCCGCCGTCGAGCTCGACCGCACCGAAATACTCACGCGCGACCTGGTAGCCGAAGTCGCGGAACGCGCCTTCGGTGTACTTCATGATGTTGCCCTTGTGCACCAGCGTGACCGACTTGCGCTTGTGCTCGATCGCGTAGGTGATCGCGGCCTGCACCAGGCGCTCGGTACCGAGGTAGGAGACCGGCTTGATGCCGATGCCGACCTGCACCGGCAGGCTGCGGCGCGGCGCGCCATTGGCCTCGAGCCTGGCCAGCCATTCGTCATTCCTGGCCTGGGTGCCGAAGCGGATCTTGTCGAACGGCTGCGGGAATTCCTTCTGCAGGAAGTCGAGCACCTTCTGCGCATCGGCGCTGCCGGGCTCGAACTCGACGCCGGCGTAGATGTCCTCGGTGTTCTCGCGGAAGATCACCATGTCGACGTCGCCGGGCTTCTTGACCGGCGACGGCACGCCTTCGAACCAGCGCACCGGGCGCAGGCACACGAACAGGTCGAGCATCTGCCGCAGGGCGACGTTGAGCGAGCGGATGCCGCCGCCGACCGGTGTGGTCAGCGGGCCCTTGATCGACACGATGTATTCGCGGCAGGCCTCGACCGTCGCGGTCGGCAGCCAGTCGCCGGTGGCGTTGAACGCCTTCTCGCCGGCCAGCACTTCCATCCATTCGATCTTGCGCTTGCCGCCGTAGGCCTTTTCGACCGCGGCGTCGAGCACGCGCACGGACGCGCGCCAGATGTCCGGGCCGGTGCCGTCGCCTTCGATGAACGGAATGATCGGCCGGTCCGGCACGTGCAGGCCGGTCGCGGACTTGGTGATGTGGGCGCCGCCGGTGGGCGGGGTGGGGACAAAGGCCATGGCAATCTCCAGTGGGGGCACGCGCGCGGCGCGTGGGGAGCGGGATGTCGGCGGAGGGCGGCACGGCGGCCGACCCGGTGGGCCATTGTCGCGGTTCGCGCGACGTGGGGCAAAGCGCCAACCCTGCGCCGGGCGCGGCTCGCGTCGCCCAGCAACCGTGGCGCCCCTAGCCGTCGCCGCGACGGACCGTACATCCTTGCCGGCATAGACTCGCGGGACAGTGACTCCACCCCCAGGCGAATCATGACCCGGCAAACGGAACAGGCAGTGGCGGTACGCTGCCGCGGCCTGACCAAGAGCTTCGGCGAAGGCGATGCCAGGGAGCAGGTGCTGCGCGGGGTCGACCTCGACGTACGTCGCGGCGAGTTGTTGCTGCTCATGGGTCCGTCGGGGTGCGGGAAGACCACGTTGATCTCGATCATCACGGCGATCCTGGATCCAGATGCCGGCCAATGCGAGGTGCTTGGGCATGATGTCCTGCGCATGGCCGCCAACGAGCGCGCGCGCTTTCGCGGCGCATCGATCGGGTTCGTGTTCCAGTCCTTCAACCTGCTGCCGGCGCTCACGGCGCTGGAGAACGTGGCAATACCGCTGCTGCTCAATGGGGTATCACGCGAGGCCGCGGAACGGCGCGCGCAACTCGTGCTGGAATCCGTCGGCCTCGGTGGGCGCACCGGCGCGACGCCGTCGAAACTCAGCGGTGGCCAGCAGCAGCGGGTCGCCATTGCCCGTGCGCTGGTCCACGACCCGCAGCTGATCGTCTGCGATGAACCCACCAGCAGCCTCGACCACGAGACAGGCCACGAGATGATGACGATCCTTCGCGACACCGTGCGCTCGCCCGACCGTGCCCTGATCGTGGTGACCCACGACAGCCGCATCCTCGAATTCGCCGACCGCGTCGCGCGGATGGAGGACGGCAGGATCCTGCGGATCGATGTCGGCGAGGGGCTGGCCGCATGAAGCGCCTCTATTGGCTGGTCGCGATCGCGCTGCTGGGGGTGGTGATCGCGGTGATCGCGGTCGTGCAGACCAATCGGCCGCCGACGCTGCCGCCGCCGGCGATCGCAGCGGCAGTCGCACCGTTTGCGTCGTTCGTGCCCGGCGCTGGCATCACCGAGATCGGGCGCGGCAACATTGTCGTCGCGACCAGTATCGCCGGGGTCGTCAGGCAGGTTTACGTGAAGGTTGGCGACGAGGTGGCCGCGGGCGCGCCGCTGTTCGAGATCGATGACCGCGACCTGCGGGCGCGGATGGCGGTCGAGCAGGCGCGCGTCGGACAGGCCGAGGCGGCATTGGAAAAGCCGAAGCATTCGCTCGCTTATATCGCCCGGCTCAATCGCCTCGACCCCGACGTGGTCAGCGCCCAGAGCCTGAGCGCACTGCGCGACGACGTGGCGGCCGCCGCGGCGCAGGTGGACGCCGCCCAGGCGGTGGTCGCCCAGAGCGCGGTCGACATCCAGCGCTCGGTGGTCCACGCCCCGTCGGCCGGACGCATCCTGCAGGTCGGTATCCGCGCCGGCGAATTTGCCGCCACCGGCGCCAGTGCGGCGCCACTGGTGCTGATGGGCGATGACAGCCGGATGTACGTGCGCGTCGACATCGATGAGAACGACGCTGCGCGGATCCGGCCCGAGGCCCGCGCCCAGGCGTTCGCCCGCGGCAACAGAGCGCTGCACACGCCGCTGCGGTTCGAGTACATCGAGCCCTATGTCACCGCGAAGACCTCGCTAACCGGCCAGAGCACCGAGCGCTCCGACGTGCGCGTGCTGCAGGTGGTCTACAGCTTCGCGCGCGGTGCGCTGCCGGTCTACGTGGGCCAGCAGATGGACGTGTTCATCGAGGCGCCCGCAGCGGCGAAACCCGCGGCGCGGACTAGGCACTGATGCTGCGCATCGCGCTGCAGATGCTGGTCGCCGACCGGGCCAAGTTCCTCGGCCTGCTGTTCGGCATCGCCTTCACCTCGTTCCTGGTCACGTTCGCGGCGTCGTATTTCTGCGGCTTCATGACCCGCGGCTTTTCCCTGGTCACGGAAAACCCGGCCGCCGACGTGTGGGTCATGGATCCGGCGGTCGACTCGGTCGAGCAGACCATCAACCTCCCCGACTCGGCGCTGTGGCAGGTACGCAGTGTCGAGGGCGTGGCGTACGCCATGCCGCTCGCGCTGGCGACGGTCGAGGCGCGGCTGGCCAACGGCCGCTTCCAGACCTTCCAGGTGATCGGCGTCGATGACGCGACCCTGGCCGGCGCGCCGGTGGCCGATGCAGACCACGCCAACCAGCTGCGCGCACACAATGCGGTGATCGTCGATCCGGGCGGCACCAGCGGCAAGCTGGAGACGCCGCGGCTGCCGGCCGACCAGTGGCCGCACGACGGCGTGCACCTCGACGCCCCGACCCGCGAACTGGCGCTCGGCGACGAGTTGCTGGTCAACGATCAGCGGGTGCGCGTGTCGGCGCGCTCGGACACGCTGCCGCGCTTCCCGCCGCGGCCATTGATGTATGCCTCGCTGGCGACCGCCACGCGCATCCTGCCGCCAGAACGCCACCGGCTCACCTTCGTGATGGCGAAGGCGGCGCCCGGGGTGTCGCCGGCGGTACTGGCCGAGCGGATCCAGCAGCGTACCGGCTGGCGCGCGCGTTCGGCGGCCGACCTCAAGGCCGACACCGTGCGCTGGTTCCTGGTCAATTCCGAGGACGTCGGCGACATCGCCGCGATGCTGACCCTGGCCATGACCGTCGGCTTCGGCGTGACCGGCGTGATGCTCTACATGTTCACCCTGGAAAACCAGAAGCAGTACGCGACGCTGAAGGCCCTGGGCGCGACCTCACGCACGGTGCTGTCGATGGTCTTCGCCCAGGCCGCCGCCTGCGCGCTCGTCGGCGCCGGGATCGGGCTTGGCCTGTGCGGGATAGCAGGAGTGCTCGTCGTCCGGATCGGCTACCCGTTCCGGATGATGTGGTTCACGCCCGTGATCGGTATCGCGGGCGTGCTGCTGGTGTGCCTGGCCGCCGCAGCCTTGAGCGTCCGCCCGATCCTGAAACTGCAACCCGCCGTCGTCTTCGCCGGACGCTGACGGCAGGCCGCGCGGCCGTCGCGGGCCTGGGGTGTGACGCCGCCACTACCGGTGGCGCCGAGGCCCTGGCACGCGTTACAGCCTAGACTGGCGCGTTTGCCGCCAACAGGTCCGCCGTGCCCGATCGCATCCGCCATCCCGGGCTCGCCGCCCGCCGCATGTCCGCCGCCGACGCCGCCGCGTTGATCCAGCCCGGCATGACCGTGGCGATGAGCGGCTTCACCGGTGCCGGTCATCCCAAGGCGGTACCGCAGGC
>JBBRWW010000172.1:0-5542 GCA_038248955.1 Lysobacterales bacterium
CCACCGAGGCTGAGGCTGAACTGCGGGCTGTCCGGATCGCGGTTGACGTCATCGGCCCAGCGGCTGCCGCGTTGCACGTCCAGATCGTAAAGGCGCTGCAACTGCGACCACAGCAAGGCCTCGAAACGGCGCTCGTCGGCATCGAACGGGCCGTTGAACAGGGCGACGAATGAGTGCACCGTCGTGTCGCCCGAATCCCCCGCGTCGATCATCTCTGCGAACGCATGCAACCTGTCGAGCACCGGCGCGTCGTTGAAGCGGCTGCCAAGCGCGGCGAATTCGTGCGCCTGGATCGCGCCGCGCGCGAGCGCCGCTTTGGAGCCGACACAGGGGAACGATGCGTCATCGACAAAGTCGAAAAACTGCGCGGTAAGCGCGCCGTCATTGCTGGCGCCGGACCGTGCGGGAGAAGCGGGAGCGGCATTGGGCGTCGTATCGAATCGCCGCCGCTCGGCAGGGTAGGTGTTCATCTGCAGGAGGCTCGTGGTAGGACGCATCGATCGCGTCGTGGACTGAATCGAGGTCGTGGAATCTACCGGGGCATTGAAAACGCGCGCGTGAACTTCCGGCCGCGGCGACAGTGATCGTTCAGGCGCCGCAGCCGGCAAGCTAGGAACGGGGTCAGGTTCAGTTATCCAGACCATGCCTGATCGATACGCGGGCACGTGCGCGCAAGTGAAGCGCGTTGCAGTCGCCGAACCCACACGGCCCTGCACGCAAGCTGCTTTCTGCCGCACCACGGCGCCCTTACTGCGCCGGCATGCGGCCTTAACCGTCGCTTCCTTAGAGTGGTTGTCCCGACCAACGAGGATGCAGCAATGACCAGCCATGACGAGCACGACCCGAAGCAGCCCGCCACCGCCGATGACGCTTCCGGCAAGCGTCCCTCCACCCGCCCGCCGGTGGCGCCGGATCCCACGGCGGGGATGGCCCGCGAGGTGGGCGACCTGGAAGACCCCGATGCCGTGGAGGACGAGGGAGCGTTGCCGGGGCGGATGGGCGGCGGCCTGGCCGGCGGCTGATCGACCGAAAAAAAAGCTCAGGTTCATTCCGTTTGAAATGAACCTGAGCCGAGGGGATGGAAAAGTGGGTTGGAAAAGTGAACCTGACCCCATTCCGGCCAGCGCCCATGCAGGGACGCGGCGTTTGGCGGCGCGCAGATCAACGGGCGCCACGTTGCGGCGGTAGGTGTCGGCCATCGACGCGATGGACCTGCAGCAAACCATGAAAGCCGGGCCCTGCCAGAGGCCCGGCGGTGGGCGTTACACGCTCAGGGGGTGACCTTTGAAATCCGCGTGCCCCAGTTGCCCAGGCTGGTGCGCGTGCCGCTGCAGCTGCCGAACGGCGCGGCCATGTACTCGGCGAGATTGCAGGTCTGGTTGATGTACTGATTGGCCAGCCAGATGCTGCTGCCGTCGGCCACTGCCGCGCCATAGTCGCCCCAGCGCGGGCGCGAGCCGCCGATATCCGGATATTCCGTGAATCCGTCCTGCGGCCCAAGACCATCCGCGGCGATGTGCACGGCACCGGCGCCGGAGATGGCGTCGATGCCGGCGTAACCCGCGCTCGGGAAGTTATTGGGTCCGACGAGGGTGAACCCGATCACCCCGCGCCCGCTGGGCGTGACGGCCACGGCCGGATAGGAGAGATTGGTATCGGACAGCGCCAGGATTCCGTTCAACACCGACTTCGCCTTGAAGCTGGTTTCGCTGATCTGCGGCTGGATGACGTACCAGGCAATGGAGGCCCGGTTCACGCCGTCGACGATCGCGGCCGTGTCGAGCGCACCCCACAGCTTGCCGTTGGCATAGACCACCTGTTGCATGCGCGAATCGTTGCTGTTGAGCTTGCCTTCGGGATGGAAGAAGGCCGCGCCACCGGCGACGTTGGGTCGGCAGGTCGCACTGGATAGGCATTGCCCGAGAGGGTAATCGCCGGCTTTCTGCGTTGACCGGTCCGGCACGCCGTAGGTGTTGACGCTCACGGTGGTGTGGAGCAGTTCGACGCCGGAGCCGTCGCCGTTGAGCGACGCGGTGTTGGTCAGCGCCCAGGCGCGGATGCGGTTGTCCGAACCACTGCTGGTGAACACGGCGTTGGAGCTCAGCAGGTATTCGGTGCCGTTGCGCTGGGTCGCATAGATGCCGGCAGGCGATGTCGCGGGCCACACCGTGAAGCCCGGCACCTGGCCGTCGGCGCCCAGATCCAGCAGGTACTGCGGATCGGCGGTGTTGAACTGCACATACGTGGCCGGTCCACGCGAGACCAGGCCGGCTTTCGAGATCGCGATCACCTGTGCACCGGTGAAGCCGCCGGCGAACAACGGGAACTCGTTGGTGGTCAGGTAGATGCCGTTCGCATCGGCGCCGATGTGGGGATAGTCACCCAGACACGGGCCGCCCGGGCACTGGTGGTTCGGCGTTCCGGCGGTGCCGTCGTTCTGCACCGGCAGGCGGTAGATCGTCCAGCTGCCCAGCGGCGTGGGGCCGTCGCTGACGGCGATGTCGAGATGGTTCGGACCACTGAGGTTGGCGGTGGTGCCGACGTGGTCGAGGGTCAACACGACCACAAACCAGCGCTGGGTGTCGGTGTCGAAATACGCGATCGGATCGGTCACGCTCGGGCCGCGGGCCCCGGTGGTGCGGTTGATCGCGGCGGCATAGCCATAAAACGTGTTGAGGTCGACCGGCGTGGTCTGCGGCGCGCCGGTCGTGTCCCAGATCCGCAGGACATTGTTGACCGCCTCCAGCACGTAGCCGTTGCCCACCGCGAGTGCCTGATCGGGGGGCTCGACGGAAAACTGGTTGCCACCGTTGGCGAGCCGCTGGTCGCGGAAGTTGAGCCCGTGGAAACTCAGGTTGAGATCGGGGTTTGCCTTGGTCTTCTGCCCGCTGCGTACCGAGGCGCCCTGGCCGTGGCGCCTGGCGATCGTACGGTTGATATGCGTGGACGTGGCGTCCGTGCCCTCGTCATCGGCCAGCGCGCTGTCGATTTCCGGATCCTGCATGGCGTCGCCGCCGGCAGGGAGGTTGTGCACACTGGTACTGCCACTGGGCAGCAGACGATTGGGTTGGGCGGCCTGCGCGGTGAAGGCGAAGGCGGCAAGCAACCCGGTGGCGAGCGCAGAAAGCAAAAGCGGACGACTGTTCATGACGGCTCCTTGGGGGCCAGGCAGGTGTGGGAATGGGCCTCATCGCCGCAACGCAGTCGGACGGGAGCGACTCCCGGACGGTCGACGCAGCTCGAGTACCCTGGCAAACCACGAATCCCGGCGCCCTGCCGGCCCCTGTCGCCCATGGTCATAGCTGCACAACGCCGACCGCGGTGGTGGCCGGTCAGCTCGCGTCGGGCGGGTCTCGACCCGCCTTCAAAAAAGGGTCCTGGGAAAAGGGGGCCGGTCGATGTGGTCGCCCAGCCAATCGCCCCCGCGCAGTTGCGAGCGCCGCCCGCACCGTGCGGCCGTCGCGGACTGGACAATGCGCCCCGACGCGGCGCCCGGATGTCCCCCGGGAAGCGGATCCGCCGCCCGCCACGCAGCCCGCTCCCGCAAGGGCGCGGACGTCAGGCGCGATCCACCATCCGCGAATGGCGGCAGCCGCTGCCCGGCCGCCGGCCAGGGCGCGTTGCCAGCCCGCTCACGCCGCAGGCTTGAGCACCACCTTGGTCCAGCCGTCCTTGCGTGCGTCGAAGTTCTTGTAGCCTTCCGGCGCCTGCGCCAGCGGCAGTTCGTGTGACACGAGGAACGACGGCGAAGCCTTGCCGGCTTCGATCAGGTTGCACAGCTGGCGGTTGTACGCCTTGACGTTGGCCTGGCCGGTGCGGATGGACTGGCCCTTGAACCAGAATTCGCCGAAGTTGAAGGCGAGGTGGCCTTTCTTGGCCAGTGCGTCCTCGGCCTTCGGGTCCTTGGGGATGAACACGCCGACCACGCCGATGCCGCCGGTGGCTTTCACCGCCTTGACCAGGTTGTTCATGGTCAGGTTGGGCACTTCGTGGCCCTTGTTGTCGCAGCACTGGTAGCCGACGCACTCGCAGCCGCGGTCCGCGCCGGCGCCCTTGGTCAGTTCCAACACCTGCGCCACGCCGTTGCCTTCGACGTCGTGGATCGCGATCGCGCCGATCTTCTCGGCCAGCGCGAGGCGGTCCTTGTGGGTGTCGACCACCATCACCTTGCTCGCGCCCTTGATCATGGCCGAGTACGCGGCCATCAATCCGACCGGGCCCGCGCCATAGACCACCACGGTCTCGCCGGGCATGACCCCGGCCAGTTCGGTGGCGTGGTAGCCGGTGGGGAAAATGTCCGACAGCATGACGTAGTCGTTTTCCTTTTCCTCCGAGCCCTCTGGCAATACCAGGCAGTTGAAGTCGGCATACGGCACGCGCAGGTATTCGGCCTGGCCGCCCTCGTGGGGGCCCATGCCGGCGAAGCCGTACGCGGCGCCGGCAGTGCCGGGATTGCAGGTGAGGCAAAAACCGGTGAGACCCCGCTCGCAGTTGGCGCAGAAACCGCAGCTGACGTTGAACGGCAGGCAGACGCGATCGCCCACCTTGACGCGGTCGACCGCGTTGCCGACCTCGATCACTTCGCCCTGGTTCTCGTGGCCCAGGATGCGGCCGGCCGGCATGTCGGTGCGGCCGTCGTACATGTGCAGGTCGGAGCCGCAGATGTTGGTGGTGGTGATGCGGACCAGCGCGTCGGTGGGTTTCTCGATCTTCGCATCAGGCACGTCGACGACGCTGACATCGCGGGGACCGTTGTAGACGAGGGCTTTCATCGGGGGTGCTCCAGGCATGGGAGGGGAGTCCGGGTGTCCACACCGCCGGCCCTGATCGCCCTGTGGCGACGGCCATTGCCCGGGGATGTCCCGGCGCGGACTTGCGCGCTTCCAGGCGGGCCACGGCTGATCAGCGTGCGGGCAACCTTACCGATGCATTCGTCAAAACCGCGCCAACATGATGTGAGCAAGGAAGAAAAGGGCCGCCGCTGCACGCTCGTTCCCGGCTGGGACCCCGACCTGTCCCCGGGGTTTGGGACGCAGGCGCCTACATGGCAGTCTTGCGTCTATGTCGACCCGAATCCTTCCTGCCGTCTGCCGCCTGCTGTCCCTCGAGGGCCTGGGCCGATGGCGCATCGCCGGTCTGGGCGTGGTCTTCGTCTGGTTCTTCGTCGGTGGCATCGCGCACTTCGCCGCCACCGCGGCCGAGATGCGGATCGTGCCGCCCTGGATCCCGTGGCCGCGTGCCGCGGTGCTGGTCAGCGGTGCGTTCGAACTGCTCGGTGCGGTCGGGCTGTTGTGGCGCCCTACCCGCCGTGCGGCCGGCATTGGCCTGTTCCTGCTGACCCTGGCGGTGACGCCTGCGCACATCACCATGCTGCAGCGCCCGGAGCGGTTCGGCGTGCCGTACTGGGCACTGCTGCTGCGCCTGCCGGTGCAGGTGGCGTTGCTGGCGCTGATCGCCTGGAGCACCCGCCGGCGAAACCGCTAAGAGCAGGAAAAACGAGAAGGGGTCAACGAGAAGGGGGCAGGTTCATTGATCCATGATC
>JBBRWW010000173.1:0-5522 GCA_038248955.1 Lysobacterales bacterium
CGCAGGAATTCGGCACGGGTGCGCGCGTCCTCGCGGAAGCTGCCGACCATCTTCGAGGTGATCATGCTGACGCCTCGCTTGTGTACGCCACGCGTGGTCATGCATTCGTGCGCGCCCACGATCACGACGGCGACACCGCGCGGCTGCAGCACCGTCTGGATGCAGTGGGCGATCTGCGCGGTCATTTTTTCCTGCACCTGGAACCGGCGTGCATAGGCCTCGACCACGCGCGCGATCTTGCTGATGCCGACCACCTTGCCGTCGGGCAGGTAACCGACATGGGCCTTGCCGATGATCGGCGCCATGTGGTGCTCGCAATGGCTTTCGAATTCGATGTCGCGCAGCACGATCATCTCGTCGTAGCCGGCCACCTCCTTGAACGTGCGCGCCAGATAGGCCTCCGGGTCTTCGCTGTAGCCGCTGAACCAGTCGCCATAGGCATCGACGACGCGCTTGGGCGTGTCGAGCAGGCCCTCGCGGCGTGGATCCTCGCCGGCCCAGCTGAGCAGGGTGCGCACGGCGGCTTCGGCCTGTTCGCGGGACGGCTTGTCGTGGTCAGCCATGGTCGGGATCGGTATGTGGGTACGGGGGTCGCCATCGTACTCCACGGCCTTGCACGCACGAAAAAACGGGGCCGCGTTGGCGGCCCCGCTGGGGTGTCACAGTTGCGCGCGGGTCTTAGCGACCGTCGCGGTCGGCGTCGCCCGGCGTCGCGCGCTCGATGTGGTGCCAGCCATCACGAACCGCATCGCGGGCCTCGTTCCAGGCCAGGCGCGAATTGGCGCGGGTCTTGTCCCAGTTCTGCTCGAGGTTGCCCTCGACATCGTCGAACTTCTGGCCCTGATACTGGCCGTAGGTGTCATAGCCGTACTTGTAGGCCGGCTCGTAGTCACTCCACTCACGGCCCTGCGCGTAATACGGCGCGCTCTTGTACTGGCTCTCGAAATGCTTCGTGTACTCGGTCGGGTTGACGGCTTCGGCGATCGAATCGCCAGCCTTGGCACCCACTACCCCACCGGCAATCGCGCCGACCAGCGTTCCAACCGGACCCGCGGCTGAGCCGACGACGGCGCCCGTCATCGCACCTGCCACTGCACCCGTACCGGCACCGACGCTATGGTCCTTCTTGACATCGCTCATGAACTTCTCCAATCAATTCTTGCTGCGGGGGATCCATCGCCAATCGGCGTTGGGGAGCGTCAAATCTAGGCAATCGCGGGTGCAACGCGGGTGAAGAAACCGCAGGATTCGATGAATGGTTCAGGCGATGTTCGCGCGCCGCTCAGGGAGATCACGATGGCGTGTTTATGCGATCTTTCTTCCTGCCATCAATAATCGCCTCCGCCCCACGGCCAAGTTGCGCGCGCATGAGAAGCGCATCACGCGTGAACTCACCCGTAATCCTTGACGGCGTCACGCGGTTGCCCGCGCACCGCAGACGCGCATATGAAATTGTCGCCCGTCGTCGCCAGGGCGTCTGCGACCGCGGCCGGATGCCACGGGACGCCATTCGCCAGCATCGAAGGACCCCACGCCTCCGCGTTGCAATGCCGTCGCGGCCTTCGGCCAGGTCGGGCGTCTACGACGAGTCCGGCGGGTTACGCAGGCGCCGCGCGAGTCCGGACACGCGCACCGCGTGGCGCGTGAGCGCGGCGCGCAGGCTCGGCTCGCCAAAGCACAGGTGCAGTTCGCTGCGGGCGCGCGTGATCGCGGTGTACACCAGTTCGCGCGACAGCGTGCGTGCATCGTGGCGTGGCAGCAGCAGCCAAACGCTGTCGAATTCCGATCCCTGCGCCTTGTGCACCGTCATCGCGAACGCGCCGCCGTGCGCCGGCAAGGCCGAGGGATGGAAACCGCGCACGCCGTCACTGCCGCCGGCGAACCACGCCACGGTCGCGCCGTCGTCGCCGCGCAGGCACACGCCGATGTCGCCATTGAACAGGCCGTGGCGATAGCTGTTCTCGGTGACCAGCAGCAGGCGACCGTGGAAATAGGGCGCTCGGTGGGAGCCGGCCAGCGCGTCCTCGATGCGTGCGTTGAGCGGCGCCGCGCCTTGCGGGCCATCGCGCAGCGCCGTCAGCAAACGCAGGCGCGATGCCTGCGCGAGCGCCGCGCCCGGATCGGCCGCTGCGGCGATCGCGCGCCACGCGCCCAGCAGGGTTTCGCGCGTCGGTCCGCCAAGCGGGTCCTGCAGGTCCTCGTGGAAATGCACGCCATCGAGTCCGCCGCCACGCAGCAGCGCCAACGCGACATCGGCATCGCCGTCGCGCGCGGCCGCGGCCAGCGGCGCGAGGTCGAGCGCCTCGGACTGCCGGTAGCCGCGGCGCAGGTGCACGCGGTGGCCGGAAAGCGCGGACGCAACCAGCGAAGCAGGCAGGCGCGGCAGTTCACCCAGCAACGCCACCAGTTGCGCGGCATCGACCTCAGCGAGGCCCTGCGGTCCAGCGGGATGCGCCGCGGGCTCGTCACTTCCGCTTGCAACGGTGGCTGTCGCATCGACGATCGCCGCGAGCACGTCGCCGGCCTCGACCGACGGCAACTGGTCGCGATCGCCGAGCAACACCAGCCGGCTGCCATCGGCGACCGCCTCGACGAGCTTGCACATCAACGGCAGGTCGACCATCGACGCCTCGTCGACCACCACGACGTCGAACGGCAACGGATTGCCCGCGTCATGGCGGAAGCGCGGGCTGTCGGGAATCGTGCCGAGCAGGCGGTGCAGCGTGCGCGCCTCCCGTGGCAGGCCGTCGCACAACGCGGCGTCGACGCCCGGCGTGGCGCCCAGCGCGGCGAGCGCATGACGCAGACTCTCGGCCATGCGATCGGCGGCGCGGCCGGTGGGCGCGGCAAGCGCGATGCGCGGTGGCAGCGCGCCGGCATTGCGGGCCTGCGCGACCAGCAACAGCAGCAGGCGGGTGATGGTGGTGGTCTTGCCGGTGCCGGGACCGCCGGTGACCAACAACAGTGAGCGCAACAAGGCGAGCGCGGCCGCGCGTGCCTGGCCGCCGTCATCGTCGATGCCACGGTCGCGGTCGCGGGCGAGCGCGGTCGGAAACAGCCGTGCGAACAGCGGTGCCAGGGCGTCGACGTCGACCGCGGGCGGTGCGCAGGCGGCGATGCGACGCAGGCCAGCAGCGAGCCGGCGCTCGTATTCGCGGTAGCGACGCAGGTACAGCAGCCCATCGTCCAGGACCAGCGGCGCATGGCCGGCGGCGGCGCTCGCGTCGTCGGGGCTGGTCACCCAGCGCGACTCGCGCAGCGCCGCCAGCCAGGCCACCGGCTCGGGCCACTCGATCGCCTCATCGACCACGACCTGCGGGCGCGCCGGGTCGAAAGCGGCATGGCCCTGGCCGACCGCGAGCGACGCCAGCGCGGCCGCGGCGAGCACGGCGTCGGGGGTCGACGGATCGAGGCGACGAAGGCTTGTCGCCAGCGCGTGGTCGAGCGCGCGCAGGCCGTTGCCGCGATACAGCGTGTCGAGCAGGCTCATGGTGCGACCCTGCCGGTGGCGAACAGCGCATCGAGGGCGTCGATCAAGGGCCACGGTGGCTGCTGCGCATGGATGCCCGGGCTCGGCGTCGCGGCGCCATCAAGGCCGCGGCAGAACACGTAGCGGACACCGCCGAAGTCGCGCTGGTAGTCGTAGCCGTCGCCGAGGCGGAAGCGCAGCCAGCGGTGCAGCGCCAGCGTGTAGATGAGCGCCTGCAGGGTGTATTCGCTGTCGTCCATCGCGCGCGCGATGCTCGCCGCATCGTAGGCCGGCAGCCGGTTGGACTTGTAGTCGAGCAGGTAATAGCGGGCGTCGTGCCCGGCGTCACCGGTCGTGTAGACCAGGTCGATCTTGCCGGTCATCAGGCCTTCCAGCGTGCGTCGCAGGCCGAACGCGTGGCGGTCGCGCAGCGCGCCGTGCGCATGCAGCGTCGCCAGCAGCGCGTCGACCGAGGTCGGCTGCATCGCGAAATGGAATTCCATCTCCGCGCGCCGCGCCGATGGCGGCACGTCGCACAGCTGCGTGCCCTCGGGCAGGGTGACGGTCAGGGTCTGCCCGACCAGCGGGGTGAGTTGCGCGATGCCGTCGTCGAGGTCGCCATCGGCATAACCCTCGCCGCGCAGGGCTGCGCGCAGCGGCGCCGCCTCGCCCGGCGGCGCGGCGCCACCGTCGCGCCAGTCGCTCCACGCGGCGAAGTCGACGTGCTCCAACGCCATGTGCAGCACGTTGCCGAAGCGGCTGCCGGAAAAGCGCGGATCGACCGCGATTCCGGGGCTGTCGGCCGCCGCGACCAGTTGTGCGGGTTCGTCGTCGGCGCCGCGCTCGATGCCGTCGCCGCGAGCGCTCTGTGGAGCGCCCTCGACGCCGGCGGCCTCGTTGGTGAGCTGGGTGAAGCTGTACACCCACCAGTCGCGCGACAACGTGCGGCGCGCATGGCGTGGCGGCGGCAGCGCGCCTGCGCTTTCGGGCGACAGCGGCGACATCGGCGACGCCGGCAGCTCGCTGGCATCGATGGTGATGTCGCCATCGGTCAGTGTGCGCAGCGTCGCGGCCTCGCCGAGCATCATCGCCAGCGGCGCCGCGCCGGCCAGGTACAACGGCCCGCTCGCCAGCCACAGCGCATGGCGGGCGCGGGTCAGGCCGACGTACAGCAGGCGGGCGTCCTCTGCCCGTTCCTCGCCGGCCGCGGCGGCGCTGGCCGCGTCCCACGACAGCGCGCCCTCGGCGACCACGCCGGACTTGAACTGCAGCACGCGGCCGCCACCACTACCGTCGGCGGCTGTCGCCTGGTATTCGCAATGGCGGCCGCTGCGCGGCTCCTTGCCGATGCCCACGAACGGCAGGAACACGATCGGGAACTCAAGCCCCTTGCTCTTGTGCAGGGTCACTATCTGCACCCGGCGAGCATCGGATTCCAGCCGCAGCTGCTGGCTGTCGTCGGCGTCATCGGCGTCGCCGATCCGCGACCGCAGCCAGTCGACCACGCCCTGCATCCCCAGCGCGCGTGCGTCGGCTTCCTGCAGCGTCTCGCCCAGCTGCAGCAGGTTGGTGAGCCGGCGTTCGCCATCGCCCAGGCCGAGCAGTCGCGGCGCGTGCCGCGCGCAGAGATCGGCGACCAGCGCCAGCGGTCCGTGGCGCTGCCAGCGCTCGCGCCAAGCCATCGCGCGCAGCTGCCACGCGCGCTGCGCCGGTTCGTCAGCGTCGAAGTGGGCGATCTCGAGCGCGCCCACCCCGACCAGAACCGTCGCCAGTGCGCCGCGCAGGCGGCCGTCGTCGCCCGGATGCAGCAGGGCCTCGAACAGCGCCAGCAATTCCCCGGCCTCGGGCGTAGCGAACAGGCTCTGGCGGCCCGCCGCCACCGCCGCGATGCCGGCGCCGGTCAATGCCGCCCGCACCTGCGCGGCCTCGGCATGCGAACGCACGAGCACGGCGATGTCTCCGGCGCGGACGCGGTGGCCGTCGATCATCGCGCGGTCGGCGCGGGCATCGGACAGCAAGGCATGGATCTCGGCAACGCAGGCGCTGGTGGCGA
>JBBRWW010000174.1:0-5516 GCA_038248955.1 Lysobacterales bacterium
GATCGATCAGCAGTGCCGCCGACTGGCCGGGTTTGACGGCGATGACGACCGGCACCGCGGCGAAGTCGCCCTTGGCGGGGGTGGCGTCGCCGCTGGCCGAGACCCGTGCGGCAATCTCAACCGATTCGAGCTGCGACAGCTTGCTGGTCGGCATCAGGCTGTCGCGATCGTCGAGCGTGATCACCTGCGGCAGGCTCGCAGCGGCCAGTTTGCGGACCGCGACGGGCATCGGCGGACCGCCCGGGCGGCGCGCGATCACGAACACCACTGCGTCCTTGGACAGCCGCATCGCCAGCGCCGGATCCAGCGACACGCTGATCGTGAGCGCGACCGACGCAGCCTCGGCGGCGGGCGGCAGCGGCGACAGGCCGGCATCGCCGCGCGCCGCATCGATCTGCTCGCGCAGGCTCCCGCCGGTCCGGGCATCGACGATCGCGAGCAGCGGTTCCCAGGTGGCCGCCGCTTCCGCGGGCTGGTTGGCCTGGCGCTGCGCGATGCCGAGGAACCAGCGGGCACGCTGGTGCATCGGCTGTTGCGCAAGTGCGCGCCGGAGCATGGCGACGGCAGCGGCATCGAAACGGCGGTCGGGCGCGGCGGTCGCACGCGCCTCGGCGACCTGCGTCAGCAGGTCCGGGTCGTCGGGCGCGAGCTTGAGCGCGCGCGCCAGCGCCGTTTGCGCGTCCGCGGTGCGCCCGGCGGCGGCATAGGCGCTGGCCAGCAGGCGCCAGCCCTCGGCCTGGTCGGGATTGCGCTTGAGCTCGGCTTCGAGCTGGGCGACGGCTTCGGCGAGCGAGTCGGGCGCACGGCGCGCGGCCGGATCCAGCGCCTTGGGCGTGCCGACCAGCGCGTACAACAGTCCCGTGGCGAGCGCGAGGCTCAACACCACGCCGCCACCCGCGATCGGCCTGGTGCGCCACAGCGGCCTGAGCACGTAGCCCAGGATCAACAGGACGACCAGCGCGCTGGCGATCACGAAGGCGGTCATGTCACCACTCCTGGCGGTCGTCGTCGGCGACGGTCCGCGTGCCGGCGCGCTTGCGCACGATGCCGGCGACCACGAAGCCGCCGGCCAGCAGCAGCAGCGCCGGTCCGAACCACAGCAGCCACGTGCTGGCTTCGACCTGCGGGCGGTACAGGACGAACTCGCCGTAGCGCGCGACGAGGAACGCCTTGACCTGCGCGTCGGTCTTGCCGGCACGCATCAGCTCGAGCACTTCGCGGCGCAGGTCGGCGGCGATCTGCGCGTTGGAGTCCGCCAGCGACTGGTTCTGGCACATCACGCAGCGCAGCTCGGACACCAGGGCGTGGAAACGGCGTTCCTCGGCGCTGCTGGTGAATTGCGGCGGAGCATGGCTGGTCGCGACCTGGGCAACCCCCGCGGCCGACAGCGACATCAGCACGGCCAGCAGCACCAACACGCAGGCGGGACGGCGCGGTTGCGTGCGGCCCGGGACGGTCACGATGCGGGACGGCCGGAACGTCATCGCGCCTTCTCGATCCGGACCAGCTGCAGCAGCAGTTCGTCGGCGATGATCGCGTCGGTCAGCGGGCCGACATGCTTCCAGCGCACGATGCCGGCGCCGTCGACGAGGAAGGTCTCCGGTGCGCCATAGATGCCCCAGTCGATCGCCGCCTTGCCGTCATAGTCGGTCAGCACCAGGAAATACGGGTTGCCGTATTGCTCCAGCCAGCGCAACGCGTCGGCGTGCTCATCCTTCCAGTTGAAGCCGATCACGCGCAGGCGCTTGGTCTCGGCGAAACGGGTCAGGATCGGGTGCTCGTCGCGGCACGCCGGGCACCAGCTGCCCCAGACGTTGAGCAGATAGGGCGCCCCGCGCAGGTCCGACGCCGCGACCAGGCGCCCGGCCTCGTGCAGTACCGGCAAGGCGAACTCGGGTGCGGGCTTGCCGATCAGCGGCGACGGCAACGCTTCGCGGTTCGGGTTGCGGCTGAGCCAGATGCCGGCGGCGAGCAGCACGCCGAGCGCGGCAACGACGACGAGTGGCAGCCAGCGCATCGCGGAACGCCGGCGCGGGGAGGGCGTGGGGGCAGACGGGTCGGGTGGCATGGAGTCGCTCATCGGGCCGGTTGGGTGGCGGCAACGGCTGCCGGGGGCAGGGGGTTGGCCGCCGCCAGTCGCTTCGGCGCCCGGAAGCGCTTGTCGGTGGCGGTGACGAACCCGCCCAGCGTCATCAGCAGCGCGCCCGCCCAGATCCACCGGACGAACGGCTTGACGTGCACGCGCAGCGCCCAGGCGCTGCCGCCGAGCGGCTCGCCCAGCGCGACGTAGAGGTCGCGCAGGATTCCGCCATGGATCGCGGCCTCGGTCATCACCTGGCCGCCACTGGCATAGGTGCGTTTTTCCGGGTGCATGACGGTCAGCACCTGGTCGCCGTCGAACACGGTGACGGTGCCGCGGTCGGCCTCGAAGTTGGGCCCCGGGCGGTGCTGCACGCCCTCGAAGCGGAAGGCATAGCCGCCCAGTTCGACCCGCTCACCGACGGACACCGCCAGTTCGCGCTGCTGGCTCAGCCCTTCGGTGAGCAGTGCGCCGATCAGGAACACCGCCACGCCGGTATGCGCGAGCGTCATGCCGAGCATCTCGGCGGTGAGGAGTCCACGGGAAGCCCCGCCGCCGGCGGTGGCGGGCCGTGGCGACGACAGGCGCGCCCACACGAAGCGCAGCGTGCCGGCAGCGATCCACACCGCGCCGACGGTACCGGCGGCGACCTTCCAGGCGCCCTGCGGGGCCAGGAAGAACGCCGCGATGCCGGCGCCGAGCGCGAGGCCGGCCCACGGCAGCAGCATCGCCAGGGGACGCGACGCCTGCTCGCGCTGCCAGCGCGTGACCGGGCCCAGCGGCAGCAGCAGCACCAGTGGCGCCATCAGCAGTGTGAACATCAAGGCGAAGTAGGGCGGGCCGACCGAGATCTTGCCCAGGTCCAGGGCATCGGCCAGCAGCGGGTACAACGTACCCAGCAGCACCATCGCGCAGGCCGTGGCGAGCAGCAGGTTGTTGACCAGCAGCAAGGTCTCGCGCGAGCGCGCGGCGAACGGGATGCCGTCGCCTTCCCCGTCGCCGAATGCCGACGGCGCGCGCAAGGCATACAGCAGCAGCGAGCCACCGATGATGATGCCCAGGAACACCAGGATGAACAGGCCGCGCGTCGGGTCCGACGCGAACGCGTGGACGCTGGTCAGCACGCCCGAGCGCACCAGGAAGGTGCCCAGCAGCGACAGCGAAAACGTCGCGATCGCCAGCAGCAGCGTCCAGCCCCGGAAGCTGCCGCGCTTCTCGGTGACGGCCTGCGAATGCAGCAGCGCCGCGCCGGCCAACCACGGCATGAAGCTCGCGTTCTCGACCGGATCCCAGAACCACCAGCCGCCCCAGCCAAGCTCGTAGTACGCCCACCAACTCCCCAGCGCGATGCCGAACGTCAGGAACGCCCAGGCGACATTGGTCCACGGCCGCACCCAGCGTAGCCAGCGGGCATCGATCCCGCCGTCGAGCAGCGCCGCGATCGCGAACGCGAACGGCACCGCGAAGCCGACGTAGCCGAAGTACAGCATCGGCGGGTGGATGATCATGCCGGGGTCCTGCAGCAGCGGGTTGAGGTCGCGGCCCTCGACGGCGGCCGGCAACAGGCGATCGAACGGGTTGCTGGTGAAGATCAGGAACGCCAGGAAGCCGACCGCGACCACGCCCATCACCCCGAGCACGCGCGCGACCACCGTGGCCGGCAACGCCTGCGAGAAGCGCGCGACCGCGGCCGTCCACAGCGCCAGCACCAGCGCCCACAGCAGCAGCGAACCTTCGTGCGCGCCCCACACCGCGGTGAACCGGTACGCCATCGGCAGCAGCGAGTTGCTGTTCTGGGCGACGTACTGCAGCGAGAAGTCCTGGGCCACGAAACCGTAGGTCAGCGCCGCGAATGCGAGCGTCACCAACAGCAGTTGGGCGTATGCCGCCGGACGCGCCACCGCCATCCACGGCGCAATGCCGCGCTGCGCGCCCACCAGTGGCAATGCCGCCTGCAGCGTCGCGATCAGCAGCGCCAGGATCAGCGCGAGCTGGCCGAGTTCGGGCAGCACCTAGGGCGCCCCGACGGTCGCGGCCAGCGCCGGTTCCACCACGTCGTGCTTCCGGTGCGCCAGGCCCATCTTGTCGGCGACTTCCTTGGGCATGTAGGTCTCGTCGTGCTTGGCCAGCACCTGCTCGGCGACAAACCGGTTGCCGTCCATGCGGCCGGTGGCGATCACCGCCTGCTTCTCACGGAACAGGTCGGGCAGGATGCCGGTGAACACGACCGGCATCTCGGCGTCACCGTCGGTCACCTTGAAGCGGGCCTCCATCGATCCCGGCGCGCGCGTGAACGAGTCCGCCGCGACCATGCCGCCGAGGCGGAAGCGTGTTTCGCCCGAGGCCACCGGCACGCCGGCTTCGCCGCGCAGCACTTCGCCAGGGGTATAGAGGTAGGCGACGTTGCGTTGCAGCGCCATCGCCACCAGCGTCGCGGCGATCCCCGCTGCGGCGACGAGGGCCAGTACCCACAGCAGGCGGCGGCGTCGGATCGGATTCATGGGCTTGACTCAATGGTGGGGTTGCGCGTGGCGGCGCGGGTGGCGCGCAGGCGGACGTTGCGCAGCTCGCGGTGGATCTGCAGGCGGGTGGCGACGAAGTCCCAGCCCAGCACGATGAAAAACACCGCGTAGGCGGCAATCACATAATTGGTGTAGTCGCTCATGGCGCGCGCCCGTGCCCGGCCGTGGCCAGGTCGGCGACCCAGGCCTTGCCCGATTCCCGACGCAGGTTGTCGGCGCGCGCGCGCATCAGCAGCGCGCCGATAAACCACAGTTTGGTGCCGACGATCATCCACACCAGTGGCGCGACCATGCTCGGGTCCATGCGCGATTGCCCGAACAGGCTGATCGTCTGGCCCTGGTGCAGCGAGTTCCACCACACCACCGAATAGCGGATCACCGGCAGCAGCACGACCCCGACGATGGCCAGGAAACCGGCCGCGCGCGCGGCGGCGCGGCGGTCGTCGATCGCGTTGTACAGGCCGATCACGCCCAGGTACAGGAACAGCAGGATCAATTCGGTGGTCAGGCGCGGGTCCCAGTCCCACCACGTACCCCACATCGGCTTGCCCCAGATCGAGCCGGTCAGCAGGGTGATCAGCGTGAAGCCGGCGCCGATCGGCGCGCACGCCATCGCCAGGATCTCGCACAGCTTGATCCGCCACACCAGCGCGATCGCGGCGTACACCGCCATCAGGCCGAACACCGCCATGCTCATCCACGCGCTCGGCACGTGGATATAGAGGATCCGGAAGCTGTCGCCCTGCTGGTAGTCGGCCGGCACCTGGAACAGCGCACCGTACAGGCCCCACGCCATCACCAGCAGCCCACTCGCGTACGCCCACGGCGCCCAACGCGCGGCGAAGCGATCGAAGTAGGGGGGGGAGCCGAGTTTGTGGAACCAGCGCAGGAGTGGATTCATCGTTTCAGCATCC
>JBBRWW010000175.1:0-5484 GCA_038248955.1 Lysobacterales bacterium
GCGCACAATCTGGTGGTCAACAGCACTCGCGGCGGATCGTATTGGGGCCACGCCGGGGAGGGTTATTTTTTGCGCACGGTTACCACGCGCGCCCCCTCGAATGACAACCGGTTCATGAACAACCTGCTGATCCACAATCAGAGCAATATCAATCTGCCCTATCCCACCGCGCGCGCGGCCAACAACGGGCTGGATTACAATGTCTATTCGCTCTCCGCGGCCGATCGCATGTATTTTGTCTCACGCAGCGGCGGATCATTCGACAACTATAATGATTTGGTGACCGCCGTGGCCAGCGATCTAGGTTCCAGCGACCCGACCGGATTGCGCAACGAAAAACAGGGGGCGGTGCAGCTGACGATCGCGGAGTGGCGGCAATTCTGGACCGGAAAGAACCTGCCCGGTGATCAACATTCAACCTTGGCCGGGGAAACGTTCACCGCGTCACTGGACACCGCCACCTGGATCCTGACGCTTAACCTACCCTTTGACCCCGGCAAGCTGCGCAGCGCCAAGTTGCCGGGACTGGATCGCGATTTCTTCGGGATTCCGCTGAAGAATGACGGCAATGATCTTCCCGGACCCTTTCAGGACCTGAAGCAGGGGGTCAATGTCTACAAGGTTTGGGCCGGGAAGGGTGTTCCGTCCTCCACCAACCCGTTGATCGAAGCGAAGGACAAACGAAGCTCCGCATCGCCGTAGGGCCGATCCACCGTATGCAACCGCTGCAATATTCCCGCCGAGATTTCCTCCGCGCCGGCGGGTTGGCCTTGGCCGCTCCTGCGCTGCACGCGGCTTTGACCGCCCGCGGCACGTGCGCTACCGCACCCATGTCCGCGCCGGGGAATGCAGCATCGGCCACCTCAGCGCGCCCGCGCCCGACGCCCGCCCAGCTCGCCTGGCAGGAGTGCGAGGTCGGCGTGATCTTTCACTTTGATCTGCCCATTGCCGCCGGCGACGTCACCGCCAACAACGGCACACGACAGACCTTCGATCCGAACCTCTACCAGCCGCGCCAACTCGACACCGATCAGTGGATCGACGCCGCCCGCGCCGCCGGAGCCCGCTACGCGGTTTTCACCGCCACGCACTTCAACGGTTTTCTCCAGTGGCAAAGCGACCTCTATCCCTATGGCGTGCGCCAGTCCTCCTGGCGCGGCGGAAAAGGCGATGTCGTGGCTGATTTTGTCGCCTCCTGCCGGCGCGCCGGGATCAAGCCGGGGATCTACTTCAGCACGAATCGCAATTCCTATCATTCCGTTTTGGGGCACACCGTGAATTGGGGCCTGGGTCGCGACACGCCGGCGCAGGCCGCCTTCAACCGCATCGCCGAGGGCATGACGCGCGAGCTGTGCACGCGCTTCGGTCCGCTCGTGCAGATCTGGTATGATGCTGGCGTGAAGACCCCCGCCGAGGGTGGACCCGACGTGTTGCCGATCTTCGCGCAACACCAGCCCGACTCGGTCTTCTACCACTCCACCGCGCGTTCCGACCATCGCTGGATTGGCAACGAACAGGGCTTCGCGGGCTACCCCTGCTGGTCCACCATGCCGCGTCGCGGCGGCGTATCGCACAACGATCCTGATTGGCGCAAATGCCTGCCAACCGGCGATCCCGAGGGGCCGGTCTGGTCGCCTGGCATGGTCGATGTGCCGCTGCGCAATCACAATTGGTTCTGGCATCCCGGGGAGGAGCACAAACTCTACCCGCTCGAGCGGCTCACGCGCATGTACGACGAGTCCGTGGGCCGCAATTGCAACCTGATCTTCGGCGCCGTGATCGACCGTGAGGGCCGCCTGCCCGCGCCCGATGCGCAGCGCCTGCGCGAATTCGGCACCGAAAACCGCCGCCGCTACGGCTCGGCCCTTGCCGCCACCTCCGGCGAGGGCGCTGAAGTGTTGCTCACGTTGCCGCAACCGGCGCCGATCGGCGCGCTCTCGCTGCGCGAAGACATCGCTGCGGGCGGGGAACGCGTAATGTCACATAGATTTCGTTGCGCTTTCGACCGTTTGACGGACGGAAAAAATCTCTGAGGGGGTGGCGTTTTTAGCGGGACTTACGGCCCGGCCTTCTCCACGGTGCCGCGATGGACTGTGATAAACCCATACGCGTGCAGGGACGCTGCCTCACCGGGGCCGAACTGCTCGAACTGCAAAACCGCATCGACGTGCACCCCGAGTGGAGCCGGCATCGCATCGCCCGAGAGCTCTGCCAGCGCTGGGAATGGCGGACCAGCTTGGGGCGGCTCAAGACCTTTGCCGCCCGCAGCCTGTTGCTCACGCTGGCAGCCAGACATGGCTTGCGGTTGCCGCCGGTGCTCGTCGCCTTTCGCCGGGCGCCCTGGGGGCTGCGCCCGGCGGCACCGCCGCCGGACCCCGCCGCGCCGGCGCCGGAACCGATCGCCACCACGCTCGGGCGCGTGCAGCCGTTGCAATGGCGCCTGGCCGGGCACGGCGCACCCGAGCGCGCGCGGGCGCTCGCCCACCTGCGGGCGTATCATTATCTCGGATGCGACCGGCCGGTCGGCTCGCACCTGCTTTATCTGGTGCAGGACGCCGGGGGGCGCGATTTGGCGGTGCACCTGGTCGGAGCCGCCGCCTGGCAGTGCGCCGCGCGCGACCGCGCCATCGGCTGGAGCGCGGCCGCGCGCGCGGCGGGCCTGCCGCGCATCGCCAACCACAGCCGGTTTTTGATCCTGCCCTGGGTCAAAATTCCGCAGCTCGCCAGCCACGTGTTGGGCGGGTTGACGCGCCGGGTCGTCCGCGACTGGCGGGCCCAACATGGCGGGCCGCTGGAGTTGCTGGAGAGCTTTGTGGAAATCGGCCGCTTCGCGGGCACGGCCTATGCCGCGGCGAACTGGCAGCCGGTGGGCGCGACCACCGGCCGCACGCGCCAGGAAAAACACCATCGCGCGCAGGCGCCGCGCAAAGCGGTCTGGATTTTTCCGCTGCATCCGCGCTTTCGCCAGCGCCTGGGCGCCGCGAGCGCGAGCGGAGGTGCGGCGTGAGCGCGGCCCAGTCCGTCAGGGCAGTGCTGGACGTGTTCGCCCTGCTGTTTTCCCACCGCTGGATCGCGCGCTGGCAAGAGCAACAACGCCCCCCCGAGCCGCCACCGCCGCCTGACCCGAAGCCGCGCCGCGGCCGGGGAAAAAAAAGGCCGCCGGCCCCGCCCAAGCCGCGCGGGTTTTATGACCGCATCTTCTCGTTGCGGGTGGCGCTGTGGTATTTGATTTTCCAGCGGTTGAACTTCGACGGCACGCTGGCGGCCGTCATGGCCGATCTGCGCGCGGGCGGAGCCGACCGGCTGGGACGGCGGGGCCCCAAGCTATCGCGCCGCGTGCGCTCGACGGGGACCGGCGCTTACAACCAGGCGCGGCAACGGCTGCCGCTGGCGCTGTTGCAGGCCGCGCTGGCGGAGCTGGCCGCCACGCTGTGTGCAATGGTTGGATACGAGCCGGAGCCGGGCGGCGCCCCCGCCCCGGACCGGCGCCGGCGCCAGTTGCTCGACGGCAGCACGCTGGAGATGCTGGCGACGGCGGACCTGACCGCCGCGTTTCCGCCGGCGCGCAACCAGCACGGCGCCAGCGACTGGTGCGTGATGCGCATCCTGGTGGGCTTTTGCGCGAAAAGCGGCGCCGTCTTGAGCGCGTGCTGCGGGCCGGTGCAGTGGAGCGAGCAGGCGATGGCCTGGAGCCTGATGGAGGGCGGCGCGAAGTTCACCGTGTGGATTGGCGACCGCAACTTCGGGGTCTGGAGCGTCGTGGCGCAGGCGAAGCGCTTCGACCAGGATGTGGTGGTGCGCCTGACCCGGGCGCGGGCGCGCCGGCTCTGCGGTGGCCAGCCCATGGTCAGCGGCGAAGACCGGCCGGTCGACTGGACCCCCACCCGGCACGACAAGTCCCCGCCCGGCCTCGAACGCAAGGCGGTGAGCGGGCGCTTGATTTATGTGGGCCTGAATAAAGGCGGCCGGTATATCAACCTGTGGCTGTTCACGACGCTGCCGGCCGCGGACTATCCGGTCGCGCTGCTGGTGCAATGGTATGGGCAGCGCTGGCAGGCCGAGCTGCACTTTCGTTCGGTCAAGACCCAGTTGAAGATGACCGAGCTGGACGTCTGCAGCGCGCAGATGGCGCGCAAGGAGTTTTACGCCGGGCTGCTCGCCTATAGTCTGGTGCGCGCGGTGATGTGGGCGGCGGGCGAACGCCTCGAGCAAGGGATCAAGGCGATCTCGTTCAGCGCGGCGCGGCGCGTGGTCGTGTCGCGGCTGGCGGAGTGGGGCCGCCGCCAACGCAGCGGCGCCGGCCATGCGCAGCGCTGGGTCCGGCTGCTGCTGGCCGAAGTGACGCTGTGCACCCTGCCCAGGCGACGCCAGGAACGCCCCACGGAAGTCCGACGCGTGCGCCACCGCCGACAAAAGTTTCCCCCGCTCAAAGGCAGCCGAGCCGCCTAATGTCACATAGATCTCGCAACGAAATCTATGTGACATTAGGCGGGACGCCCGTGCCACGGCCAAAACACGGGCGAGACGCCCGTGCCACCTCGAACCACGGGCGAGACGCCCGTGCCACGTCGGACCACGGGCGGGACGCCCGTGCCACGTCGGACCACGGGCGGGACGCCCGTGCCGCGCGCGACCCGCGGCCACGCGAGCAGGAAGGACGACGCGAAGCGCACGGAGAGCATGGCGGCCGTTCAGCTGTAACCGAGTTCCTTGGACGTCTCGGCGATCGCTTCCTCGATGAGGTCGAGTCCCTTCAGGAGCGTTTGCTCGTCCATCACAATCGGCGGGCTCATGCGCAGGATGTGGCCCGCGGGAATCCACACGAGTCCCTTTCGGAAAGCCTTCTGGTAAACCAGCGTGCCAGCGCGATCGAAGGGTTCCTTCGTGGTCCGGTCCTTCACCAGCTCGATGCCCATGAGACATCCCTTCGCGCGCACGTCGCCGATGATTTTGTGCGCCGCCTTCATTTTCTCCATCCGTCGCAACGCGATTTCACCCAGCATCCCGGCGTGCGCCAGCAGGCCTTCCTCTTCGATCACCTCGGTCGACGCCAGGGCCGCGGCGCAGGCCATCGGATTGCCGCCGTAACTGCTCGACGCCGAAATCGACTCGAAGCTCTCCTGATACGGTTCCCGCACGGCCACGCACGTCACCGGAAAACCATTACCAAAGCCCTTGCCGATCGTCACGATGTCCGGCACGACGCCCCAGTGTTCGAGGCACAGCCACTTGCCGGTGCGGCCCCAGCCCGTGAGCACCTCGTCCGCCATGAGCAGGATTTTCCGGGCGTCGCAGAAGCGCCGCAGCTTCGGGAAAAAATCGTCCGGCGGCATGACGGAGCCGCCCCAGCCTTGAATCGGCTCGAGCACAAAACCGGCCACTTGTCCGCACGTGCCTTTATCCAGATACTCTTCGTAGAATTCAATATACTTGTCGGTATCAATCGTACCGTCGTCCTTGGTCCATATCGGACGGTACACGTCC
>JBBRWW010000176.1:0-5484 GCA_038248955.1 Lysobacterales bacterium
CCGCGCGACCTGATCAGCTGGCAGGGCGCGATCGACGACGGCCGCCTGCCGGTGTTCCGCGGCATGCGCCTGAGCGAGGACGACCAGCTGCGCGCCGACCTGATCCAGGGCCTGATGTGCCAGGGCGAGGTGCCGATCACCGCGCTGGAACGCCGCTATGCGATCGATTTCAACGATTACTTCGCCGATGCGCTGGTGAGGCTGCAGCCACTGGCCGACGATGGCCTGGTCCGGATCGAGCCCGGCCGGATCACGGTGACCTCGCAGGGACGGCTGCTGTTGCGTAACATCGCCATGTGCTTCGACCGATACCTGGACCAGCCCGCCACCGTGGCGGCGCCACGATTCTCCCGCGCGATCTGATCGCGGCGTGGAGCATGTCGTGAGCGAGCCGGCCTTCCCGCGCGTCGACCGGCGCATGGTCGCCGACGACGGCGACGCGCTGCATTTCTGTTCGACCTGCGCGTTCTCGCAGGCGTGCCTGTCGGAAGGCATGGACAAGCGCGCACTGATGGACCTGCACGTGCTGGTCGAGCACGTCGGCCCGATCCATGCCGGCGACCACATCTTCCGCGAAGGCGATCCCTTCGAGGCGATCGCCGCGGTCCGCACCGGCACGGTCAAGACCTATGTGGTCGACCGCGACGGCCGCGAGCACGTGCTCGGCTTCCACCTGCCCGGCGAGGTCATCGGCCTCAACGCGATCGATGGCGAGCACTACCCCTGCAACGCGGTCGCGCTCGACACGGTGATGCTGTGCCGGTTCTCGTTCCCGAAGATCGCGGTACTGGCGGCGCGCCTGCCGGGATTGCAGAAGCATCTGTTCCGCTTGTTGAGCCGCGATATCGGCCGCGCCGCGCTGTTGTCGGGCGACTGGTCCGCCGACCAGCGCATGGCGGCGTTCCTGGTCACGCTGTCGCGCCGACTGGCAGCACGCGGGTTTTCGCCCAACCGTTTCCAGCTGACGATGGCGCGCATCGACATCGCCAACTACCTGCGCCTGGCGCCCGAGACCGTCAGCCGGGTGCTGCGCCGGTTCCAGGCGGACGGTCTGCTGCACGTGGAGCGTCGCGAGATCGAGCTGGCCGATCGCGAACAGCTCGACGCGCTGGCGGCGCCGGTCCTGCGCCAGTAACCCGCGTCCCGCCGGCACGATCGCCCGTGGGCAGGGCGGGCCGGCATCATCCCCAGCGTTGGCGTTCTCCCCATCCGGCTTGACTTGCGTCATGGCGACCCCCGTTCACGTGGTCGACCATGTGCCGTCAATCACGGAGTCCCTCATGAGCAGCACACGAAAGCTATGGCTTACCCTGGCCGTCTTGCTCGTTTCCTCCTTTTCGGTGCTGTTGTGGGCGGGAGGCGAGATCTTTCGCGCCGCGCCACCGATGCCGGAGCAGGTGGTCGCGCAGGACGGCTCGGTGGTCTACACCCGCGCCGAAATCGAGCAGGGCCGGCAGGTCTGGCAATCCATCGGCGGCATGCAACTGGGCTCGATCTGGGGCCATGGCAGCTACGTCGCCCCGGACTGGAGCGCGGACTGGCTGCATCGCGAGGCGGTCGGCGTGCTGGATTTGTGGGCGCGCCGCGAGGGCGGCATGGCGACCTACGCGGATCTGCCGGCCGAGGAACAGGCCGCGCTGCGCAGCCGCCTGCAGGCGATGATGCGGGCCAACACCTATGACCCCGCGACCGGGACGATCACGCTGACCCGGGATCGTGTCGCGGCGTTGTCGAACGTCGCCGCACACTACGAAAGCCTGTTCGGCAACGATCCGGCCACCGCGAAACTGCGCGAAGCCTATGCGATGAAGCAAAGCACGGTCGACACCGTCGAGCACCGCCGCGCCCTGACCGGCTTCATCTGGTGGACCGCGTGGGCAGCGACCACCGAGCGCGCCACGCTGCCCGGCGCTGCCGCCGTGGCGGATGACGGCGCGCTGGCCAGCCAGCAGGTCACCTATACCAACAACTGGCCGCATGAGCCGCTGGTCGGCAACAAGCCGGCGGCGTCGCTGTGGCTGTGGTCGGCCTTCAGCGTGCTGTTCCTGATCGCCGCGATCGCCGCGCTGGGCTGGTACTACGCGGTCAGCCATGGACGTGGCGAGGAGCCGCACACGATGCCGGCCACGGACCCGTTCGCGAGCCTGCGGATCACTGCGTCGATGCGCGCGACGGCGAAGTACTTCTGGCTGGTGCTGGCGCTGTTCCTGTGCCAGATCCTGCTCGGCGCGATCACCGCGCACTACCAGGTCGAGGGCCAGGAGGCCTACGGCTTCGCGCTGTCCGAATGGCTGCCCTACTCGCTCTCACGCACCTGGCACACGCAACTGGCGGTGCTGTGGATCGCGACCGCGTGGCTCGCCACCGGCTTGTACATCGGCCCGGCACTGTCCGGCCACGAGCCCAGGTACCAGCGTTTCGGGGTCAACTTCCTGTTCGTCTCGCTGTTGATCATCGTGATCGGCGCGTTCGCCGGCCAGTGGCTGGCGGTGATGCAGAAGCTGGGCCTGAAGAACAACTTCTGGTTTGGCCACCAGGGCTGGGAGTACGCCGACATCGGCCGCTTCTGGCAGTGGTACCTGTTCATCGGCCTGGTGCTCTGGCTGACCCTGGTCGGGCGCTCGCTGTGGCCGATCCTGAGCGGTCCGGCCAGCGAGTCGAAGTCGATCGTCGCGCTGCTGTTCCTGTCCACCGTCGCGATCGGGCTGTTTTATGCCGCCGGCCTGATGTGGAACGAGCACACCCATATCGCCGAGGTCGAGTACTGGCGCTGGTGGCTGGTGCACCTGTGGGTCGAGGGCTTCTTCGAGGTGTTCGCAACCGCAGTGATGGCGCTGATCTTCACCCGCCTGGGGCTGATCAAGACGTCGGTGGCGACGGTGGCGGTGCTGTTCGCAACGATCGTGTTCATGGCCGGCGGGGTGCTGGGCACCCTGCACCACCTGTATTTCGTCGGCACGCCGACGGCGGTGGTGGCGCTGGGCGCGAGCTTCAGCGCGCTGGAGGTCGTGCCGCTGGCGTACCTGGGCTTCGAGGCGCACCACACCTGGAAGCTCGGCAAGGCGACGCCGTGGATGGCGCGCTACAAGTGGCCGGTGCTGTTCTTCATGGCGGTGTCGTTCTGGAACCTGGTCGGCGCGGGACTGTTCGGCTTCCTGATCAATCCGCCGCTGTCGCTGTACTTCATGCAGGGCCTGAACCTCACCGCATTGCATGGCCACACCGCGCTGTTCGGCGTGTACGGCATGCTCGGCATCGCGCTGATGTTGTTCTGCCTGCGCGGATTGCGCGGCCAGATGGCCTGGGACACGCGCCCGCTCAAGCTCGCGTTCTGGGCGCTCAACATCGGTCTGTCGATGATGGCACTGCTGACGTTGCTGCCGCTGGGCATCCTGCAGCTGCAAGCTTCGATCGAGCATGGCTATGCCTATGCACGCTCGGCGGAGTTCATGCAGCGGCCGATCATCGAGATGCTGGTGTGGTTGCGGGTGCCAGGCGACACGATCTTCAGCGTCGGCGCGCTGGCGCTGGCGTGGTTCGTGTTCCGGCTATGGGTGGTGCCGACCCGCGAACCGGTGCTGCCGGCCGTGACCGGGCCCGTCCAAGCCTGATCCGCGGGTCGGTTGAATGCCAACGGGGCGGCCATGTGCCGCCCCTTTTATTTGCGTCGCGTGCGCACGTTGCCCGCCGCGGTGACCTGGATCAAGGCCGACGGGATCGGCAAGCCGCACACTGCCGCCATGGACTCTGCCGCGTCGGTTCCCGCACCACCCATCTCGCTGCGTCGCCTCGGCGTCGCCCCGCACCGGCTGATGTTCTTCATCGGCGCCAGCAACCTGTTGCTGGCGATGGCATGGTGGGCCGCGTGGCTGGCGGCGGCGCGCTGGCCCACCTTGTTGACGATGCACCAGCCCCAGCCGTACGCGGGCTGGTTGCACGCCTTCGTGATGCAGTACCTGGTGCTGCCGAGCTTCATGTTCGGCTTCCTGTTGACGACGTTCCCGAAGTGGCTGGGACTGGCCGATCTGCCGCGCTGGCGGTACGCGCCGGTCGGCGCCGGGCTGTTTGGCGGCCAGCTCGCAACGCTGCTCGGTGCGCTCGGCTGGGAGGCCGGGATCGTCGTCGGCCTGCTGATGGCGGTGGCCGGCTGGCTCGCCGGACTGCTGACGCTGGGGCCGATGCTGTGGCGCGAGCAAGGCAGCAACTGGCATGCACGCTCGTGCTTCGCGGCGCTGACGGTCGGGTTTGCCGGCATGCTCGCGTGGATGGCGTTCGTGCTCGGCGGCTCGCCGCTGTGGGCATTCGCGAGCATCAAGATCGGCAGCTTCGGACTGCTGCTGCCGGTGTACCTGACGGTGGCGCACCGCATGTTCCCGTTCTTCGCCAGCCGTGTGGTGCCCGGTTACCAGCCATGGCGCCCGCTGTGGCTGCTGGCGGCGTTCTGGGCGCTGTGCATCGCCCATCTGCTGCTGGAGCTGCTGCATGGCTACGGCTGGTTGTGGTTGGCCGACCTGCCGCTGCTGGCGTTGACCGCGACGCTGTTGTGGCGCTGGTGGCCGCGCGGCGACCAGCCGGTGCTGCTGACGGTGCTGTTCGTGGGGCTGGCATGGCTGCCGATCGCGTTTGCGCTCTATGCGACGCAGAGCTTCGCGTACGCGCTTACCGGCGTGTTCTGGCTCGGACGCGCGCCGGCGCATGCGTTGTTCATCGGGTTCTTCGGCAGCGTGCTGGTCGCGATGGTCACCCGCGTCACCCAGGGCCACGCCGGGCTGCCGCTGGCGTTGCCGCCGGTGGCGTGGTTCGCGTTCGTCGCGATCCAGGTCGTCACGTTGATGCGCATCGTCGCCGAACTCGCCCCGGATCCCTACCTGTGGCAAACGCTGGCGGCGATCGGGTGGCTGGTGGCGCTGGGGCCGTGGGTCGCGCGGCTGGGCCGCATCTACCTCAGCCCGCGCGTCGACGGCAAGGCAGGCTGAGATGATCGAGTTCTACCCGCAGATCAAATGGGTACACGTCGCCATGGTGCTCGCCAGCGGCAGCCTGTTCCTGCTGCGCGGACTGCTGATGCAGGCCGGCCAACGCGGCATCGCCATGGCCGCGCCGATGCGCTACCTGAGCTATTCGATCGATACCGTATTGCTGACCGCGGCGCTCATGCTGCTCACGGTGCTGCCGCACGCGATGTTCGCCAACGGCTGGCTGGCGGCGAAGATGGTCTTGCTCGTGCTGTACGTCGTCCTGGGCACGTTCGCGCTCAAGCGCGCGCGCTCGCCGCGGGCGCAGCGGGTGTGTTTCGTGCTCGCGCTGCTGGTGTTCGGCTTCATGCTCACCATCGCCCGCGGCCATCACCCGCTCGGGGCGCTGTACAGGTGGTTCGGTTGAGCCGGCACCATGCAGCGCGGCGATGCGGCCACCCGGTCGCCGGCATTTGACCGCGATCAAGCCTTGGCGATCGTCGCGCGCTAGGCTGGCGATGCCATATTC
>JBBRWW010000177.1:0-5481 GCA_038248955.1 Lysobacterales bacterium
ACGAGTGCCACGACTGAACCCGGGCTCGCTGCCCAGCCAGGCCTGCCGGCACGACTGGACGCCCGCCGCGGCGACGCCAGCGTTCGCCTGATCGTCGACCAGTGGTCAGCCGGGCGGCCGTGAGGTGCGGGAAGTGATCGCAGCAGGGCCGCTAAGTGATGGTTGGTCGCAGTGGCCGGCGCCGGCCAAGCTCAACCTGTTCCTGCGCATCACCGGCCGCCGGGCAGACGGCTATCACGAATTGCAGACTGCGTTCCGGCTGTTGGATTGGGGTGACACGTTGCGTTTCCGGCTTCGCGAGGATGGACGGGTGGTCCGTCACGGCGACTGGGCCGCCGGAGTTGCGGAGATCGACGATCTGGCCGTCCGCGCCGCTAAAACCCTTCAGGATGCCGCCAACGTCGCTCATGGCGTCGATATCGTCATCGAAAAGCGCATTCCTGTCGGGGGCGGCTTCGGTGGTGGTTCGTCCGATGCGGCCACCACGCTGGTGGCGCTCGATGCGTTGTGGGGCACGAACCTGGGGACGGTGGCGCTGGCCGAGCTCGGTCTGCGGCTCGGGGCCGACGTGCCGGTTTTCGTGCGCGGCGAAAACGCCTGGGCCGAGGGCATCGGTGAGCGCCTGACGCCGGTCGCCTTGGCGCCCGCCTGGTACGTCCTGGCCGACCCCGGCGTGCCTGCCGCGACCGCATCGCTTTTCCGTGCACCCGAATTGACGCGCGATGCGGCGCCCGTGACAATAGCCGACTTCGTTTCGGGTATGCCGCTCGGGAACGCGTTTGAGCCGGTACTGCGCGTGCGCGAACCCGCCGTCGAGGCCGTGTTCGCCGCCCTGTCGCAGATCGGTTTGCCGCGACTGACCGGTTCCGGCAGCGGTTGTTTCGTCGAATTCGCCAGCCGCGAATCCGCCGAGGCGGCGCTGGCGGCGTTGCAGCCAGGCGTCAATGCCTGGCTTGCGGCAGGCGCAATGCGCTCGCCGCTGCACGAGGCACTCGAGGCCAACAAGAGCATCACTGCTGCAGGGGCGTAGCCAAGTGGCCCAAGGCACCAGGTTTTGATCCTGGCATTCGTAGGTTCGAATCCTACCGCCCCTGCCAATACTGCTGCTGCAACCAGTCCCGCGCCGCGGGGTTGCACATTTACGGCTTGATCCGGCTTCGTGGGCCGGGTTGGGTGCGCACTCCCGCCACGGTCAGAGCGAAGCGGAGTAGACGAGTGCAAAACGATCGCAGCCTGCTGGTATTCAGCGGCAACGCCAACCGCCCGCTCGCGCAGGCGGTTTGCAAGGAACTCGGTATCCGCCTGGGCAAGGCGCTGGTGGGCAAGTTCTCCGACGGCGAGGTCCAGGTCGAGATCGAGGAGAACGTGCGTCGGCAGGAGGTGTTCGTGATCCAGTCGACCTGCGCGCCCAGCGCCGAGAACCTGGTGGAGTTGCTGGTACTGGTGGACGCGCTCAAGCGCGCCTCGGTCAGCTCCGTCACCGCCGTGGTGCCGTACTTCGGCTACGCCCGCCAGGATCGCCGCCCGCGCTCGTCGCGGGTGCCGATCACGGCCAAGGTCGCGGCCAAGATGTTCAGTGCGGTCGGCACCGACCGGGTGCTGACGGTTGACCTGCACGCCGACCAGATCCAGGGCTTTTTCGACATGCCGGTCGACAATGTCTACGCCTCGCCGTTGTTGCTGGCCGATATCTGGCGCGCGCACGGCACCGACAACCTGATCGTGGTGTCGCCGGATGTCGGCGGCGTGGTGCGCGCCCGCGCGATCGCCAAGCGCCTCGACGACGCCGAGTTGGCGATCATCGACAAGCGCCGCCCACGCGCCAATGTCTCCACGGTGATGAACATCATCGGTGACGTCGAAGGCAAGGTCTGCGTGCTGGTCGACGACATCATCGACACCGCCGGGACCCTGTGCGCGGCCGCTGCGGCGCTGAAGGCCCGCGGCGCGTTGAAGGTGGTGGCGTACTGTACGCACCCGGTGTTGTCGGGGGCTGCGATCAGCAACGTGGCCAACTCGGAGCTGGACGAACTGGTCGTCACCGACACCATCCCGCTCACCGATGCGGCGCGGGGCTGCAGCAAGATCCGCCAGCTCAGCGTGGCGGAATTGCTCGCCGAGACGATCCGCCGCATCGCGTTCGGCGAATCGGTCAGCTCGCTCTACGTCGACTGAGCGATCACAGGATTTTTCGCGACGGAGGATCTGTCCTGCGTCGCAAACCGCTCACCTGGTCGCGGGTGAGCGTCATTCCCGCCGCAAGGCGGACCATGCAAGCAAAGTGAGTAAATGAAATGTCCGAACACAACATCAAGGCCACCGGCCGCAACGTCGAGGGTAAGGGTGCGAGCCGCCGCCTGCGTCGTGCCGCCGGCCTCCCGGCCATCGTCTATGGCGGCAGCTCGGCGCCGCAGCCGATCCAGCTCGATCACGAAAAGATCTGGCTCGCCAGCCAGAACGAGTGGTTCTACTCCTCGATCCTCAGCCTCGACATCGACGGCAAGGTCGAGAGCGTGCTGCTGCGTGACATGCAGCGCCACCCGTTCAAGCAGCTCATCCTGCACCTGGACTTCCAGCGCGTGACGGCTGGCCAGGCGATCCGCATGGCGGTGCCGCTGCACTTCCTGAACCAGGACACCTCGCCGGCCGGCAAGGCCGCCGACGTCGTCGTGACCCACGAGCTCAACGAGGTCCAGGTCAGCTGCCTGCCCAAGGACCTGCCGGAGTTCATCGAGATCGACCTGGCCGACCTGAAGCTGGGCGACATGGTTCACCTGTCCGAGGTCAAGCTGCCCAAGGGCGTCGAGATCCCCGAGCTCAAGCTGGGCAAGGAGCACGACGTCGCGGTGGTCATCGCGCGCCAGGGTCGCGTCGAGATCGAGGAAGTCGCCGCCGAGGAAGAAGCCGAAGTGCCGGCTGCCAAGGCCGCTCCGGACGACGCCAAGTAATCGCGTTGGACCCGTTCGCCTGCCTGTGCAGGCGACCGGGTGCATGCGTGCCCATTGGCAACGTCAACGATGGCAGGTTTGCGACTCATCGTCGGGCTGGGTAATCCCGGTCTGGAACACGCCCGGACCCGGCATAACGCCGGGTTCTGGTTTGTGGACGCCCTGGCGGCACGCCTGGGCGGGCGCTTCGGGCTGGAGTCGAAGCTGTTCGGCGAGACCTGCAAGGTCGAAATCGCCGGCCAGCCGGTGTGGCTGCTGAAGCCGGCCACGTTCATGAACCTGTCCGGCAAGGCGGTCACCGTCGCCCTGCGTTACTGGAAGATCGAGCCGAACGAGGCGCTGTTGGCGCACGATGACCTGGACCTGCCGCCGGGAACGGCACGGCTCAAGTTCGACGGCGGCCATGGCGGCCAGAATGGCCTTAGAGATACCGTGCGCCTGCTCGGGCATGGGCAATTCCACCGGTTGCGGGTTGGCATTGGCCACCCGGGCCACAAGGACCAGGTCACGCCCTGGGTGCTGGGGCGACCCGGCCGCGATGACGAGGCGGCGATCCTGCGCGCCATTGACGACGCGATCGACGTGCTGCCACTGGCGGTCTCGGGCGATTTCAACGAGGCGATGAAGCGGCTGCACACGCCGCGCGAATAAGCCTCCCGGGACCCTTGAGGGCCCACACATTCCACGATGACGGCGGGTTGCCGGCATCGCACCACTAGCGAGTACAGCGTCATGGGCATCAAATGCGGCATCGTCGGACTGCCGAACGTCGGCAAGTCGACCCTCTTCAATGCCCTGACCAAGGCCGGCATTCCCGCCGCCAATTTCCCGTTTTGCACGATCGAGCCCAATGTCGGCATGGTGCTGGTGCCCGACCCGCGCCTGAACGCGCTGGCCGAGATCGTCAAGCCGCAGCGCGTGCTGCCGACGGTCGTCGAGTTCGTGGACATCGCCGGGCTGGTCGCTGGCGCGGCCAGCGGCGAGGGCCTGGGCAACAAGTTCCTCGCCCATATCCGCGAGGTCGACGCGATCACCCACGTGGTGCGCTGCTTCGAGAACGCCGACGTCATCCACGTCAACAACGTGATCGACCCGATCGCCGACATCGAGACGATCGACATCGAGCTGGCGTTGGCCGACCTCGACAGCGTCGAGAAGGCGCTCAATCGCGCCGAGCGGTCGGCCAAGACCGGCGACAAGGAGGCCAAGGTCCGCGCCGAGGTCCTCGGCCGCGTCCGCGCAGGGCTGGATGCGGGCAAGCCGGCCCGCGCGCTGGGACTGTCCGAGGATGACCGGGCGCAGGTGCGCGACCTGTTCCTGTTGACCTTGAAGCCGGTGATGTACGTCGCCAACGTGCTCGAGGACGGCTTTGAGAACAACCCGCACCTGGATGCCGTGCGTGCCCGGGCGGCCGGCGAGGGCGCCGAGGTGGTGCCGGTGTCGGCCGCGATCGAGGAGGAACTTAGCCAGCTTGACGACGCCGACCGCGACGTCTTCCTGGCCGATCTGGGCCTCGACGAGCCCGGCCTCGACCGGGTGATCCGCGCCGCCTACACGCTGCTTGGGCTGCAGACCTACTTCACGGCCGGCGTGAAGGAAGTGCGCGCCTGGACCGTGAAGGCCGGCTCGACCGCACCCCAGGCGGCCGGCGTGATCCACACCGACTTCGAGAAGGGCTTCATCCGCGCCGAGACCATCGGTTACGGGGATTTCATCCAGTACAAGGGCGAGTCAGGCGCCCGTGAGGCCGGCCGCCTGCGCAAGGAAGGCAAGGACTACCTTGTGAAAGAGGGCGACGTGCTCCACTTCCTGTTCAACGTCTGAACGCGCTGCGCGAGCCCATGGGTCCGCGCTGCGGGGCCTGCAGTAAATCGATTCTCGCAATGCGTTGACATCCTCCAGATGTGGCACCATAATTTCGGGCTGTTTTGGAGGGATACCCAAGCGGCCAACGGGGGCAGACTGTAAATCTGCTGGCTTACGCCTTCGGTGGTTCGAATCCACCTCCCTCCACCAGCGATCGAGTGCGGCCTGGCTCGGTGGACATGCTAGAAAGTGCGACATCCGGCGGCCTTACCAGCCATCGGCGCAACAGCCCAGCACAGCGGTTTCGGCGCGGGAGTAGTTCAATGGTAGAACATCAGTTTTCCAAACTGATTACGCGGGTTCGATTCCCGCCTTCCGCTCCATTGACGCTCCATCGTTGCAAGCACTGCTGGAACAATCTGCTCACGTAGCTCAGTCGGTAGAGCACCTCCTTGGTAAGGAGGAGGTCGAAGGTTCGATTCCTTTCGTGAGCACCAAATCTAGAGTCAGTGACGCGTGGCTATTGGCAGCAGTTCCTAGTAGTTCGTCGTCACCGCAACCACCATCCGTCCAGAAAACGAGAAGCGACAGTCATGGCCAAGGGTAAATTCGAGCGCACCAAGCCGCACGTGAACGTGGGCACCATCGGCCACGTTGACCACGGCAAGACCACGCTGACGGCAGCGCTGACCAAGCTGGGCGCCGAGCGCTTCGGTGGCGAGTACAA
>JBBRWW010000178.1:0-5468 GCA_038248955.1 Lysobacterales bacterium
GCGACATGGCGGCGCAGGTACCAACGCGACCAGGCGATCACCAGGGTCAGCAGCAAACCCGCCGCGGCGGCCAACGGCGAGACTGCAAGCAGCAGCGCGGCGGAAAACACCGCGAAGGCCACGTGCAGGGACGGCTTGCACCAGCGCGCCGCCAACAGCGCCGCGGCAACCATCGCCGCACCCAGCCACAGGCCCAGCGACACCGGCAGCGGCCATCCCAGCAGCACGCCGGCGAACGCGGCTGCCGCGAACATGGCCAGCAGAACGCGGTTGAGGTTGCGGCGTTCGCCAGGCTCGCTGGCGTCCACATGCGACCACGCCCCGCTGCGCACACGCTGGTACGAATAGCCCATCACCAGCGCGGCGGCGAGCAGGCCGGCGCAGGCGATACCGCGGGCTTCCGTACCGGCGCCCCCACCCGCGAACCATGCGGCCGTCCCGGCGATGGGCGTCAACAGCAGCGGATGGCCCAGGATCGAAACCGCTCGCGCCATCCGTGCCAAGACGTGGTGACGCCGCATCGCGCCCGGCCTCCAGCGCGGCTACCAGACCAGGTCGTCGGGCACCTGATATTGCGGGTCGGCATACGGATCGTCCGCCGCCGGCGCATCGGGGTCGACCTTCAGGGCCACGGCCGGCGGGAAAATCACCTCGGCCTGCGCAAGCAGTTCCGCGCCCACCAGCAGGTAACGGCCGTCCATCTGCAGGACGCCGAGTTCGCCGGCATTGAGCTGCTTGAGTTGCTCGGCGGTGACGTAGATGCGCTTGATCTTGCCGCCGTACGGGAAGTGTCGGGCGATGTCGGCGTCGGCAGCATTCAGGCCCTGGTCCTTGACCAACTCCGTCAACCTCGCGCGGGCCTCGCGACGCAGCCGCGCTTCCTGCTGCTTGGCCTGTTCCAGGGCAATGCGCTCGTCCTTCTCGCGCTGCGCGCGGATCGCGTAGGCCTTGGCCAGGTCGATGTCCTCGCGGGCGCGCGACGTCCCGCCTGCGCCCGACCGTCGCGGCTGGGCGGCTTGACCGGCACCGGTACCGCCACGGCGCGGCGCGGACTGCGGCCGGCGCGGATCGCCCGATTCCGTGCGTGCACCACGATTTGACGGGGAATGCGGCTGGCCCTGGGGGGGCCGCCCGGTCGCCTTCCCGGCGGGGCGGCCCGCATCGGCGCGGCGCGGATGGCCCTTGGCCGCATCGGGCGTGCGCTCAGGCTTCGGGGCCGGCGTGAATCCCAGGCCGAGCAATTGATCGCGGAGGTTGTGGCTCATGTTCGTCGCTCGTTATTCATCGACGCTACGCATCCGGAAACCCGGACGCGCACCGTCAGTAATGGGGTGGCGGCGGCTCGTTGCCGGCATCGCCGGTCAGGTCGGCCGCCAATGCGCCGCGCAACTGGCGGAGATCCTCAAGAGCGCGGTGCAGCAGCAAGGCGTTGTGGCTGCTCTCGGATCGCGCGCCGGCGAGCGCATCACTGAGTTCGGCCAGCGCGTGCTCCTGGAACGACAACCGCGTCTCCAGTTCGATCAGGCGCTGCTCCAGCGCAGGCGTTTGCGAATGATCGTTCATGGTGTTGCCGTCGTGCGCAGCGAACGGCCGCGGCCGATGCCGTAATACGCCAGACCTGCGGCCTCGACCTCATCGGGCGCGTACAGGTTGCGGCCGTCGAAGACCACCGCATCGGTAACCGCGGCCTTCAGGCGGGTGAAATCGGGGCTGCGGAACTGCTTCCACTCGGTGACCACCACCAGCGCATCGGCGCCGGCCAGCGCCGCATTCGCCGAATCGCACAGCACCAGGTCATCTCGCTCACCGAATATCCGCCTTGCTTCCTTGCCCGCCTCCGGGTCGTAGGCGCGAACCCGGGCGCCGGCGGACCACAACTGCCGCAGCAGCCGCTGGCTCGAGGCCGCGCGCATGTCATCGGTATCGGGCTTGAACGCCAGTCCCCATACCGCGAACGTCCTGCCCTCCAGCGCGCCGCGGTAATGGCGGTCGATCAACTCGAACAGATGGCCCTTCTGCTGTTCGTTGACGGTTTCCACCGCGTTGAGCAACTTCGCCTCGTAGCCGTTTTGCTGGGCGGTCTGCGCCAGTGCCTGCACGTCCTTGGGGAAACACGAGCCACCGTAGCCCGCGCCCGGGTAGATGAAGTGCCAGCCGATGCGTGGATCCGAGCCGATGCCGTGGCGGACCATCTCGACGTCGGCGCCAACGCGTTCGGCGATGTTGGCGATCTCGTTCATGAAGCTGATCTTGGTCGCCAGCATCGCGTTGGCGGCGTACTTGGTCAGTTCCGCCGAGCGCACGTCCATGACGATGACGCGGTCACGATTGCGATTGAAGGGTGCATACAGCCGCGTGAGTGTCTCGATCGCGATCGCGCTCCGGGAGCCGATGATGATGCGATCCGGGCGCATGCAGTCGTTGACCGCATCGCCCTCCTTGAGGAATTCGGGGTTGGAGGCGATGTGGAAGGCGAGGTCGCTGCCACGGCCGCCCAATTCGCCGGCGATGGTGCGCTCGACGCGGTCGGCGGTGCCCACCGGCACGGTCGACTTGTTGACGATCACCACCGGATGTTCAAGGTGCCGGCCGATGGTACGGGCCACCGCCAGCACGTACTGCAGGTCGGCGCTGCCATCCTCGTCGGGCGGCGTGCCCACCGCGATGAAGATCACTTCGGCCTGGTCGATCGCATCGGCCGCGTCCGTCGTGAAGCGCAGGCGCCCGGCGGCATGGTTGGCCTGGACCAGCGCCTCCAGCCCGGGTTCATAGATCGGCACGACCCCGGCATCGAGCCCTGCGACCTTGGCCGCGTCGATGTCGACGCAGACCACGTCATGGCCGACCTCGGCCAGGCAGGTGCCGGTGACCAGGCCGACGTAGCCCGTGCCAAAGATGGTGACGCGCATGCGTGCTCTCGCTACCGAAGGGTGTGGGACGCGCCGCGAAACCGGGCCACGTTCGGCCCGGTTTGGCGATTACCGTCGCAGCGGATTACTTCGGCGCCTTGACGATGTCGAGCAGTTCGACCTCGAACACCAACGTCGCGTTCGGACCGATCGGGCCGCCTGGCGTGCCCTTTTCGCCATAGCCGAGGTTCGCCGGCAGCCAGAAGCGGTACTTGCTGCCGACCGGCATCAGGGTGATGCCTTCCTGCCAGCCCGGCACCACCTGGGTCAGCACGAAGGTCGCCGGCTGGCCGCGGTCATAGGAACTGTCGAACGTCTTGCCGTCCAGCAGCGAACCCTTGTAGTGCGCGCTCACCGCATCGGTGGGCTTGGGCTTGGCGCCGGTGCCTTCGGTGAGCACCTCGTACTGCAGGCCCGAGGCGGTGGTCTTGACGTTCGGCTTCTTGCCATTGGCGGCGAGGAAGGCCTGGCCTTCGGTCAGGTTGGCCTTGGCCTTGGCCATCATGTCGGCGATCTGCTTGGCCTGCATCTTCTGGCCGAAGCTCTCCCGGACCGCTTGGGCCTGGGTCTCATCGAGCAGTGACTTGCCGCCGGCCAGCGCGGTCTTCAGGGCCTTGTGCAGGGTGTCGAGGTCGATCTCGTCCTTGACGGGCTCGAGCGACTTGGCCAGGTCCAGGCCGATCATGTAGCTGACCTGCTCCTTCTCGGTCGCCAGGCCCGCGATCGCCTTGCCGTCGGCCGCCTTGGCCTCGGTGGTCGCGTCGGTCTTGGCTTCGGCCTTGTCACCGGGCTTGTTGCAGCCGGCCACGAGCAGGCCCAGCGACACCACGGTCAGTGCGGCAACAGTGCGGGCGGCGCCCTGCAGGGAAATGGTGGTCATCGAATTGGGACTCCTGGAAAAAAGTGGTCGCCGCAGTGGCGGGAAACTGCCGTGGGCGAATGGATGTTGGCGAATCGGTGGTGCCACATCGGTGTTGGTAAATCGCGGCCGGCCACTGTGTAGCGGCCTGCCTGAACGGTTGGACAGCCCTGGCGGCCAGGCCACGGCGCTGACTACAGGATGTCGAGCAGCTCGACGTCGAACACCAGCGTGGCGTTTGGCCCGATCATCTCGCCGGCGCCCTTGGGGCCGTACGCCAGTTCGCCCGGGATCCAGAAGCGGAACTTGCCACCGACCGGCATCATCGACACGCCCTCGGTCCAGCCGGCGATCACCTGGTTCAGGCCGAACTCGGCCGGCTGGCCGCGCTCGTAGGAACTGTCGAACACCTTGCCGTCGAGCGTCGTGCCCTCGTAGTTCACGCGGACCTTGTCGGTCGGCTTCGGACGGAGGCCCGCGCCCTGGCGCAGCACCATGTACTGCAGCCCCGAGCCGGTGGTGAAAACGCCCTTGACCGCCTTGTTGGCGACCAGGAACGCCGCACCCTCGGTGCGGTTCACTTCGGCCGCGGCGCTCGCCTTGGCCTGCATCTTGGCCTGGATTTTCTGCGAAAACGCCTGTCGCACGCTATTGAGCTCCTCTTGGCCCAGCAACGGCGCGCCCTTGGCCAGCGCGGTGCGCACGGCCTGCACCAGGACCGGCAGTTCCAGCTCGTCCTTGATCGCCACGAGCGAACGGCCGACGTCGCTGCCGACGAGGTAACCGACCTTGTCCTTGGCGACCTCGGGCAACGCGCCGTCAGCCGGAGCCTGGCCGGTGCGCGCGGCGACGCGCTTCATGAGCGCCTCCGCCACCGGCTTGGCTTCCGCCTCGGTCAGCAGCGGCTTGCCGCCGTCGAAGGCATTCCGGATCGCGCGTCCGAATGCGGCGACATCCAGATCGGGCGCCACCGGCGCGATCGACTGGGCGACGTCCACGCCCACCATGTAGCTGGCTTTTTCGATCTCGGTGGTCAGCACGGTCTTGTCCTTGGTCGCAGTGGTGGGGGGCGCAGCCATGGCGGTGCCACAAAGGGCGACCGCACTGGTCAACAGCACGGCGGCGCCGCGCGCGAAAACCTTCATCCGGAATTGCTCCTGTATGCATACGCCGCAAGTTTCGGCGCGAGGCGGCTATTGTCACGGCCCACGCCGGCCGCGGCAATGCGCCCGCGGCGGGTCGTGTTCAGCGCTTCTTTGGATGCCGCGCCGAACGCGGCGCCCGCGACGCGGGTTCGATCGCGGTGATCGCCGCCGCATTTGTTGCGCCTGGTCGCTTCCGCGACGGGAAATCGCCCCGGTACAGCGCACCACGCGATCGCAGCTTCGCACCCCCTCGCCGACCACGCCAAGCGCAAACGGCTCAGGGAGCATCCCGCCTGGGTAGCTCTTTAGTTGGGTGCCCGGCGCTTGACGGGGGAAAGTTTAGTGTTATAGTCACCTACAACACCGACCAACCAACGAGCAGGACGTTCGCCATGAGCAGCCAGGTCCGCAACACCCTCACCGTCTTGACGATTTGTAGCGCGCTGGTGCTCGGCTTGGTGGTCGCCTCGGCGACCGGGATCCCGGCACCGCAGGCATCGATCGCGGGCGACGGGGCGGCAAGCCTCGCCACGGATGCCGTGTTGGCGACCGTTA
>JBBRWW010000179.1:0-5229 GCA_038248955.1 Lysobacterales bacterium
ATGGTCAGCTCGGCCAGGCACTTGGCCTTGCTCTTGGAGTAGCGGTCGCCCTCCGGCAGGCTCATCACCATGCCCAGTGCCCTGCCGCGCGGGATGATGGTGGCCTTGTGCACCGGGTCGGTCTTGGGCACCAAGCGGGCGACCAGGGCGTGGCCGGCCTCGTGGTAGGCCGTGTTCTTGCGCTCTTCCTCGGGCATGACCATCGACTTGCGCTCGGGGCCCATCATGATCTTGTCCTTGGCCTTCTCGAAGTCGAGCATCTCGACCACGCGACCGCTTCGGCGGGCGGCGAACAGCGCCGCCTCGTTGACCAGGTTGGCCAGGTCGGCGCCCGAGAAACCGGGCGTGCCGCGCGCCAGGATGTCGGCGCGGATGTCCTGTCCGATGGGCACCTTGCGCATGTGCACGTTCAAGATCTGCTCGCGGCCACGCACGTCGGGCAGCGTGACGTAGACCTGGCGGTCGAAGCGGCCCGGGCGCAGCAGTGCGGGGTCGAGGATGTCGGGCCGGTTGGTGGCCGCCATCACGATCACGCCCAGGTTGGTCTCGAAGCCGTCCATCTCGACCAGCATCTGGTTGAGGGTCTGCTCGCGCTCGTCGTTGCCACCACCCAAGCCGGCACCGCGATGGCGGCCGACCGCATCGATCTCGTCGATGAAGATGATGCAGGGCGAACTTTTCTTGGCCTGCTCGAACATGTCGCGTACCCGTGCGGCGCCGACACCGACGAACATTTCAACGAAGTCAGAACCCGAGATACTGAAAAACGGCACCTTCGCTTCACCCGCGATGGCCTTGGCCAGCAAGGTCTTGCCGGTGCCCGGAGGGCCGACCAGCAACACACCACGCGGAATGCGGCCGCCCAGTTTCTGGAACTTCTGCGGATCTTTCAGGAAGTCGACCAACTCCTTGACCTCTTCCTTGGCCTCGTCGCAACCCGCCACGTCGGCGAAGGTGGTCGAATTGTTGGCCTCGTCCAGCATGCGGGCCTTGCTCTTGCCGAAGCTGAACGCACCGCCCTTGCCGCCCCCCTGCATCTGCCGCATGAAGTAGACCCACACGCCGATCAGCAGCAACATCGGGCCCCAGCTGATCAGCAGACTGACCAGCAGCGAAGGCTCTTCGCGCGGCTTGACGTCGAACTTGACACCGTTGCTGATCAGATCGCCGACCAGACCGCGGTCGAGGTAGGTGGCGGTCGAGCGGATGCGCTTGTCGTCGTTGGTGACCGCCAGAATCTCCGTCCCGCCATTGCCCTCTTGCAGCGTGACGACCTTGATGCGCTTGGCGCGCACCTCTTCGAGAAAATCGGAATAGCCGATCATCGAGCCCGACGTCACCCCGCGGTCGAACTGCTTGAACACCGTGAAAAGCACAAGTGCGATCACCAGCCAAACAGCGACCTTCGAGAACCATTGATTGTTCACCGCGGCTCCTTCAGCCAAATTCCAGTCATACCCGATAGCCCATGACGCTGTGATTGCACCGTTGCAAGGCAGCACCTTCTTGTTTCCAACGCTTGGCACATGGGGTCGATTCTAAACGAGTCAAGTCCCAGACCACCGGCCCGGGTCCCGGCGTGGAAAGGGGCATTTGCCACCGATTTCGGCCCCGCACAACCGGATGCTTTCAACGCTTTGCACCCGCTCAAGCCGCCTTGAGACCGATGCCAACCAGAAAGGTTTCAGACGATTTGTCACGCGAAGCCTTCGGCTTGATCGCCTTGACCACCCTGAACTGGGCCTTGAAGCGCTGCAGCAAAGGGCTGTAGCCACTGCCGTGGAAGACCTTGGCCACCAGCGCACCACCGGGTTTGAGGTGACCGAGGGAAAATTCAAGCGCCAACTCGACCAGATGCTCGATGCGGGCGGCGTCGGTCGACTCGATGCCCGACAGGTTGGGCGCCAGGTCGGAGACCACCACGTCGACCGCCCGCCCCGCCACGAGATCATGCAATTCGGCCAACACCGCGTCCTCGCGGAAATCGCCCTGGATGAACTGCACGCCTTCAATCGCCTCCATCGGCAGGATGTCGAGCGCGATGATGGTGCCCAACAGTTCGCCGACCGCCGCACCGCCGGTGCCGGCGGCCTTGGGTGCAAAACGGCGCCGCAGGTACTGGCTCCAGGCCCCGGGACACGAGCCCAGGTCGACCACCAACTGGCCCGGCCTGATCAGCCCCAACGCCTCGTCAATCTCCTTGAGCTTGTAGGCGGCACGGGCGCGGTAATCGTCGTGCCGAGCCAACTTCACATAGGTATCGTGCACATGGTCGTGCATCCATGCCTTGTTGATCTTTTTGCTTTTCGATTGAATTTTCATGACGAGGGGATAATAAGCTGATGCCTTCCATTCACTTGACACCCGCCCAGCGCAAAGAAAAGCGCGGCGAAGCCCACCATCTCGACCCGGTCGTGTTGATCGGTGCCGATGGCCTGACCGACGCCGTGGTCAAAGAGGCCGACCTGGCCATGAAGGCCCACGGCCTGATCAAGGTCCGGATGTTTTCCGATTCGCGCCCCGATCGCGAGACCGCTTTGGCCACGCTGGCCGACCGCCTGGGCGCCGCGCCGGTGCAGCACATCGGCAAGCTGCTGGTGCTGTGGCGCCCGATCCCCGAGAAGGTGAAGGTCGAACGCGAAGGTGGCATGGCCGCGCCGCGTGTGGTCAAGATCCTGAAGTTCAGCAAGAACGGCCGCAACCGGCCGCAGATCAAGAAGGTCACGGTCTACGGCAACCAGCGGGTCACCGCCGGCGGCGAGATCAAGCGCCTGAAGCAGCGGGTGACCAGCGTCAAGAAGAAGGCTGTCGACTGACGGTGGCCGGCTTGGCCGGAGCAGTCGCCCGCCACGCCAGCAGCCCCAGCAGCACGATCTTGAGGCCGAAGAACACGCTGCTGAGGGCATGCAGCTGGCCGAAGCTGAGAGCGCCCTGACCGGCCCGCGCGGCCGGCATCAGGGGCTGAATGGCAAAGTAACCCGCCACGGTGCAGAACACCGTGCCCAGCACCAGCAGCATTTCGGCACTCAACACCGAGCCCTCACTCGCTTCGGCCTGGTCGCGTGCGCGGCCGCGCTCAATGGCCAGCAGCAGCATCGCGAGCACCAGACTGGTCCAGGCCTCGACCACGAAGATGCGTGCCACGACGCGCCCTGCATCGGCGCGCTCCAGCGTCGCAAACACCGCCGGCGCGGCGATGGCGGCGATGCTGAGCAGCAGCCCGACCCACAGGCCGGGAATCAGGCGCCGCAGCCGCTCGACCATCTGACGATCAGATGTAGCGCACGCCCACGATCTCGTAGCGCTTGACACCACCGGGGGCCTGTACTTCGGCCACGTCGCCCGCTTCCTTGCCGATCATCGATCGGGCGATCGGCGAACTGATCGAGATCAAGCCCTTTTTCAGATCGGCCTCGTCGTCGCCGACGATCTGGTAAGTCACCGCCTGGCCACTGGCTTCTTCTTCCAGATCGACGGTGGCACCAAACACCACCCGACCGCCCGCATCCAGCATGGACGGGTCGATGATCTGTGCCGCCGCCAGTTTGCCTTCGATGTCGAGGATGCGGCCTTCGATGAAGCCCTGCTTGTCCTTGGCGGCTTCGTACTCGGCGTTCTCCGACAGGTCGCCCTGGGCTCGCGCTTCGGAAATCGCCTGGATCACCGCGTGGCGTTCCTTCGACTTGAGCTGGTGCAGCTCTTCCTTGAGTTTTTCGGCACCGCGCTTGGTGAGGGGGATGGTGGCCATCGGGGCCTCCTGCAAGTGAAGGGCTGGTCGCGGGACGGAACGTCGCCGCAAAAAACAAATCCGCCGCGCTGGGCACCTGCAAGCGCAGGCGCGAAGGCGGCGGAACGGGTGCCGGCAAGTTTAGTGCAACTTGGCGTGCAATTCCTGCAGGCTCAGCACGCTCAGGCCCTGACGGTGCTTCATCGCCTCGGTGGCGGCCTCGCAGCCGGCCATGGTGGTGTAGTAGGTCACCCGGTTGGCCAATGCCGCGGTGCGGATGTAGCGCGAATCGGCAATCGCCGTGCGGGTTTCGTCGACGGTGGTGAACACCAACTGGATCTCGCCACCCTTGACCATGTCGGCGATGTGCGGCCGGCCGTCCTTGATCTTGTTGACCAGCCGCACCGGGATGCCGGCCGCCGCGATGGCCGCACCGGTGCCCCGGGTGGCCAGCACCGTGAAGCCCAACGCCACCAGATCGCGCGCCACGCCCACAGCACGATCCTTGTCGCCGGTCTTGACCGAGATCACCACCGTGCCCTTGCTCGGCAGACGCGAGCCAGCACCGAGCTGGCTCTTGAGCATCGCCTCACCGAAGGTCTTGCCCACGCCCATCACTTCTCCGGTGGACCGCATCTCCGGCCCGAGGATCGGATCGACGCCAGGAAACTTGTTGAACGGGAACACCGCCTCCTTGATGCTGAAGTACGGCGGGATCACTTCGCGTGGCGGCTCGCCGTTGCGGCTGGTCTGGTCGGCCAGCTTCTGCCCGGCCATGCAGCGCGCGGCGATCTTGGCCAGTTGCTGGCCAGTGGCCTTGGACACATAAGGCACGGTGCGCGAGGCACGCGGGTTCACTTCCAGCACGTAGACCACGGCGTTTTCGCCATTGCCGGCGACGCTGCCCTGGATCGCGAACTGCACGTTCATCAGGCCGACCACCTTCAGCGCCAGCGCCATCACCGTGGTCTGGCGGCGCAACTCGTCTTGCAGGGCCTTGGGCAGGGTGTAAGGCGGCAGCGAACAGGCCGAGTCGCCCGAGTGCACGCCCGCCTGCTCGATGTGCTCCATGATGCCGCCGATCATCACCGCCGTGCCATCGCTGATGCAGTCGACGTCGACCTCGATCGCATCGTCGAGAAAGCGGTCGAGCAGCACCGGCGATTTCTCGCTGACACGCACCGCCTCGCGCATGTAGCGCTCGAGGTCCTTGTCGCCGTGCACGATCTCCATCGCGCGACCACCCAGCACGTAGCTGGGGCGCACGACCAACGGGTAGCCGATCTCGTGGGCCAGTGCGATGGCAGAGTCTTCGGTGCGGGCAATGCGGTTGGGCGGCTGCTTCAGCCCCAGGGTGTGCAGCAGCTTCTGGAAGCGCTCGCGGTCTTCGGCGATGTCGATCGAGTCGGGCGAGGTGCCGATGATCGGCACACCGTTGGCTTCGAGGTCGAGCGCGAGCTTGAGCGGCGTCTGGCCGCCGTACTGCACGATCACGCCGACCG
>JBBRWW010000180.1:0-5184 GCA_038248955.1 Lysobacterales bacterium
GCCGACATCGGGTCGGATCGACAAGGGGTTGGCGCGCATGGCGATCCGCCGCATCTGGCCCATGGCCGTCGTCGCCGACGCCCGCGTCGAACCGGTGGTCGCCCGGTCGCTGCAGCCGCCGCGGCATGCGGCGTTGCTGGCGCAACGGCTGCGGAGCGCCGATCCTCGCGCGACACGGATCGTCTCGACGATCGATATCGATTTGCAGCGCACGCTCGAGGACCGCGTCGCCGCCTATTTCTCGCAGTTGCCCGCGCGAACGTCGGCGGCGTTTCTGGTGATCGACAACGCCACGCTGGAGGCACGCGCGTACGTCGGTTCGGTGGCATTCGCCGATGCGAACCGGCTTGGCCATGTCGACATGGTCCGGGCTTGGCGGTCGCCAGGCTCCACCCTCAAGCCGTTCCTGTATGGGTTGGCGCTCGATGACGGGCTGATCCATTCAGCCAGCCTGCTGGTCGACGCACCGCAGGCGTTTGGTGACTACCGCCCCGGCAACTTCGACATGGCGTTCAACGGTCCCTTGGCCGCAGCCGACGCCTTGCGCCTGTCGCTCACGTGCCGGCGGTCGATCTGCTCGACCGGGTTGGCCCGGCGCGCTTTTCGGCGCGCCTTGCCCACGCCGGGATAACCCTGCACTGGCCGCGCGGCGGTACGCCAAACCTGGCGATGATCCTCGGCGGCACGGGCGCGCGGCTTGAGGATCTGGTCGGCGCCTACGCCGCGCTCAACCGCGATGGCATCGCCGGGCGGGTGCGCTATCGGCAGCGCGACCGCACTACCGACCGGCGGTTGATGTCGCCAGGTGCGGCATGAATCGTGCGCGAGATCCTCGAAGCCAACCAGCGCCCGGGCAGTATTGCCGACACCTTCGACCCCGGGGGACGCCCACGGGTGGCATGGAAGACCGGCACCAGCTACTGCTACCGGGATGCCTGGGCGCTGGGCAGCACGCGTCGCTAAAGCGTCGGCGTGTGGGTCGGACGGCCCGACGGCACCCCGCTGCCGGGCCAGTACGGGGCGGTCACCACGCTGCCGTTGCTGTTCGAGGTGATCGACAGCCTGCCCACCCAACGCGGTGATGCGTCGCCCCGGCCGCCGCGAGCCGATGTCCAGCAGGTGAGGCCTGCTGGCCGCTTGGCGTGCCCGCCGACGCGCAGACGCCGCAGTTGTGCCAGCGACGGCTGCAGGCATGGACGCTGGACGGCTCAGTTCCGGCGACGTTCGCCGAGCGCGATGCGCGGCTTTGGAGCGCCGGGCGCGAACGGTTCGAGCTGGATGCGCGCACCGGCCTGCGACTGTCGGCCGAGTGCCACACGCCGCACGAGCGCCGTGTGGGCGAGATCGCGCGCTGGCCGGCGCTGCTGTCCCCGTGGTCGTCCAATGCGATGCGCGCCGGTTCGCGGCTGCCGCCGCTGGCAGCCGATTGCGCCGCCGACGGTCGCGATGCCGCAGAGTCGTTGCAGATCGAGGGGTTGCAGGACAACGCGTTGCTCGCGCGCGCCCCGGGCAGCGAGCGGGGCTTGCGGCTGTCGCTGCGCGCGCTGGGCAGCGAGGCGCGCATCCGTTGGTTGGTGGATGCGCGCCTGGTCGGCGAGCCCCGCGCGGCGGGAACCTGGGTGCATGACTTCGGCACTCCCGGCGAACACACGCTGACGGCGGTGGCCGACAGCGGTGCGTGGTCGCAGGTGCGGTTCCGGGTGTTGCGCTGAGCGTCAGGCCAGCTGCGACAACACGTGTTCGGCCGACGACACCCGGTACTCGCCCGGCGCCTCCACGTGCAGCTGCCGCACCACGCCGTCCTCGGCATACAGCGCGAAACGCTTGGCGCGGGTGCCCATCCCGTAGGCGCTAGCATCAAGCTCCAGGCCCAGCGCGCGGGTAAAGTCGCCATTGCCGTCGGCGAGCATCATCAGGCCCTCGGGAACGTCCTGGCTCTGTCCCCACGCCTGCATCACGAACGGGTCATTGACCGACATGCACGCGACGTCGATGCCGCGGCGGCGGAAATCCTCGAAATGCTGCACGAAGCTGGGCAGGTGCTTCTCCGAACACGTCGGCGTGAATGCGCCCGGCACCGCGAAGAGCACGACCTTGCGGCTGTCGAACAGGGCATTGGTGTCGACGGTTTCGACGCCTTCGCCGATGCGCTGCAACGCGACTTCGGGAATGTGCTCGCCTACCTGGATCGTCATGCGGGTTCTCCTGTGGGGATCGCAGTCTATCGCCTGCGCATTTCGGCAGGGGGGCGGCGTGACTTGAAATCGACGTGGCCACTGCCATGCTGTGCGGGACATGTGGCGGCCAGCGGCCGCGCGCCCCTTTGCTGCCTCGCGCAGGAGATTTCATGCATTTCAAGGACTACTACCAGACGCTGGGCCTGGAGCCGAGCGCCGGTGACGCGGAAATCAAGACCGCGTACCGCCGGATGGCGCGCAAGTTCCACCCCGATGTCAGCAAGGAAGCGGGGGCCGAAGAGAAGTTCAAGGCGGTCAACGAGGCCTACGAGGCACTGCGCGATCCGCAGAAGCGCGCCGCCTACGACCAGTTGCGCAACCGCGGCTACCGCCCGGGCGACGAGGTGCAACCGCCACCAGGTGGATTCGGTGGTGGTCCCGGTGGCGGCGTTGACTTCGAGGAGATCTTCGCCGGCGGCGGCGCCGGCGGCGGGTTCAGCGACTTCTTCGAAGGCCTGTTCGGGCAGCGCCGCGGCGGCGGGTTTGCTGGCGGCGTCGGCGGCCAGCCGGGCCGGGGCCCGGTGCCACGGGGCGATACCCGCGCCAAGTTGGCGGTGCCGTTGGAAGCGGTGCACGACGGCAGCAGCCTGCGGATTTCGGTCAACAACAAGACGCTCGACGTGCGCGTGCCCAAGGGTGTGCGTCCGGGGCAGGTGATTCGGCTGGGCGGGCAAGGTGCCCACGGCGACCTGCTGCTGGAGGTGGAATACGCCGCGCACCCGCAATTCGAGATCGATGGCCAGAACGTGATCCACGTGCTGCCGATCGCGCCCTGGGAGGCGGCGTTGGGGGCGACCCTGAGCGTGCCCACCTTGGGAGGGGCGGTGGAATTGAAGATCCCGGCCCTGTCCGAAGCCGGTCGCAAGCTGCGGCTGCGCGGCCGCGGGCTGCCGGGCGACCCGTCGGGCAAGAAGCCGGCGGGCGACCAGATTGTCGAGCTGGAAATACTGGCTCCGCGTCCGCACAGCGCCGCGCAGCAGGCGGCCTACGAAACCATGCGCGAGGCGTTCGGCGACGACTGGCGCCGCGCCTAGGTCGACGCATTGAGGCGGCCCTGGGGTCGCCTGGCCTGCCAGTCCCGCCTGGGGTCAGGCGGTCATCAGTTGGCTGATGACGTCCGCGAGGTCCGTTTCGCTGAACGGCTTGGTGATGTAGGCCTTGGCGCCTTGGCGCAGGCCCCACATGCGGTCGGTCTCCTGGTCCTTCGTCGTCACCAGCACCACCGGGATGTGCTTGGTGGTGGGTTCGCGGGAGATTGACCGCGTGGCCTGGAAGCCGTTGAGGTTCGGCATCACCACGTCCATCAGGATCAGGTCGGGCAGCTCACGTTTGGCGGCTTCGACGCCAGCGGCGCCATCCTCGGCGGTCAACGCCTGATGGCCCAGCTTTTCGACGATGCGGCAGATGCCCATCAATTGCGACGGAGAGTCGTCGACGATCAGTATGCGAGCCATCAAATTTCCCCTGATAATGGGCCGATTGTAGCGGCGCCGGGCGTCCCCGCAAACCGCTCACGCTGCGGCGATCAGATCGTCACCAGGGTGCGGCCGACCGAGCCGCCTGCCAGCATGGTCGGGAACACCAGCGGCAGTTGCGCCAGGCCGACCTCGCGGGTGCAGATGCGCTCCAGGTGGGCGGGCTTCCAGTCGCTCGCCAGGTGCTGCCAGACGGCGTCGCGCAGATCGCGTGCGGTGCCGGCGGAGGCAACGCCCAGCAGCGATACGCCGCGGATGATGAAGGGCATCACGGTCGCGTCGAGCTCCGCTGACGCCGCCAGGCCGGCGCTGGCCACATTGCCATAGGGCGCGGTCTGCGCCAGCAGGCTGGACAGCATCGGTCCGCCCACATTGTCCAGCCCGCCGCCGAAATGGACGGATTCCAGCGCCCGCCTGGTGGCGAGTGCATCGCGGCCGAGGATTTCAGTGGCGCCGATCGACCTCAGGTAATCGGCCTGGTCGGACTTGCCGCTGATCGCATGGACCTCGAAGCCGGCGCGGCTGAAGATGTCGACCGCGAGCGAGCCGACACCGCCGGTGGCGCCGGTTACTGCCAGCGGGCCGAGATCGGGGCTCTGGCGGTTGTCGATCATCCGTAACAGCGCGAGCGCCGCCGTGAAGCCCGCGGTGCCCAGGATCATGCTCTCGCGCAGGCTCAGCCCGGTGGGCAGCGGCACCACCCATTGCGCTTCCAGGCGCGCGTATTCGCTGAAGCCGCCATCGCGCGTTTCGCTGAGTCCGCAGCCGGTGACCAGCACGGCGTCGCCTTCCTTGAACGACCGGTCCGTGGAGGCCACCACGTGGCCTGCGACATCGATGCCGCCCACCAGCGGGAACGAGCGCAGGATCTTGCCTTCGCCCGTGCCCGCCAGCGCGTCCTTGAAGTTGACCGACGAGTGGACGGTCTTGATCACCACCTCGCCCGGCGAGAGGTCGTCGAGCGTGACCGCCTCGATGCCGCTGCGGTGCCTGCTGCCACTGGGCTGCGAGGCATCGTGGTGGATGCGGAAGGCATTGAAGCGGGTGGCGATCGTCATGATTACGGCCTCAGCGCAGGGTCTTGCGGCGGCTCTCATTGAGCAGTTTTTCATCGAGCCATTTGTCGGCCCGGGCCGGCACGTAGGCGTCCATCCACGCCAGCATGGCCCCGATGTCGTCGCCATGCCAGAGGTCGTCGCGCTGCCCGGCGTGCACAAAGCCTTCCGCGACCATGCGGTCCATCATCGCCATCAGCGGCGCGTAGAAGCCGTCGACATCGAGGAACGCGCAGGGCTTGTTGCCGATGCCGAGCTGGCGCCAGGTGAGCATCTCGAACATCTCGTCGAGCGTGCCGAAACCGCCGGGCAGTGCCACGAACCCGTCGCTGAGGTCGAACATGCGCGCCTTGCGCTCATGCATGTTGGCGACCACCTCCAGGCGGGTGACGCCGCGGTGCGCGACCTCCATGCCGA
>JBBRWW010000181.1:0-5158 GCA_038248955.1 Lysobacterales bacterium
CACCAAGGATGGCGGTATCGCCGGTCCGCGCGTGCTGGAGCACATGGTCGACGCGGTGCTGTATTTCGAGGGCGAGAGTGGCAGCCGCTTCCGGGTGTTACGGGCCTTCAAGAACCGCTTCGGCGCCGTGAACGAGCTGGGCGTGTTCGCGATGGGCGACAAGGGCCTGCGCGAGGTGCCCAACCCGTCGGCGATCTTCCTTTCGGGCAGCCGCAGCCCGCAGCCGGGCAGCTGCGTGATGGTGACGCGCGAAGGCACGCGGCCGCTGCTGGTCGAGGTGCAGGCCTTGGTCGACGCCTCGCCACTGGCCAACCCGCGCCGGGTCGCGGTGGGCATGGAACAGAACCGGCTGGCGATGCTGCTGGCGGTGCTGCACCGCCACGGCGGCGTCAGCGTCGGCGACCAGGACGTGTTCGTGAACGTGGTCGGCGGCATCCGCGTGCAGGAGACTGCGGTCGACCTGCCGCTGCTGCTGGCGGTGCTGTCGAGCCTGCGCGACAAGCCGCTGGCCGAGCAGACGGTGGCGTTCGGCGAGGTCGGCCTGTCCGGCGAGATCCGCCCGGTGCCCAATGGCGAGGACCGCCTGAAGGAAGCCGCCACGCATGGCTTCAAGCGCGCGATCGTGCCCAAGGGCAACGCGCCCAAGAGCGGTCGCATCGGCGACATGCAGGTGATTGCGGTGGAGCGGCTGGCCGAGGCGATGGAAGCCTGCGGCTGACCGGATTACCGTAACGCCACTACCTGCCGCGCCGGCTGCCGTCGCCGATCAATGTCCGCCCGCGGTCGCCGCGCCGCCGCCCAGCTTGGCCAGGAACGGCGGCTTGGCGATCCAGACGAACACGATCACCACCAGGAACAGGATTCCCAGCAGGTGGAACACCTCGTTGAATCCGAGCTGCGCCGCCTGCTGCGAGATCATCTGGTTAAGCACCACCGCGCCGCGTTGCGGGTCGCCGCCACCGAGCGTCGCCACCGTCTGCTGGATGGCCGGGTCGTAGGCGCCGATGTGTTCGGTGAGGCGGGCGTGGTGGATCGTGCTGCGCTGGTTCCAGGCGAAGATCGTCAGCGACGCCGCGAAGCTGCCGCCGAGCGTCCGCACGAACGTCGCCAGGCCCGAGCCGGCGGCGATCTCGTGCGGTTCCAGGTCCGACAGCAGGATCGTCAGCACCGGCATGAAGAACAGCGCCACGCCGAGGCCCTGCCACAGCTGCACCATCGCCACGTGGTTGAAGTCGACGTCGAGATTGAAGCTTGAGCGCACGAAGCTGGTCAGCGCCATCACCACGAACGCCAGGCTGGCGACCACGCGCAGGTCGAAGCGCGCCGCATACAGCCCCACGAACGGGGTCAGCAGGACCGGCAGGATGCCGATGGGCGCCGTCGCCAGGCCGGCCCAGATCGGCGTGTAGCCGAGGTTGCGCTGCAGCCACAGTGGCACCAGCAGGCCGACGGCGAAGAACGCCGAGTAGGCGAGCACCATCGCGATCGTGCCGCTGGCGAAGTTGCGGTGGCGGAACAGCCGCAGGTTGACGATCGGGTCCTTCTCGGTCAGTTCCCAGATCAGGAATACCGTCAGCGCGATCACCGCGGTGATGGCCAGGATCACGATCTTGGTGGAGTTGAACCAGTCCTCGTCGTTGCCCAGGTCCAGCAGCACCTGCAGCGCGCCGACGCCGACCACCAGCGTGGCCAGGCCGACGTAGTCCATCTTCGGCTTTTCGAGCCGTTCCGGCCGGCCGCGCAGCTGGCTGCCGACCACCAGACTGGCGAAGATACCCAGCGGGATGTTGATGAAGAAGATCCATTCCCAACTGTAGTTGTCGGTGATCCAGCCGCCCAGGATCGGCCCGGCGATCGGCGCGACCACGGTCACCATCGCCAGGATCGCGATCGCCTGGCCGCGTTTGTGCGGTGGGTAGATCGAGATCAGCAGTGCCTGGGTGACCGGATACATCGGTCCGGCGACGAACCCCTGCACGGCGCGCGCGACGACCAGGAACCCCATGCTCGACGCCAGCCCGCACAGCAGCGAGGCGAGCGAGAACAGCATCGTCGCCCAGATGAAGAGTTTGCGCTCCCCGAAGCGCCGCGTGAGGTAGCCGGTCAACGGCAGCGCGATCGCGTTGCTGACCGCGAACGAGGTGATCACCCACGTCGCCTGGCTGGAGCTGGCGCCGAGGTTGCCGGCGATGGTCGGCAACGAGACGTTGGCGATGGTGATGTCGAGCACCTGCATGAACGACGCCAGCGCTAGGCCGATCGTGGTCAATGCCAGGTTGGGAGGGCGGAAGCCCGCTTGCGGCGCCGGTGCGGCGCCCGCCGAGGCGGTGGTGGCGGACATGGATGCGCTGCCTGGTCAGGGGTTCCGCGGAACGCGGAGCAAGGCGGGGGGGTGGCGCCGACGAGGCGCGCGAGCGCCCCGTCGGCGGAGGGCGTCTCAGCCCCGGCGGCCGGCCGGCGCGTTGTCGCGGATGATCGTGTCGATCAGCGCGTCGGCGTCGGCGAGCTGCTTGGCGTACGCCTGCGTGGCGAGGATCGGCTTGGCCGGCGTCGCGCTCGCGAGCACTGCGCCACCCTGGTCGCGGATGCTGACGTCGACGCTCATGCTCAGGCCCAGGCGCAGCGGGTGCGCGGCCAGTTGCTTCGGGTCAAGCTCGATGCGCACCGGCACGCGCTGGACGATCTTGATCCAGTTGCCGCTGGCGTTCTGCGCCGGCAACAGCGCGAACGCCCCGCCGGTGCCGAGGCCGAGGCTGGCGAGCTTGCCGTCGTAGGTGACGCCTGTGCCATAGAGGTCGGAAGTCAGCTCGACCGGCTGGCCGATGCGCATGTCGGCAAGCTGGGTCTCCTTGAAGTTCGCCTCCACCCAGACCTGCTCCAGCGGCACGATCGTCATCAGGGCCGCGCCAGGCATCACGCGCTGGCCGAGCTGCACGGTGCGTTTGGCGACGTGGCCGGACACCGGCGCGACGATCGCCGCGCGCTGCAGGTTGAGGTACGCCGAGCGCACCTGCGCGGCGGCGGCCTGCACCTGCGGCTGCTTCGTCAGCGAGGTCGAATCGACGAGTGCGCTGTTGCGCGACAGCTGCCCGCGCGACGACGACAGCGCGGCTTCGGCGGCGGCGAGTTCGTCGCGTGCATGCGCGACCTCCTCGGCCGAGACCGCGCCGCTGGCGACCAGGCCTGCACGGCGCTGGACGTCGGCGCGCGCGCGCTGCACCGCGACCCGGCGTGCGGCGAGGTCGGCCTGGCCGGCGTCGACCGTGCTGTACAGCCCTCGTACCTGGCGCACGGTATTGGCGAGATTGGCGGCCGCCTGCTCGTAGGCGACGCGGGCATCGTTCGGGTCGAGCTGCACCAGCACCTGCCCGGCGCTGACCTTCATGCCGTCGTCGGCGCCGATGCTGACCACGGTGCCGGTGGTCTGCGGGCTGATGGCGACGACGTTGCCCAGAACATAGGCGTCGTCGGTGTCCTGGTGCCAGCGCGCGACCAGCAGGTACCACGCCGTCCACGCCAGTCCAGCGACCACCACCACGGCAAGCACGATCAGCAACGCACGCTTGCGCCTGCCGTTCTTCTTCGCCGGCGCGGCCGCGTCGGCATTGGGATTGAGTTCGGTGGTCATGGCGTGGGGGCCCGGGCGGTGTCGGATGAGGAATCGGATTGGGTGGCGGGCGCGGCCAGCACGAGGCCGCCGCCAAGCGCGCGATCGAGGTCGACCGCCGCGAGCAGGCGTTGCGCGCGCAGCGTGGCAAGTTGCTGGTCCAGCTGCAGCAGCGGGCGCTGCGCGGTGAGCACGTCGATCTGGGTGCCTAGCCCGGCGCGATAGCGCGTGGTGCCCAGCTGCCAGGCCGCCTGCGCCGCGTCGCGGGCCTGGAGGGTCGAGGCGATCTGTGCATCCAGCGAACGCGCCGACTGCAGCGCGTCGGCGACTTCGTGCAGCGCGCCGACCAATGTCTGGTTGTAGGTGGCAGCCGCCAGGTCGTAGTCGGCATCGCTCCTGGCCAGCTGGTTGCGCAGCTTGCCGCCATCGAAGATCGGCAGGCTGATTGCGGGGCCGCCCTGGACCAGCAGTGCATTGCTGGTGAAAAGGTTGGATAGGCCGCTGGACGCCAGTCCCACCATCGCCGCGAGGTTCACGGTCGGATAGAAGTCGGCCTTGCTGGCCGTGATTGCCTGCCGCGAAGCCTCGACGCGCCAGCGCGCGGCGACGACGTCCGGACGGTGGCCCAGCAGTTCGCTCGGCAGCACGGCGGGCACGGCGGGCGAGGGCGCGGTGAGCAACGTCGGCGGGGTGATGGCCAGGCCGCGATCGGGGCCCTTGCCCAGCAGCGCGGCAAGCGCGTTGCGCGCCGCGTCGATCTGCTGCTGCGCCGCCAGCGCCTGCTGCTTGGCGCTGGCCACCGCGCTCTCCGCCTGGCGGAGCGGCAGCTGGCTGTCGAGGCCGGCCTTCACCCGCTGGCGGCCGAGGCCCAGCAGGCGGTCGCCGCGCTGCTGGTCGGCCAACGCCACGCCCTGCGCGGCGTGTGCCTGGGCGAGGGCGATGTAGATGCGGGCGATGTTGGAGGACAACCCCAGCCGCGCCGCCTGGGCATCGATCTCGGCGCCGCGCGCCTGGCCTAGCGCGGCTTCCCAGCGGGCGCGCTTGCCGCCCCACAGGTCGGGGCTGTAGTTGAGGGTGAGCGTAAGCAGTTCGATCCCGGCGTAGTGGCCGCCGATCGGCTCGGCGATCACCGATTCCGGGATCAGCAGGCCCGAGTACTGCGCGCCGGCGGCCACGGTCGGCTTGCGGGCGGCGTCGGCAAGCCCGGCCTGGGCGATTGCCTGCCGCAGTCGCGCATCGGCGGCGTCGAGGCTGGGCGTGCCGGCGAGCGCCTCGGTGATCAGGGCGTCGAGTTGCTGGTCGCCCAGCGCCGTCCACCAGTCCGTCGCCGGGAAGGCGGCACCGGACACCGCGCCCGCTCCGAAACTCCGGGCGGCAGCGAGGGTATTGGCATCGGTCGGAACGTCCTTTGGCGCCAGCCCGCCGGTGCTGGCGCAGCCGGACAGGGCCAGCACCACGGCCAAAGCCATCGGCGCGAACCGGCGCGTGCCGGCGACGGGGAATAGGGTCGGCATGGCTCAGGAACCTGACGGTGAAAGGTTGTCGCGTACC
>JBBRWW010000182.1:0-5095 GCA_038248955.1 Lysobacterales bacterium
CGGATCACCATGCCGACTTCGCCGCGCTGCTTGAACACGTTGATGCGGAAGCGGCCGGCGTCGTGCAATGCGAACGCCATGTTCAGTTCCAGGTCGCGCTCGAACTGCGGCACCTGGCCTTCGTCCATCAGCGAATAGGCGATTTTCTTGACCATCCCGGGCGGCAGGCCGGTGTTGCCCAGCGGATGCAGCACGCCCTCGACCTTGATGTAGACCGGCGCGCCGGTGGTCAGGAACATGTCCGAGGCGTTCTTTTCCGTCATCAGCTTGAGGAAATAGCCGATATCCATGCATCCACCCTATGTGTGAAGACGGCAACCGTTGCAAGCGCGCCGCCGGGTTCCGACAATGGCCGTGCCGGAGCCCTCGCGGGCTCCCCCTTCAACACGGCACCCCTAATGATCCCAAGCTTCGCACAATTCCGTTTCGTGCTGCCGGCCACCGTTCTCGTTTTCCTGAGCGCGTGTGCGAGCCTGCCAGCCCCGACCAGCGAACTGGCCACCGCCCAGCAGGCAGTGACCCGCGCCGACGGTGCCGACGCCGACCAATACGCGGCCGCGGACATCGTTGCGGCGCGCTCGGCGCTCGCGCAGGCGCAGTCCGAGATGGCGCGCGGTCGCGAGGCCGAGGCCCGTCGCCTCGCGCTCGCCGCCGCCGCCGATGCCGATCTCGCCTACGCCCGCAGTCGCGAGGCCCTGGTAACGGCCGAGCTCACCCAGCGCCGCGCCGAGATCGCCGAATTGCAGCAGCACCTGCAGGCGGAGGATGGCCAATGAAACCGTCAATCGCACTCCCCAGCGCACTCCCCATGGCACTCGCCATCGCGCTGCTGGTAGCCACCTCCGGCGCCCACGCCCAGCAGGATCCCGGTCTGGCGGCACGCCTGGCGGCCCTCGAATCCCAGCCCGACTACGCCACGCTCGCCGCCTACGAAAGGCTGCAGGCGCGACAGGCGCTCGACGTCCTCGCCAACGCGCGTCGAAGTGACCGCGACGGGTCACTGTTCATCGCCCAGCGGCGCGTGCAGATCGCCGAGATCGCCGCGCGAACCCAGGCCGCGCAACGCGAGATCGACCGCCTCGACCGCGAGCGCAGCGAATTGCTGGTCGACGCCAGCCGGCGTGACGCGGCGCGCGCGCGCGCCGAGGCCGAGCGCCTGCGCGTGCAGGCGCAGATCCAGGCAGAAACCACCGAACGCCTGCGGCAGCAGGCCGCCACGGACGCCCAGGCGATGCAGGACGTGCAGGCGACGCTCGAAGGGGTCGCTGGCGCGCAGACCGCCAAGCTGGCTGTGGCACGCGAGAAGGAGGCTGCCCTGGCGCGTGAGGAGGCCGAACTGATGGCCGGTGGCAAGCTGCCATCGTCGCGACGCGACACGCGCGGCGAGGTGTTCAGCCTCGCCGGTGACGCGTTCGCGTCCGGGCAGGCCGCGCTGACCGGCGCCGCTGCATCGAGCATCAAGGCGCTCGCGGCCTACCTGAAGACCGGGCCGGCAGGATCGGTGGCCGTCGAGGGACACACCGACAACCAGGGCACCGCGGCAGCCAATCTGGCGTTGTCGCAGCGTCGCGCCAATGCGGTGCGCGATGCGCTGGTCGCCGGCGGCGTGCCCCGGGCGAAGGTGCAGGCGGTCGGACGTGGCCAGTTGCAGCCGGTGGCGGACAACGCCAGCGCTGCGGGGCGGGCACGCAATCGCCGTGTCGAAGTCGTTATTTCGTCAAAATAGCGTTATTTATCATTAATTTATGTTCGCCGTGACCGAAAAACCCATGCCTGTACGAGCGCTCCGGGTTGCCGTCCGTCGGGCCGTCGGCCGGTGCTGCAGCTGCCGTCTTGCCGCCCGATTGTCGGAGGAGTAGGGTCAAATTCCCGAGCGGTTACCTTCGCTCGGCGATGGGTCAGGTTGATGAAGCAAGCGCCCGGTACGGGACAGTCACTGCAGGAAGCCGCCGCCGCGATAGTCCCGGCGGCCAAGCCTGTATGGATTGGCCGCGGCATCAACTCGACACCCCTTGCACCCCCCCGCAACGCCCTGGCCATCCGGCCGGGGCGTTTGCATTCGTGCCGAAGGAGGCTTTCATGTTTGACGAACAACCACAGCTGGAAATCGACGCGCTGATCAAGGCGAACCCGGAGTTCAAGCAGCTTTACCACCGCCACCGGGACCTCGACAAGAAAGTGATGGATGCGGAACTCGGAGTGCTGCCCATCGACGAAGTCACGCTCCACCAGATGAAGCGCGAAAAACTGGCTGCCAAGGATCGCCTCATCCAGATGTACGACAAACGCGCCAACTGACGCCTTGCTGCGGGTGGCGGCGGCTTCCTCGTCGGCCGACGTCGCCGCCCGCAACACCGGGACCGCCATGGCCGGGGTACGCCTCCGGCCATGGCGGTTAGCCGGCCACCGCCGTGGTCATTGCGCCGGGCCATCGGCCCCGCCCGCCACGCAGACCCACAAACGACACTGACCCGCACACGGCGTCCCGGGCGCAACTCCGCTCCCCCCGGTTAGAATCCCGTGGCCCGCCGCGCCCTGCGCGGCCCCTGGAATCGCGCTTCCGCATGGCCATCCATTCTTCCGTTCTCGACATGATCGGCAACACGCCGATCGTCAAGGCCCAGCGTCTCGACGCCGGCCTGTGTGAGTTGTATTTCAAGCTGGAGTCCCAGAATCCCGGCGGTTCGATCAAGGACCGCATCGGCCTGACCATGATCGAGGCGGCCGAGGCGCGCGGCGACATCGCGCCCGGCGACACCCTGGTCGAGGGCACCGCCGGCAACACCGGCATCGGCCTGGCGCTGGTGGCGCAGCAGAAGGGCTACAAGCTGATCCTGGTGGTGCCCGACAAGATGAGCCGCGAGAAGATCTTCAACCTCAAGGCGATGGGCGCGCAGGTGGTGCTGACCCGCTCGGACGTAGCCAAGGGTCATCCCGACTATTACCAGGACATGGCCGAGCGCCTCGCCCGCGAAACCCCGGGCGCGTATTTCATCAACCAGTTCGGCAACCCGGACAACCCGGCCGCGCACGAGTACGGCACCGGCCCGGAGATCCTGGATCAGATGGCCGAGGTCGGCGGCCTCGATGCGATCGTGTTCGGCTGCGGCAGCTCCGGCACCATGACCGGGCTGTCGCGCTGCTTCGCCGCGCATTCGCCGCACACGGACCTGATCCTCGCCGATCCGGTGGGTTCGATCCTGACCGAGTACATCAACGAGGGCACGCTCAGCGACAAGTCCGCCAGCTGGATGGTCGAAGGCATCGGCGAGGATTTCCTGCCGTCGATCGCCGACTTCAGCCGGGTCAAGCGCGCCTACGCCATCAGCGACAAGGAAAGCTTCCTGACCGCGCGCGAGCTGCTGGAGAAGGAGGGCATCCTCGGCGGCTCCTCGACCGGCACCCTGCTCGCTGCGGCCTTGAAGTACTGCGCGGAACAGACCACGCCGAAGAAAGTCCTAATGTTCGTCTGCGACACCGGCAATAAATACCTGTCGAAGATGTACAACGATTACTGGATGCTCGACAACGGTTTCCTCGCGCGCGAGCAGCAAGGCGACCTGCGCGACCTGATCCTGCGGCCGTATTCGCAGCGCGACACCGTGGTGGTCGGCCCCAATGACCTGCTGGTCACCGCCTACCAGCGCATGAAGCTGTACGACGTCAGCCAGCTGCCGGTGATGGATGGCGAGCAGCTGGTCGGCATCGTCGATGAAAGCGACGTCCTGCTGCACGTCTACGGCGACGAGGCGCGCTTCCGCGATCTGGTGTCCACCGCGATGGTCAGCACGCTCGACAAGATCGACGTGCATTCGCCGGTCGAATCGCTGTTGCCGGTGTTCGACCGCGGCCACGTGGTGATCGTCACCGACGGCGACCAGTTCCTCGGCCTGATCACGCGGATCGACCTGCTGAACTACCTGCGCCGGCGGGTGCAGTAAGCCGGCCGCCAGAAGGTCCGAAGGTCCGAAGGCCCCGGCGCCGCGTCGTTTGGCCCCCTCTCCCGCTTGCGGCGCCCGAAGGGTGTCCAAAGGTGAGAGGGCTGGGGTGAGGGCGCGCAGCCCCCGGATAGCGGCGAACCCCAAGCCGGCCGATGCCCTGCACTGCTCCATCGGAACGGTATCCGGAAAACCAGGTCAGGACCCGAAGCGAGCTCGGGGAAGCCCTGCGATGCCTGCTTCCCGGCCTGTCACCGTGTTCCCGTAGGCACCGAAGGCCGCATGGCGATCGCGATTCCCCTCCGGCGCCGCACACCCCATTCCGCCGTCATCGTGAACCCGGCGAGAGCCGCTTCATGCAGGCCCGCCCCAGACCCCGGTGGTAGAATTCGCGGTCGCGAAGGCCTCCGGGCACCAAGGAAAGACGCAATGACCCAACACCACGCGGGCGACGCGCCCAAGCACGCCCTCGGCACGCTGGCAATCCACGCCGGCCAGTCGCCCGACCCCAGCACCGGCGCGGTGATGACGCCGATCTACGCGACCTCCACCTACGTGCAGTCCAGCCCGGGCGTGCACCAGGGCTTCGAGTACTCGCGCAGCCACAATCCGACCCGGTTCGCGTACGAGCGCTGCGTCGCCGCGCTGGAAGGCGGCACCCGCGGGTTCGCGTTCGCATCCGGCTCGGCCGCGACCGCGACGATCCTCGACCTGCTCGATGCCGGCAGCCACGTGATCGCGATGGACGACGTCTACGGCGGCACCTACCGCCTGTTCGAGCGCGTCCGCCGCCGCTCCGCCGGCCTCGATTTCAGCTGGATAGACTTGACCGACGCCGCCGCCTTCGAGGCCGCGATCCGGCCCGAGACCAAGCTGGTCTGGATCGAGACCCCGACCAACCCGCTGCTCAAACTGGTCGACATCGCCCAGATCGCCGCGATCGCGCGCAAGCGCGGCCTGATCGTGGTGGTCGACAACACCTTCAGCTCGCCCATCCTGCAGCGCCCGCTCGAGCACGGCGCGCACATGGTCATGCACTCGGCGACCAAGTACCTCAACGGCCACTCCGACATGGTCGGCGGCATGGTCGTGGTCGGCGACAACAGCGACCTGGCCGGACAGATGGAGTTCCTGCAGAACTCGACCGGCGCGGTGCA
>JBBRWW010000183.1:0-4941 GCA_038248955.1 Lysobacterales bacterium
GCATCGTCGAGATCGAAGGGTTTGGAGAGGAATTCGTGGGCGCCGCCGCGGAACGCGCCGGCGGTGCTGGCGACGTCGGTGTAGGCGCTCATCACGATCACCGGCAGCTGCGGCGCGCGGGCCTTGAGCTTGTCGAGCAGCACCAGGCCGCTGTCGCCGGGCATGCGCACGTCGGTGAACAGCAGATCGGGGGCGCCGCGTTGGGCCAGCGCCGTCAGTGCGTCGGCGGCGCTGCCGAAGTCGTCGACCCGGTAGCCGGCCTCGCGCAGCGCCGTCACCAGCACGAAGCGCACGCTGCGGTCGTCGTCGACGACCCAGATGCGGTCGCCGGCGCCGCCGCCATTGATCCCTCGATCAGCGGGCATCGCCGTCCTCCCCGCTCAGCCTCGGCAGCAGCAGCGTGAACACGGTATGCCCGGGCCGCGAGCGGTACGCGAGCGAGCCCTGGTGCTCGCGCGCGACCTGCTGGGCAAGCGCGAGGCCGAGCCCGCTGCCCTCGGCGCGGCCCGATACCAGCGGCAGGAACAGCTGCTCGGCGAGTTCGTCGGGCACCCCGCGACCGTCGTCGACGATCTCCAGCCGCAGCGCGATCGGGTGCACGGCGGCGCCGATGCGCAGGCCGTGTTCGGCGCGCGTGCGCAGGGTGACGTGGGTGGCGCCGGCCTCGATCGCGTTGCGCACCAGGTTCCAGGCCGCCTGCACCAGCCGGTCGGCGTCGCCGTCGAGGTCCGGCAGGCTCGGGTCGTAGTCGCGCAGCACCCGCACCGCCCAGCCGGCATCGCTCTCGGCCAGGCGCAGCACGCGCTCGAGCACGGCATGGATGTTGAGCGCCGCGTGCGGACGCGGCGGCGACGGGGTCAGCAGCTGGTCGAGCAGCGCGGTCAGGCGCGTCACTTCGCTGGCAATCAGCGCGACCAGCTCATGGGCGTCGTCGCCCTCGACGCGGCGCGCCAGCAGCTGCGCGGCGCCCTTGAGTCCGGCGAGCGGGTTGCGCAGCTCGTGGGCCAGGCCCTTGAGCGAGGCCGACAGCGCCGACGGCAGCAGCAGCGCCGGGTCGTCGCCGGGAAACTCGTCGACCGGATGGGCCTCGAGCAACCAGCCGCCGTCGCCGCGGCGGCTGATCCAGACGTCGGCGAAGCGCTCGTCCGCCTCGGGGTAGCGCAGACGCAGCCGGCGCAGGCGCAACGGCGCGGCAGCGGCGTCGACGGGCCGCGCCAACGCCTCGGCGAGCCGGCCCTCGCCGTCGAGGCCGGCGATCGGCCAGCCCAGCAGTCGCCGCATGCTGACCCCGAGCCAGTGCGCGAATGCCGGGTTGGCCCCGACGATCGCGCCGCCGGCGTCAGCCCAGGCGAGCGGCGTGGTCAGCGCATCGACATCGACATCGACGGGCGCAGATGCGGCGGAAGCGGGCAGGGCGGGCAACATTGCACCATGTTAGTGCAAGCCGACATTCAATCCAGCGGCCGTTCGCCTGCCCGCGAGTGTGCTGGCGCCACGTCACACGTCCATCGGCTCGTCGCCTGGAAGGGATTAATTTCCTCCGTCGCCTTTGGTCTCGTCCCCTTGGGCCTGACCCTTTGGTCTGTCCCTTTGGTCTGTCCCTTTGGTCTCAATCGGCGCACTGGGCCTGTGCGATGCGCCCGTCCTCGACCAGGGTCAGGCAGGTGCCCACGGTGATATTGGAGCGGTAGCACTGTCCGGTCACGGGGCCCGATGGCGGCGCGCCCTCGGGAGCGATACACACGCTCTCGCAGTCCGCGTCCCCTCGGCAGGCCTTGCCCGCGTCGGCGGTGGGCAGATCGCAGACCTCAAGTCGCATGATTCCGGCGCGACGCCACGTACCGCCGCGCTTGCTGCAGGCTGCTGCGGTGGACGGCGTGGCCGCGTCGGAGGAACCGGTTGATTCAGCGCCGGCCACGGGTGTGCCGACGGTACCGATGATGTTGGCGTCGCCAGTGGCGACGGACGGGACTGCGGGCACGTTGCCCGCGACGGGCTCGGCCAGACTCGCCTTGTCGTTGTCGGCCCGTTCCGATTTGGTGCCCGCGCTGCCCTGATTGCCGGAGCAACCCATGACCACGCTCATCAAGGCGATCAGCAACACGGTCTTCAATGGCATGCCTCCCTTTGCAGATGGAAACGCCTGCCGGGGGCAGGCGCGTGCTGGTCATAAGAACGGCGCCGGCAGTGGCCGGCGCCGTGATGGTGCGTTACTGGTCGCCGTCGAGCAGTTCGGTGTGCTCGAAGCCCGGCGCAAGCGTCACGTGGTGGATCCAGGTGCCACCCTTGCCGTCGGGCGCGGCCCACATCTCGTCGAACACGCCCTTGCGTACGCGGATGCCCATCGGTGACTTGCCGGCCATCGCGGTCTGCGCGGACGACAACGCCGCCGTTGTGCCCACGGTGTAGCTGTTGTACGAATCGGTGTGGCCGTACTGGGTTGCCAGCTGGCTGTAGTCATGCGAGTTCGGCGCCGTGCTGGTGGGGGACGTCGAGTAGTCCATGCAGGTGTTCTGCACAGAACCATTTTCGCTGGTGTGGCCCAGCCCGAACAGGTGCCCGATCTCCTGGCACATCACGTGCCGACGCTGGTCCTGGCTGGCGAACGACGTCGAATAGGTGTCGTTCATCTTCGACGTGCCGCGGACGATGTGGCCGCCCGAGTCCAGGTTGATCGATGCCAGGCCCAGCCAGCCGTTGCTGCCGTAGGTGTAGTTGCATGAACGGATCTTGCCGGTCGTGGCCGGGCAGCTGCTGCGTGTCGTGGACGAGCTGTCGTAGGACGTGACGCGCAGGTCGAGCTTGGTGGACTGCGACCACTGCGACAGTGCCAGCGACAATTCGTCGTCCCAGTTGGTGGTGTTGCTGTCGATGACCTGCAACGTGAAGGACGACGTGGTACGCGCCCAGTGGTAGTTGTTCCAGGTGTGGCTGGCAACGGCGGTGAACGAGACGGTGGCGGTGGCGGCAGCCAACAGTCCCATGCGAAGCATGCGTCGAGCTTTCATGAATCCATTCCCCATAGCAGTTAGGTGAAAGACAGAACAACGGTGCTCACGCACCCCCTGAGTGCCGAGCTCGGCGACCATATGACAGAAATAATTCCCGATACAACCATGCGGTCCCGTATTGACGAAAAAATTGCAAGTGCCAAAACGTCCGGAAAGCTGAACAGCGGAGGCTGATCGAACCGCAGCGGTTGCTATCACGGCCTGCGTGGGCGAAAAGCGGGTTGCGTGCGATGCCGCCGCGAGTCGTGGGACGACCAGGATTTGTGACGCGATGCAACAGAATGTGCCGCGATGCGTCATGAATTCGCGGCGCTTGATGGGCTCAGCGCCGGGTATGCCCTGCTGCGGGGAAGAGATGGTTCGCCAGACCTCGCGTTCCGCGGTGTCGTCCAGGTCGGGTGGCCTTGGGTGGCCAGGAACTGTTGGCGCCGAAGCAAACGCAAATCCCTTTGTGCCGCGTTTTCCAAGCGCAGATCGGATGGTTCACGGCTTGCTGGGCAATCCTGGTGACGACGCCGGTTGTTTCAACGTTCGTCCGACTGATCCGCACGAACACGGGCTGTGTCTAACGCGGAGGCTCAAACAGCAGGGTTACGACCAGCGACAGGCCTCGCCCGCTGTCGCCGACCTTCGCCACCAGGGTGCCGCCATGGGCGCGGACGATCGCGGCGGCGATCAGCAGGCGCAGGCCCAGGCCGGCGTCGGCGGGCGCCGCGTCGGGCTGCTCGAGCAGCCCGGCCAGCGCCGCCGGATCGAGCGCCGGTCCGCGGTCGCTGACGGTGATGCGCACCCCGCCGGGTGCCGCTGTCGCGATGAGCTGCGGGGAATGTTCCGGGTCGCGCGCGGCAGCGTGGCAGATCAGCGTGGCGAGCATCTGCAGCAGTCGCGTCTCGTCGCCGGTGATGAGCTGTTCGACCAGCTCGACGGGAATGCGCGGCTCCACGGTGCAACCGGCGATGCCGCCGATCGTGGTATCAATCCACATGCCGAGCTCGAACGGGGCGAGCCGGCTGACCAGCCGCTGCTGCGAGGCGCGCACCCAGTCGCCGGCCTCGTCGATCATCCGCCCGAGCCGCCGCGACTGCCGCTCCAGCGTATCGAGCAGCTCGCGGCGGCGCTCGGGCGGCAGGTCGTCGCGCCCGAGCAGGTAAGCCGCGGTCTGCAGCGGCGACAGCGGTCCCTTGAGGTCGTGCACGAGGCGGTCCAGCAGTGGCACGTCCGCACTCATGCCGGGCTCCCGGGTTGCAGCTCCTCGCAGATCCGGCAGATTGCCGCCATTTCCGGCGGTTTGACCAGGTGGTGGTCGAAACCGGCATCGGCGGTGCGTCGGCGGTCGTCGGGCTGGCCCCAACCGGTCACCGCGACCAGCACCGCCCGCTGGCCGGCCGGGCTGGCGCGCAGCATCCGGGCGACGTCGTAACCGCTGAGGCCGGGCATGCCGATGTCGAGGAACACCACGTCGGGCGCGAACGCCGCCACCGTTTCCACCGCTTCGCGCGGGTCGTACAGGCGGCGGGTGTCGTGGCCGAGCAGCTCCAGCATCATCGCCAGGGTGTCGGCCGCGTCCTGGTTGTCATCGATCACCAGCGCCCTGCGCGAGGTGCCCGGGTGATCGAGCCCGGTTGCGCAGGGCATTGCGGTCGCCTGCAGCGGGGACGCCGATGCCAAGGGCAGCACGACCTCGAACCGGCTGCCCAGGCCGAGGCCAGGGCTGTGCGCGACCACGTCGCCGCCGTGCATCGCCACGAGCCGCTTGACCAGCGTCAGGCCGATGCCCAGGCCCCGGCGGGTGCGTTCCACCGAGGTGTCGATCTGCGCGAACGGCTCGAAGATCTCGATCGCGTGCTCGCGCGCCAGGCCGATGCCGTGGTCGACCACCGACACCACCACGCTGTGACCTTCGACCTGCGCGTCCAGCGCGATCTCGGTA
>JBBRWW010000184.1:0-4902 GCA_038248955.1 Lysobacterales bacterium
CGCCGCGCTGGCCGCGGTGGACACGGTGGTGGTGGTGGTGGCGGCCGACGGCGGCGCGGAATACGGCGCGCGCCGGATGATGGACTACGCCAAGGCCCGCAACCTGTGCCGCGTCATCGTGGTCAACAAGATCGACCACGTTGATGCCGACTGCGCGCGACTGCTGGAGGAACTGCAGGCCACGTTCGGCGCTGAATGCCTGCCGCTCAACCTGCCCGCCGACGGCGCCAGGCGGGTGGTCGACTGCTTCCGGCAGACCGATGGCAGCAGCGACCTCGGCGGGGTCGCCCATTGGCACCAGAAGATCATCGACCAGGTCGTCGAGATCAACGAAAACGTCATGGAGCACTACCTCGACCTCGGCGAGGGCGGCCTGTCGGGCGAGGAACTGCACGCCGCGTTCGAGCAGTGCCTACGCGAGGGCCATCTGGTCCCGGTGCTGTTCTGTTCGGCGCGCACCGGTGTCGGCATCAGCGAAATCCTCGAGGTCGCCGGTCGACTGTTGCCGAACCCGGGCGAGGCGAACCCGCCGCCGTTCCTGAAGGGCCGCGGCGCGGACGCGCAGCCGCTCCGCGTTGCTCCCGATCCGGACGCACACGTGATCGCCGACGTGTTCAAGATCGTCAACGACCCGTTCGTCGGCAAGCTTGGCGTGTTCCGTGTCTACCAGGGCACCGTCCGCAGGGACACCCAACTGTTCGTCGATGACGGCAAGAAGCCGTTCAAGGTCGGCCACCTGTTCAGGCTCAAGGGCCGCGAGCACGTCGAGATCGAGCAGGCGATCCCGGGTGACATCGCCGCGGTGGCGCGGATCGACGACGTGCACTTCGATGCCGTACTGCACGACAGCCACGACGAGGACCTGATCCACCTGGCGCCACTGGACTTCCCCGCGCCGATGTTCGGCCTGGCCGTCGAAGCGGTCAGCAAGGGCCAGGAGCAGAAACTCGCCACGGCGCTGCACAAGCTGGCCGAGGAGGACCCGTGCTTCATCGTCGAGCACGAGGCCGAAACCAACGAAACCGTGCTGCGCGGCCTGTCGGACCTGCACCTGCGGGTCAACATCGAGCGACTGCGGGAGAAATACGGCGTCGAGGTGAGTTCGCGACCGCCGCGGGTTGCCTATCGCGAGACCGTCAGCAGCGCTGCCGAAGGCCACCATCGCCACAAGAAGCAGACCGGTGGCGCCGGGCAGTTCGGCGAGGTGTTCCTGCGCGTTGAGCCGTTGCCGCGCGGCAGCGGTTTCGAGTTCGTCGATGCGGTGAAGGGGGGAACGATCCCCGGCCAGTTCCTGCCGGCGGTCGAGAAAGGCGTGCGCCAGGTCCTGGCTCACGGCGCTGTCGCGGGATTCCCGATGCAGGACGTGCGCGTGATCGTGCATGACGGCAAGCACCACAGCGTCGACAGCAAAGAGGTCGCGTTCGTCGCCGCCGGCAAGAAGGCGTTCCTCGATGCGATCGCCAAGGCCCGGCCGCAGGTGCTCGAGCCGATCGTCGACCTCGAAGTCAGCGCTCCGGAACAGAACATGGGCGACATCAGCGGCGGCCTGGCCAGCAAGCGCGCGCGCATCAACGGCACCGATGTGGTGCGTGGCAGTGAGATCCTGGTCAAGGCCAAGGTGCCGCTGTCCGAACTGGAGGGCTATGCGGCGGAACTGAAGTCGGTGACCGCGGGTCGCGGGCGCTATTCGCTGGATTTCAGCCACTACGAGCCGGTGCCGGCGCAGGTGCAGCAGAAGCTGGTCGAGGCGTACAAGCCGAGGCAGGAAGAGGACTGAGGCTGATTTCTGCAGGCTGATTTCTGCAGGCTGATTTCTACAGGCTGATTTCTACAGTCGGGTATCCGCAGGCTGGCGCGGTCTGGCCATCGCCTCGCCTGACCTGCTGCCCGGGCCGCCGTCAATCGACGCCGGTGAGCCGCGGGCGGCGGCGCACCATCGCCGCGCTCCTGCCTCAGGCCACGCTGGTAGACGCCGCTACGTTCGCCCGATGGCCGCGTTTTTCCCCGGGCCGAGGAAGATGCCGCGCGTGCCGCGGCCTCCGGGCCTGGGTCCCAGGGTCCGCGCGATCCGGGCGACGATCTGTTCGGCGACCGCGCGGTAGGTCGTCAGCTTCCCACCGTGGACGGTGACCAGGGTCGGCGCGCGCTCGTCGTCGTACTGCAACAGGGTGTCGCGCGATCGCGCCGACACCTTGCCGGTGTCCTGCGGCAAAACGCGCACGCCAGCGTAACGGTTGACCAGCCGGCGCTCGAAATCGGGAAAATAGTGCGCCACGGTGTCGAGCAGGTATTGCACCTCCTGCTCGCTCGCGTCGGCATCGGCGGGTTCACCGGAAAACGCGGTTTCCGTGGTGCCCACCAGGGTGTTGCCATACCAGGGCATCACGAACAGCGCGCGGCCGTCACTCGGGGCCTCGACGTAGAACACCGCATCGCTGATCCGGCCGGCGAGCTCGATGTGCGCGCCCTTGACCAGTTCGACCGGTTGCGGCGCCGGCGCGCCCTGGATACGGGACTGCAGTTCGGCGGCCCACGGTCCGGCGGCGTTGATGATCACCCGGCAGTCGATGCGCTGTTCGACATCGTCGCGACGGCAGACAACCTGATACCCGCCCGGCTGCCATGCCGCCTGCACGAAACGAGTGTGCTCGCGCACGTCGGCGCCGAGCGCCGCGGCCGAGTCCACGACCGCTTCGGTCAACCGCCGGTCGTCGGTCTGCACGTCCCAGTACTGGAAGACCCGCTGCAGTCCGTCCAGTTCAAGGCCGTCAAGCCGGTGCCAGTCGCGCCGGGGAACCACGCGAAACCGCGACAGGCGATCGAACCCGCCGATCGCGCTGTACAGGCCCAGGCCGAGCAGCACCTGCCACGGCCGGAGCCGGCCGTGGTCGTAGACCGGGATATGGAATCGCAGTGGCCGCATCAGCGGCGCGGCAATGTGCGCGAGCAGCCGGCGCTCGGCGATGGACCGGTGCACCAGCGCGAACTGGAACGTTTCCAGGTACCGCAGGCCGCCATGGATCAATTTGCTGGAGCGGCTCGACGTCCCCGAGCCCCACTCGTTCTGTTCCAGCAGGCACACCCGATAGCCTGCAGCGGCGGCGGCCTGGGCGCACCCGGCCCCCTGGATGCCACCACCGATGACGACCACGTCGTAGCTGTCGCGGGGCAGACTCATGGGCTGCAGCTGTCCATCCCCCGCGGCCCTGCGCGAGCAACGACGCCACCAAGGCGCGTTCCACGGCTCCCGAACCGGTGGGGAGCATGGATGCTCCCGACCCTGATGCGCGGCAACATCGCGCCTCCTCGTCATGGGTGTGCTCCGAGGCTAGCGCCTGCTTCGCGCGATCACAAATGCGCTTTGCAGCGGGACGGCGCGGGGACTCCTGCTAGTCTCGACCCGTGAACATCGGCCCACGTATCCCGCCGCGCAGGGCGCACGCACCCGGCCTGCGCGCACCTGACCTGGTCATCGGCCTCGACCAGGGCACCACCGGCAACACCGTGCTGGTGGTCGATCGCGAGCTCGCGGTGGTGGGCCGGGCGACGGTCGAATTTCCCCAGCACTATCCGCAGCCGGGCTGGGTCGAGCACGACCACGACGAGATCTGGGCCAGCGTGCGCGCGGCGTTGCGCGAGGCGCTCGACGGGATCGATCCGGGGCGGCTGGCCGCGATCGGACTGACCAACCAGCGCGAAACCACCTTCGCCTGGGATGCCGACAGTGGCGACGCGGTCGGCCGCGCCATCGTCTGGAACGACCGCCGCACCAGCGACGCCTGCGCGGCGATGGAGTCACTGGCAGCCGACACCCGCGCCCGCACCGGACTGCCGATCGACCCGTATTTTTCCGCCACCAAGCTCGCCTGGCTGCAGCAGCAGCATAGGCAACGCGCGCTGGCGTTCGGCACCGCCGACACCCATCTCGTGCGCCGGCTCACGGGGGGCGAAGGCCTGACCGACCCGGGCAACGCCAGCCGCACCCTGCTGCTCGACCTGGCCACGGGCGAGTGGTGCGAGACCCTGGCCGCGCGCTTCGGGGTGGCCGGCGTACAGCGGCCGCGCATCGTGCCGACCTCGGGCGTCTGCGCGCATGTGCGCGGCGTGCCGGAACTGCCCGACGGGCTGCCGCTGGCGGCGATCGCCGGCGACCAGCAGGCGGCGCTGTTCGGACAGGGATGCTTCGACAGCGGCCAGGCGAAGATCACCTACGGCACCGGCAGCTTCGTGCTGGTCAACACCGGCACCGCGCCGGTGCCAAGCCGGCACGGCCTGCTGGCCACGATCGCGTGGCGGATCGACGGCACCACCCATTACGCGCTGGAGGGTGGCGCGTTCGTCGCCGGCGCCCTGGTCGGCTGGCTACGCGACGGACTGGGCATCATCGAACACGCCGTGGACATCGAGACGCTCGCTCGCAGCGTGCCCGACAGCGGCGGCGTCACCATCGTCCCCGCGCATGCCGGGCTCGGCGCGCCGCATTGGCGCAGCGATGCGCGCGGCATGGTCCATGGCCTGACCCTGGCCACCACCCGCGGCCAGCTCGCGCGTGCCGCGCTGGAAGGCATCGCGCACAGCCAGTGCGACATTCTCGAGGCGATGGCGGCCGACCTCAGCGCGCCGCTGCGCGAGTTGCGGGTCGACGGCGGCGCCGCCGCCAACGACCTGCTGATGCAGATCCAGGCCGACCTGTCGGGATTGTCACTGCAGCGCCCGCGCATGCTCGAGACCACCGCGCTGGGGGCGGCGATGCTCGCCGGGCTCGGGGTCGACCTGTGGTCGGGCCTGGACGCGTTGCGTCGCGCGTACCCGCTCGATCGCCGATTCGTGCCGCAATTGCCGGCGGCGGACGTCGTCGCCGCGCGCGCGCGCTGGCGTGACCTGGTCTCGCGGGCCTGAGCA
>JBBRWW010000185.1:0-4877 GCA_038248955.1 Lysobacterales bacterium
AGCCGATTGAACGAACCTGACCGCTTTTTCACTCCTTCTGCTTGGTAGAACCTCGACTTCGAACCCGGCTTTTTCCCTTTTTCCACAAATGCGAAGTCGCCGGCGTGGTGGATAGGGACCACTGCGGGCTGGGCCAGAGAGGCCCTGCGACAACGTACCCGGCTGACGCCGTGCATCGGTATCCGGGTTGCATTCACGGGTGCACAACGGTCGTGGCGTTAGAACATTCCACTGGCGCTGGCACCTGTCCGGCGCAGCCAAGACAACGGAGACCCCCATGGCCAAGAAAACCGAAAACGACCACGACGAGGCGGCGCGCCTGGATCGCGAATACACCGGCGACTCGGTGAACGCACGCACCGATGAGCTGAAGAACGAGCTCAACCGGGAGACCGACCAGCTGCAGCGCAAATACGAAGAATCCGGAAAGCCGGAGGCTGACCGCAAAGAGGACTGAGCCGCGCAGAAGCGGCGGCGTCGAAGCGAGGAAGCCAATACCTCGACGACCAGCCGCTGGTCGGGCTCTCACGTCGCGTGGATCGCCACGACGCCGCCGATGCCGCGAAGTACGAGGCGATCGGGAAGTGCGACAGGATCACGCTGCGGTTCGTCAAACCGGATTGAGGTCCGCCGCGGCCAGGCGCGCGCAGAAAAATGGCCGCCGACCCGGTCGGTCGGCGGCCATTGTGCTGTGTCAGATGCGCCAGGGACGGATCCTAGGCGCCCCGTGCGGATTCCGGGTCAATGCTTGGTCTGCATCGCCCATTTGCGATCGCGCATGGCGTCGTGATGCTGCTTGACGGTTGGCAGGTAGCTGCTCAGTGTCTGCTTGACCGGTGCCGGGACGTCGCGGTCGCCCAGAACATCCTGGAGCGCGTGCAGGAGGCGGTCTTCGCTGTCCTCCAGCTCGCTCACGTATGCGTAGTCGCTGTCGCCGAGCTTGGCGCGCACGTCGCCGTAGAACTGGTGCAGCTTGCCGCGGAACGTGCCCTCACGGGCTGGCTCGGCGCCTTCCATGTTGACTTCGCGGGTCATCGCCCCGACCAAGCCATTCTTGGAGCGCGCCATGTCGCTGAACAGCGACTTGAGTTGGCCGTTCTCGACCTTGGCCGCAGCATCGGAGTAGAACTCGGCGCTGTCGCGGGTCGCGCCGATCAATTCATTCAACGTCTCGATTTTTTCCTCGCGGATCTCGGTCTTGTTCATTGGATCTCCTCGATTTCACCAGCCAAGCGGCAAGCCTCCCGGCAGCGCATCGGCCAGCGGCATTCGGGGCCGCGGTATCGTTCGGTCCCCGGTTCTCTCGAACCCCACCAAAGTGCCACAAGCACCGTGACGCGCCCGTGCATCCCTTTGATTCTTAACGGCTGATCGGGCCGCCTGTCGCCGACATCGGCATCGAGCTCAGCGCGCGATGCAGACGGCGCCGGCCCACAGGTGGGTCACGCGCGCGTTGGCATCGGCCGAGTCGAGCAGCCCGGCCACATCGCCCGCCGTGAACTCCTCGCCCAGCGAGGACGACGCGATCCTGGCAACGGACGCACCGTTCTCCACTTCGGCCCGGGTCGTGCCCACGTTCAGACCGCCTGCCGTGGACAACGGCGAAGCCGCCGATGCCAGCGACCAGCCGACGAACTTGTCGCGCGCGAACCACACCGTCAGCCCGTCCGGCCAGATCGCGTTGGTGGCGCCGCAATCGATGTTCTCGCCCTGCTCGCTGGGTGGCGCGCCCTGCACGGCCTCGAGCATGGCCAACGCTTCGGCCTTGCCGATGCCGAAGGCGATCGCACGCGATGAACCGGTTGCGACAGTGAAGATCCGCAGCCCCTGGCCGTCCAGTGCCAGCTTCGCCGCCGGGACTGGCGTGGCGACATCGGCTGAAGCATCCGGCTGCCCGGTCGCGGCCGGCGCTGTCGCAGGCGTCTGTACCGAGGGCTGGTCGACCGCCGCTGTTTCGTGTCCGTCTTGCGCGGCGATTGCAATGGGATCGTTGCAGCCAGCCAGGGACAGCATCAGGACGAGGAGCATCGGATTGCGCATGGGGTTCCAGGCGGAAGGGGAAGGCGCGAGCAGACGCGGCGCCATGGTCAGCCGGCTCGCGGTCAAAAGGGACAGACCCGCTTTTTTTCGCGTCGTTGCTGGCTTCGGTTAGCTGCTCCCTGCCACGCTGGAGGAAGCGTTGCGGCGGCTCCAGACTTCCAGCAGCAAGCGCGTGAGCGCGAAGATCAGCGGACCCAGGATCAGGCCCGACGACCCAAACACGATCAGCCCGCCAACGATCGACACAAACGCAATGACGGTATGCATCTTCAGCCGCCTTCCCACCAGCATCGGGTACAGGAGGTTGTCGATGCCGCCGACGACGATGCCGCCCCACAATGCCAACAGCAGTGCCTTGCCGCCACTGCCGTCGAGCAGCAGGAAGATCGCAGCCGGTATCCAGACGATGAAGGCGCCCAGCACCGGCACCACGGCCAGCACCCCCATGACGATGCCCCACAGCAGTGGCGCAGGCAGGCCAAGCCACCAGAACATCAGTCCGCCCAACGCTCCTTGCACCACCGCCACGACCAGCGTGCCGTAGATCGTCGCGTGCACCGTGTCGCCGACGTCGGTATACAGCCGGCTCATGTCCGTGTCGGACAATGGCAGGTAGTACCGCAACGCTCGCAGGATCGCGGCGCGGTCGCGCAGGAAATAGAACAGCATGTAGAAAGTCAGCACGAAGCTGATCAACTGCATCGCCGATTCGCGTGCCAGTGACGCGGCAGTGTTGCTCAGCCAAGAGGTCACGGTGTTGACCATGTCGGGCACGTCGAACTGCCGCTCGATCCAGTGACCTGCCGGGGCGAGCAGCGGATAGGTGTCGAGGTTGCGTCGCCATTGTCCGGAGTCGACCAGCGATGTGAGCGTTTCCGCGCCGCTCACCGCTTCCGCGACGAGGCGATCACCGAGCAAAGTCGCTGGCAACACCACGATCACAGCGACCATCAGCACGTTGATCGTCGCGGCCACGCTCGGGTACTTCACTTTCGCCTCGAGCCTGCGTTGCACGGGCGCGAGCAGGATCGCCAGGGCCAGAGCCCACGCCAGCGCGGGAATAAAGGGAGCCGCCAACCGGTAACACAGATAGAGCGCCCCAAGGGTCAGCGCCATCAATACGAAGGCATGCACCTGGCTGCTGGAACCCCAGCCGTTGGCAGCGGCGTTGGGCGCTGGTGTGGCGTCGGGATCGGTCATGGCGGCACGGACTCGGACGTGGGTCGTGAAAGCATTCGCCCATGCATCCTACGGGTTCTAGTCAGCGACAGGTTCATGTCTGCAGGCGAAGGAGGAATCACGGCAGGAGTACCGCCAAGGCCAGCCCCAGCGACCCGGCCATGCGGCGTGCGCACGGGCTGACGTTCGCGTCCGCCGCGATCGCGATCGCGATGGAAGGGAAATGGAAATGGAGTCGGGATGACCCACACATTTTCCTAATAAATGAACCTGACTCCTTTCCTTTTTCTCGCGCCGCTCGCCGGGTGCGATGGATCGGGAGAATACGTCTTGAGATGCCGCCACGACGTTGCGTTGTCGGCATCGCCGTCGGGCAGGCGCCACGCGCAATGAAGGTGGTCGGGCAACACCACCATCGCGACCACGTCGAACGGCCGCGCCACCCGGCACCCACTCGCGTTGATAGTTCGGCAGTTCAAGACCCCCTAAACAAGCGGAGAACGCGCAGGGCGGGTTATCAGCCGCCACACAACCGTGTCCCGACGGATCCACGCGTCGCGGACCGGCCCGCATTCATGCTCGGGTCTCAAGTCAACGGAGAAGCCGCATGAACCGATCAATCGGCGCGTCCGGAAGATCAGCCTTTCGGATCCTGGCTGGTGATGGCTGCCGGAGCGGGCATCATCGCGTATGGCATCCACCAGCTGATCAGGGCCTTCCGTGGCGACGTCAACCGGCGCATGGGCTACGGTGAAACGGTAGACCGGCGCTGGCTGACGCTGCTGGGCGGATCGGCATCGCGGCGCGCGGCGTGGTGCTGGTGCCGGTCGGCTGGTTCGTGTCTCGCTCCGGACGCATGTACCGGGCGGCGGCGGCGGCTGACACCGGTGAGGTGCTCTCGATGCTCGGTAGCGGGGCCGTGCTGACCGCGGTCGGGGTGGGGCTTTTCGCGTATGGACTGCACCAGATCGCCAAGGCCTTTTACCGACGGATCGAACGTCCGGACTGACGCCCGTTCCATCGACGGTGGAACGCCGCGCGTATCCAGACGGTTGCGCCGGCCATGCCGGGCCCAGCGCCCTCGCCCAGGATGATTGGCGCCCGTCACCCGCAGGGCGAATCAGCCGCAGGCGTAGTGCGCCGAATGTGGATCGCACGCGGACGCCATGCGGCGCAGTGCCCTGCGGTTATTGCGCCTTACGCGCACCAAGAGCGCCGTTGCGAAACTGCACTCTGCCCCCTGTTTCAACAAGCCCTGTTTGAATCGGATGCCAGAAGGCCGGCACGCGCAGGTCACGCCGGTCTAACTGGCACCCGGCCAGGATCGGCGGCCTGTTCCCGACACGACAGGCGTCGGTCATGCATCCGTACCGCTCAACACCCTTGGCCGTCTTGCTTCCGCCACTCCTTCTGGGCGCGTGCAACCGGCCAGAGTCGGGTACTACGGCGGCAGCGCCCGCCAGGGCAATGTCCGCGCCCGAGGCGATGCAACCACCGGCGATGGATTCTGACGATGAGAACCATGTCGCTTTCGAGCGGCCGCAGACCCAGACCGAAACCCGCTTGGCAGTCAGCTCGCCCGACCTGGCCACCCAGGCGCCGATCGACCCCGCCTTCACCAATTACGGCAGCAACCGTTCCCCGGGCCTGGCCTGGAC
>JBBRWW010000186.1:0-4787 GCA_038248955.1 Lysobacterales bacterium
AACCGCGCCACGGCGATGAAGTACCACGTGCGCTCGATCCCGATGCTGCTGCTGTTCAAGGACGGCCAGGTCCAGGACACGCTGATCGGCGCGGTCGGCAAGGCCCAGCTCAGCGCGATGATCGACAAGGCGCTCTGACTCCCGCCGCCTCCACCCCGGCCCCGGTCCCGGCTGCGGGTGGAGTGCCTGCAAGAACGTTGCAGGGCCGGGCCCTGCAACGTGAACACCCCGACCCGCCACGCTTGCCGCCGCCGCGCCGCAGTGCTAGTTTCGCGTTACGGTCGCGTTTTCCGCACCGCACCCCGTCTAGATCACCACGTCCCTGACGTCCCGCTCGCCCGACGCGAGCGCTCGCCGCTTAGCGAGGAATACCCGCTTGTCCGATAACACCCCCGACGCTGGCGATACCGCCGAGAAGCGTGTGCGCAAGCCGCGTGCCGCCAAATCCGACCCCGCTGCGGCCTCCGGCGCCCAGTCCGCCGAACCATCCGCCCCCGTCCACGCAACCGCACCGGCCGCACCTCGTGCCCCGGCGCCTACGCCTGCGGCCGCGCCCCCGATGGCATCGCCCGCTCCGCAGCCGGCAGCGCCGGCCAGCACTGGCCATGCCGTCCCACACAGTGGCGGCCACGCGCAGGCCGGCAACGGCCCCTCTGGCGGGGGCTCGCAACATCCCGTGGCTGGCGGCGTTCCGCATCAGGCCGGCGGTAATCCGCAGTCGGGCGGCAATGCCCAGAACCCGGCTGGCGGCAACGCCCCGACCGGCAATACCGAGGCCGGCGATGGCCAGCGCGATGGCGGCGGCGGTGCCGGTGCCAGCAAGCGCGACCGCTTCCGCAACCGTCGCGAGCGCGGTGGCGGTGGCGGTGGCGGTGGTGGCGGTGGTGGCGGCCAAGGTGGCGGACGGCCGCGCGAGGGTGGCATGTACGACGACGGCGGCAACGAGCCGTTCGTCCCGCGCCCGCATCCCCAGGTGCCGGAAGGCTTCCCGCAGTACTCGCTGAGCGACCTCAAGGGGATGCCGGCGCACAAACTGCTGGAAATCGCCGACCAGCTGAACATCCAGGAAGGCGTTGCCCGCGCGCGCAAGCAGGACGTCATCGTCGCGCTGCTCAAGGTGTTGACGCGTCACGGCGAAGGCGTCGCGGCCGACGGCGTGCTGGAGATCCTGCCCGACGGTTTTGGCTTCCTGCGCGCGGCCGAGGCGAGCTACCTCGCCGGCCCGGACGACACCTACATCTCGCCCAGCCAGATCCGCCGCTTCAACCTGCGTACCGGCGACCACCTGGCCGGCCGCATCCGCTTCCCGAAGGACGGCGAGCGTTACTTCGCGCTGTCGATCGTCGACACCATCAACGGCGAGCCGATCGAGGCGTCGAAGAACAAGGTGCTGTTCGAGAACCTGACGGCGCTGTTCCCGCGCCGCAAGTTCAAGCTCGAGCGCGGCGACGGTTCCACCGAGGACATCACCGGCCGCATCCTCGACCTGATGGCGCCGCAGGGCAAGGGCCAGCGCGCCCTGATCGTGTCGCCGCCCAAGGCCGGCAAGACCATGCTGATGCAGCAGGTCGCGACCGCGATCACCTATAACCATCCCGACGTGCACATGATCGTGCTGCTGATCGACGAGCGGCCCGAGGAAGTCACCGAGATGCAGCGCACCGTGCGCGGCGAGGTGATCTCGTCGACGTTCGACGAGCCCGCCGGCCGCCACGTGCAGGTCGCCGAAATGGTGATCGAGCGCGCCAAGCGCCTGGTCGAGCACAAGCGCGACGTGGTGATCCTGCTCGACTCGATCACCCGCCTCGCCCGCGCCTACAACAACGTGCTGCCGAGCTCGGGCAAGATCCTCTCCGGCGGCGTCGACGCCAACGCGCTGCACCGGCCGAAGCGCTTCTTCGGCGCGGCGCGCAACGTCGAGGAAGGCGGCAGCCTGACGATCATCGCCACCGCGCTGATCGACACCGGCAGCAAGATGGACGAGGTGATCTACGAAGAGTTCAAGGGCACCGGCAACTCCGAGGTCCACCTCAACCGCCGCATCGCCGAGAAGCGCGTCTACCCGGCGATCGACATCAACCGCTCCGGCACCCGCCGCGAGGATTACCTGATCGAACCCGAGCTGCTGCAGAAGATCTGGATCCTGCGCAAGCTGCTGCACGGCATGGACGAGATCGGCGCCATGGAATTCCTGCTCGACAAGATGAAGACCACCAAGAGCAACGACGAGTTCTTCGCCTCGATGCGGCGTTAAACCGCTTCACCAGCACGCAACAACGGAACGCCCCGCATTGCGGGGCGTTTTTGCGTCTATCCGCGCGTCGCCGAAAACAACCGGGCTGTTTGCTTGAATCGGCAGCCGCCCGGATCAGCTTGGATCAATCACGCTGAGCAGCCGCAGTCCGGCACCGACCGGATATACCCCGCCCGCCGCGAAAGCATCGGCATCGTCATCCTGCCCTACGTCGCCATCGGCCTTCCACGGAATTTGCTGCCGTGGCCCCGGCACATACGCCTGCCACTGGCCCTCTTCTGGCTGAGACTGATCGGGCGCGATGAAGTCCACCGGTATCCGCAGCGACCAGTACGGTTCGTCCACGCCGTCGCCCTTGGTCGGCGGATTGAACGTCCAGCCCTGAGCGGCTTTCAATGCAGCCTTCGCCAGCATCTCCCGCCACACCACCATGTCCCGTTCGCTGGTGACCACGCGAAGGTTGACCTGCTCGGACATTGCTTCGGCGACGCGGCCGTCGCGCCCGACCTTGACCGCCAGGTACACACTTCCGCCCACGCCGCTGCGCGCGGCCGAGGCGGGATACCGCGGCGGATCGAGCTTGACGCTGGTCACCTCCTCACCGGGCCGCTTCTGATGGAACTGCGTGCCACGGATCGCCACGGCGAACGTGCCGTCATCGAGCTTCTTGGCGACCAGCCGCACATTCATTTGCGCCCGGGCGCTGGTCGCATTGGCGCTGAGCTTGAGCGGCTCGAAACGCCACGTGGGCGCGAACCCCGCAATCATTTTGACAATCCCGATCGGCAGATTTTCCGCGCCATCGAGCGCGTAGCCGGCGACACTGCCATCGGCTTTGACGTCGATCGTCCCCTTCACCAGCAGGCTCAGTTCGACCTGTTTGCGTACGGCGCCGGGTCCGCCTGCGGCAACGGTCCCGACGCACAAGGCCAGCACCATACCCACCCACCATCGCTTGCCCATCGCCGCGCTCCCTGCACTGAAGTGACCACGAGCATAGCGTACAGGCGTGCGTCCAGCACCCTGCCCGCCGGCTACCGGCAAGCCCGTCGCGCCGTACATAATCAGCCGGACGGAGGTGGCGCATGCACGGCGGCGGTCTCGAACTGGCGATGGTCTTCCTGCTGGCAGCGGTGATCGCGGTGCCGGTGTTCCGGCGCTTCGGACTCGGCGCGGTGCTGGGCTACCTCGCCGCGGGCGTGACGCTGGGGCCGTTTGGACTGAAGGTGATCCGCGACGCCGGACCGGTGCTGGCGGCGTCGGAAATCGGCGTGGTGATGATGCTGTTCGTGATCGGCCTGGAGCTTTCGCCGGCGCGGCTGCGGGTGATGCGCAAGCCGGTGTTCGGCGCCGGCGGCGCGCAGGTGGCGCTGACCGGGCTGGCGCTCGCGGCGCTGGCGATGGCCGGCGGGCTGGCGTGGAAGGCGGCGCTCGTGGTCGGCCTGGGGCTGGCATTGTCGTCGACCGCGGTGGGCCTGCAACTGCTGTCGGAGCGCAAGGCGCTGACCGCCGAGCACGGCCGGCTGGCGTTCGCGATCCTGCTGTTCCAGGACCTTGCCGCCATCCCGCTGCTGGCGGCGATTCCGCTGCTGGGCCGGGCAGGTGCGCTGGAGGGAGGCGGGGTTGCCTGGACGGCCGTGGCCCAGGCGGTCGGCGCGATTACGGTGGTGGCGATTGGTGGACGCTACCTGTTGCGCCATGTGTTCCGGATCGTGGCGCGAACGCAAATGCCGGAGGTCTTCACCGGCGCGGCACTGCTGACGGTACTGGGCTCGGCGTGGATCATGCAGAGCGCAGGCCTGTCGGCAGGCCTGGGCGGCTTCCTCGCCGGCGTGCTGCTGGCCGACTCGGAGTTCCGGCACGAACTCGAGGCGCAGATCGACCCGTTCAAGGGCCTCCTGCTCGGCCTGTTCTTCATGGCCGTGGGCATGAGCATCGACCTGCAGCGGGTCCTGAACGAGCCGATGCTGATCGCGGCGCTGGTGGCGGCGTTGATGGTGGTGAAATTCGCGCTGCTGGTCGCGGTCGGGCTGCACCCCGGCGGCCTGCAACGCCGCGAGGCGCTGCAGTTGGCCGGCGTGCTCGCGCTGGGCGGCGAGTTCGCGTTCGTGGTGTTCGGCGAGGCGGTCAAGGCCGGGCTGCTCGACAACGCGCTGCGCGACCGGCTGGTGGCGGTGGTCGGCGTGTCGATGGCGCTGACGCCGCTGCTGGTGATCGCGGTGACCCGGCTGTTGGCGGCGAGCCCGCCGACAGGTGAAACACGCGCATTCGACGTCATTCCCGACGACCACCCGCAGGTGCTGATCGCCGGCTTCGGTCGCTTCGGGCAGATCGTCGCGCGCCTGCTGGTCGCGCAGCACGTGCCGTTCATCGCGATCGAGCACAGCGCCGAGCAGGTCGACTTCGTGCGGCGTTTCGGCAACCCGGTCTACTACGGCGATCCGGCCAGGCCCGAGTTGTTGCGGTCGGCGGGCGCGGCGTCGGTGCGGGTGTTCGTGATTGCGATCGACGGCCAGGACGACAGCCTGCACAC
>JBBRWW010000187.1:0-4787 GCA_038248955.1 Lysobacterales bacterium
ACTGATTATTTGCGCGACCAAGGCTATAGCGAATCCCGCGAAAAAGCCCATCTGTTAATTCAGCAATTGCGCGATCGCAACTTCATTCTCTGCTATCGCGGAGTCTAGGGCGGATCTGCATCTACTGATCGGGAAGTTTCGTCTTGGCCAACGGCAAGCGGCAAGCACTGCCCCGTGCCGGTGCGGCCGCGGTTGCGCGGCACTTTGCTAGCGCGGGTTGAATTGCATTCGGTACCGCCAACGATTGAGGCCGCTCGCGTACTAGCCGCTCCGGGCCTCGATGCGCAGGGTTAAATCCAAGCCGCCGGTAGACCGGTAGACGTGTATGTGGTTTCAACCGTGGCCCTCGACGGCGTTAGGTGAGGGCGTGCCTGACGCGACCGATAGTGCCCGGTCCAAGCCGTCCTTCGGTGAGCAAACGATCTGCGATCCGCGCATACTTTCCGCATCGCGGAGTGCGCTAAGTGCGCGAGTCTTTTGACACAGAAGCGGTCAGTGTTCGATCCACTGGTTCTGGAACACAGTCCAAATCTGCAGGTCTGTGGTCGTGAGTAAGAATGCGAGTAACGTTCAGATTAAATACTGCAATAAGTTTCAGTAAATCAAACGGTTGCGGCTAGAATGTGGGTCCTGGTGGGCCACCACATCGGCTTTGTGATCACGACCGCTCCAACCGCGGGTCCATCCAGCCGCGCAGCACATCCACGAGCGTGGTGATCACCACGATCAGCGCGCCGATCACCAGCACCACGCCGAGCACCAGGGTGTAGTCGCGGTTGAGCGCGCCCTGGACGAAGTAGCGGCCCATGCCGGGGATGCCAAACACTTGTTCGACCACCACCGATCCGGTGACGACGTTGATCAGTGCCGGCGCCAGCCATGCGACCACCGGCAGTAACGTGGGTTTGAGCGCGTGGGCGAACAGCAGCCGCGATTCCGAGTAGCCGCGCGCACGGGCGGCGCGCAGGTAGTCGGCCGACAGCGTTTCCAGCATCGAGGCGCGGGTCAGGCGCGCGCAGTAGGCGATGTTGGGCAGGGCGAGGGCGATCACCGGCAGCACCACGTTTTGCCAGTCGCCCCAGCCGCCGGCCGGCAGCCAGTGCAGGGTCACCGCGAACAGCAGCACCAGCAGCGGCGCGGCGACGAACTTCGGCACCGCCAGGCCGAGGCCGGCGGCGAACATCAGCAGGCGGTCGCTCCATCGCCCGGCGCGCAACGCCGCCCACACGCCCAGCACGATGCCGACCGACAGCGCGAGCAGCAGCGCCAACCCACCGTTGAGCGCCGAGACCGGCAAGGCATTGGCGACCAGCTGGTTGACGGTGTAATCGGGGTACTGGAACGACGGCCCCAGATCGCCGCGGGCGACGTCGCCAAGCCAGGCGACGTACTGGCCCAGCAGTGGCTGGTCGAGGCGATAGTGGGTGGCGAGCGCGGCCTGCACTTCGGGCGGCGCGGCTTTTTCGGTGTCGAACGGGCCACCCGGCGCGGCGCGCAGCAGCACGAAGCACAGCGTCGCCAGCAGCCATAGGGTCAACGCCGCCTCGAGCAGTCGCGGTGCCAGCGTCGCGGCCGCCTTGGCGAGCCATTGCGCCGCGCGCGTCGGCATCAGACCTGGACGTCGAACAGCCGGCCCACCAGTCCCGCGGCGACCATCGCCAGCGCGCCCCAGAACACCACCCGCAGCGCGCCGCGTGCGATCGGAGCGCCGCCGGTGTACGCCGCCAGCGCGCCGGACACCGCCAATGCCACCAGCGTGGTCGCGATCGCAACGGGTTGCAGCTGCCCGACCGGGGCCAGCAGCACCGCCGCTATCGGCAGCAGCGAGCCGACCACGAACGCGCCTGAGGATGCCAGCGCCGCCTGCAGTGGTCGCGCGCGCAGCGTCTCGGTGATGCCGAGTTCGTCGCGCGCGTGGCTGCCCAGCGCGTCGTGCGCGGTCAATTGCACCGCGACGTCGTGGGCGAGCGCCGCGGTCAGGCCACGTTTGAGGTAGATGTGGGTAAGTTCGGCCAGTTCGCTATCCGGGTCATCGGCGAGCTCGCGGGTCTCCTTGGCGATGTCGGCGCGCTCGGTGTCGGCCTGCGACTGCACCGAGACGTATTCGCCCGCTGCCATCGACATCGCCCCGGCGACCACGCCGGCGATGCCGCTGGCCAGCACCACGCCGTGGCTCGCGCCGCTAGCGGCGACGCCGACGACCAGCCCGGCGACCGAAACGATGCCGTCGTTGGCGCCCAGTACCGCGGCGCGCAGCCAGCCGGCGTGTTCGGAACGGTGATCCTCGGCATGCCAACGGCGCATGGTCATTCTCCTGGAGGGACAGCGGTGGCCATCATCGCCGCAAACGCAGCCATCGCGACCCATGGTGGTCGAGGGGATTGGCTTCGAAGCCGAGCACGTGGTCGGCGACGAGGTGCTTGGAGGTATAGAAGTACAGCGGCAGCACCGCGTTGGCATTGAGCAGGCGCACTTCGGCCGCGTGCAGCCAGGCATTGCGCGCGGCCTCGGACTTCGCCGCGTCGGCGCGTGCCAGCCGCTCGCGGAAACCGGCATCGTCGAAGCCGGTCCAGTTCAGCGGCCCGTCGCTGCCGAACGCGGCGAGGAAGTTGCGCGCGTCGGCCACGTCGGCGATCCAGCCGCCGCGGAACACCTGGGTGATCACGCGCTGCCGGCGGTTGCCGACGAACACCTTCCACTCCTCGTTGCGCAGGCGCACCTGCACGCCGAGCACCTGCCGCCACATCGACGCCACGGCGAGCGCGAGGCGCCGGTGCGGGGTCGAGGTGTTGTAGCGCAGCTCGATCACCAATGGCTTGTGCGACGAATAGCCAGCGTCGCGGTACAGACGTTGCGCGCGCGCCTCGCGCTCCGCGTGGCTCAGCGCCGACCAGTGCGTCGAGGCCGGCGCGTAGCCGGCGATACCAGGCGGCACGATGCCGTAGGCCGGAATCTCGCCGAGTCCGGTCACGTGGCGGGTGAGGAGGTCGCGGTCCACGGCGAGCGCCAGTGCTTCGCGCAACGCCGGCTGGTTCGCCAGCGGCGGCTGGATGAGATTGAAGCCCAGCCAGAACGCGCCGATGTAGGGCGCAATGCGCAATTGGTCACCGAACCGCGCGCGCAGCGCTGCCAACGGCTGCGGCGGCACCACTTCGGTCAAGTCAAGGTCGCCGGCGGCGAAGCGCTGCAATTCGGCGGCGGCGTCCTCGGTGACCTGGAAGCGCACCAGCGGGATCGCGACGTTGGCGGCGTCGTGGAAATGTTCGTTCCTTTCGACCACGAGGTTCGCCTGCGGCGTCCAGGCCTGCAGCCGGTAGGCGCCGTTGCTGACCAGATTTCCGGGGCGGGTGTGCTGGGCGCCATGTTCGTGCACCGCTGGCAGGTACACCGGGAACGCGATCGGCAGGGTCAGCAGCGACGGCAACGAGGCACTGCGATTGAGCGTGAACACCACAGTGCGCGCGTCCGGCGCCGCGACGCCCAGCGAAACCGCTGGTCGTTCGCCGGCCTGCACGGCCTGCGCGTTGGCCAGCGCATCGAACAGTTCCCCAAACGGCGCCGCGGTCGCCGGCGAGAACGCGCGCCGGAAGCTGGCGACGACCTGCGGGGCATCGAGCACCTCGCCGTTGCTCCAGCGCAGGCCATCGCGCAGCACGAACGACCAGCGGCGACCGTCGGCCGACACCGACCAGCGCTGCGCCATGCCGGGCACCAGGCGGCCGCGGGCATCCTCGGTGACCAGGCCCTCGTACAAGTCGCGTAGCACGTTTCCGCAGGCGACTTCCTGGCAACGGTGGGCATCGAGCGTGCTCGGCTCGGGGCCATTGCCGCGCTGCAGGGTCTGCGCAGGGACGGCGAACGCCAGCAGCGCGAGCGCCATGCCGGCGAGGCAGGCCAGCCACCTGCCTGGCGGCGGCACGCGTGGGGCGGATGGAACGCGGTGTTGCACGGCGGGGACGGCTGGCGGCAAGGCGGCGACTACACTTCGGGGTCTTGCGATTGTAGGGGAGCCCCCGCATATCGCCGTGGTTACCCAATAGCGAGCTGCCCGTGTCCGGACCCAGTCAAGTGGAAGACGTTGCGATCCCGCTGCTCGAAGCCGGCGGCCGCGATGCGCTGGTCGACTACCTGGCCTCCGGCGCGCGCGCCAAGGCCGACTGGAAGATCGGTACCGAGCACGAGAAGTTCGGCTTCCGCACCGACGACCTGCGACCGCCGACATTCGACGGCGAGCGCGGCATCGAAGCGGTGCTCAAGGGCCTGACCCAGTTCGGCTGGGCGCCGGTGGAAGAGAACGGTCGGGTGATCGCGCTGACCCATGGCGACGCGTCGGTGTCGCTGGAGCCGGCGGGCCAGCTGGAGCTTTCCGGCGGCCAAGTGTCGACCCTGCACGAGACGTGTATCGAAGCATCGACGCACCTCAAGGAAGTCCAGGCCGTCGCCGAACCGATGGGCCTGGGTTTCCTGGGCATGGGCTTCCAGCCCAAGTGGCGCCGCGAGGAGATGCCGTGGATGCCGAAGGGCCGTTACAAGATCATGCGCGAGTACATGCCCAAGGTCGGATCGCTGGGCCTGGACATGATGACCCGCACCTGCACCGTGCAGGTCAACCTCGACGTCGGCTCCGAGGCCGACATGGTCAAGAAGTTCCGCGTTTCGCTGGCACTGCAGGCCGTGGCGACGGCGCTGTTCGCCGATTCGCCGTTCACCGACGGCAAGCCCAACGGCTTCCTGTCGTACCGGTCGCAGATCTGGACCGACACCGATGCCGGCCGCACCGGCCTGCT
>JBBRWW010000188.1:0-4734 GCA_038248955.1 Lysobacterales bacterium
GGCGCGGGCGACCTGGGCCTGCCGGTGCCCTCCGCGGCCCTGCCCGGCGGCGGCGGCGACGAATCCGACCGTGCCACCATCGAAGCCGCGCTGGAGCGCGCCGGCGGCGTCCTCGCCCAGGCCGCGGGCGACCTGGGTCTCTCGCGGCAGGCGCTGTACCGCCGGCTCGATCGCCTCGGCATCCGGCGGGACTGACCCGGTGCGCGCGTTGCAGCGGGTGCCCCTGGGCGTGGTATTCGGCGCGATCGCGCTGGCCTACCTGTTGGCCGGGGCGGCGCTGGCGGTGTGGCTGGTCAGCTGGCTGCCAAAGCCGTGGATGGCCGTGGCACTCGCGGTCGCGATGCTGGCGCCGCTGCTCGCCTTTCACGTGCAGCGCGCCTTCGCACCGATGAATTCGCTGTTCCGCGCGCTGGCCGGTACCGTCGCCAGCTACCGCGACGGCGATTACGGCTTCAGCCTGGCGTGGCGCGGGCAGGGCGAGCTGGGCGAACTGGTCGCCAGCCACAACCGCCTGGGCGAGGCCCTGCGCGAGCAACGCCTGGCGTTGGTGCAGCGCGAGCTGCTGCTCGACACCATGGTGCAGAACATGCCGGTGGCGATGCTGCTGGTCGACCCCAGCCGGCGCATCGTGCTGGCCAACCTGGCGTCACGCAAGCTGCTCGGTGAAGGCCGGCGCCTGGAGGGCCATTCGTTCGACGCGGTACTCGAGCGCGCCCCCGACGCGGTACGCGAGGCATTCGAACGCGGCGCTGACGGCATGTTCACGGTCGGCGACGCCGACAGCGAGGAGATCTACCACCTCGCCCGGCGCCAGTTCCGGCTCAACGGCCGCCGCCACGAACTCGTGCTGCTGCGCGTGCTGACCGCCGAACTGCGTCGCCAGGAAGTGCAGACCTGGAAGAAGGTCATCCGGGTGATCAGCCACGAGCTCAACAATTCGCTGGCGCCGATCGCCTCGCTCGCGCACTCGGGCGCCGAACTGCTGCGACGCGGGCAACTCGAGCGCCTGCCGACCGCGCTGGCGACGATCGAGGACCGCGCCCGCCACCTCGAGGGCTTCATCCGCGATTACGCGCGTTTCGCCAAGTTGCCGTCGCCACGGCTGGAGTCCATCCAGTGGTCGCGGCTGGTCGCGCAGCTGCGTACCCAGGTGGAATTTACTTTCGACAGCCGATCCTTCGACAGCCGCACTCTCGACAGCCGCGGCTTCGACGATCGCGAGCCCGACTGCCGCGGCTTCGGCCCCACCAGCGGCGGGACTGGCATGGCCGACGCGGCGGCGGGCGAGGCGATTGCGCGGGTCGATGTCGCGCAGCTGGAGCAGTGCCTGATCAACCTGCTCAAGAACGCCCACGAGTCCGGCTCGCCGGCGCGGGACGTCGCCTTGGCGCTGAAGCGCCTGCCCGAGGCGTGGCGCGTGGAGGTGCTTGATCGCGGCAGCGGCATGAACGAGGCGGTGCTGGCCAACGCGCTGCTGCCGTTCTACTCGACCAAGCGCAACGGCACCGGCCTGGGCCTGGCGCTCGCGCGCGAGATCGCCGAGGCGCACGGCGGTCGCATCGCCCTGCTCAACCGCGAGGGCGGCGGGCTGTGCGTGTCGCTGACGTTGCCGTTGTAGCAGCGGGCCTCGCCTGCAGGCACGCCAGGACGTGATCGCGTCGTTGGCGCCCTGCGAGGGGTTATTTCGGCGTTTTGCGCGGCCGCTGCCAGCCTTCGATGACCGTCTGTCGCGCCCGCGCGACACTGAGCTTATCGGGCGGCGCCGGTCGCGTGATCACCGAGCCGGCGGCGATCGTCGCACCCCGGCCGACCGTCACCGGCGCGACCAGCGACGAGTTTGATCCGATGAACGCGCCATCCTCGATCGTGGTGACCGACTTGTTCGCGCCGTCGTAGTTGCAGGTGATCGTGCCAGCGCCGACGTTGACTCCGCCGCCGATCACCGCGTCGCCCAGGTAGCTGAGGTGGTTGGCCTTGCTCGACACGCCGAGCGTGGCGTTCTTGGTCTCGACGAAATTGCCGATGTGCACGCCATCGGCCAGCACCGTGCCGGGCCGCAGGCGCGCGAACGGGCCGATCGTCGCCGCGCCCTCGGTCACCACGCCGTCGAGGTCGCAGTGTGCGCGCACCTCGGTGCCGGGACCGAGCCTGGCATTGCGGATCCGGCAGAACGGGCCGATGCGCACGCCATCGCCGAGCTCGACCGTGCCTTCCAGCACCACGTCGACGTCGATCTCGACATCGCTGCCGACGGTGACCGTGCCGCGGATGTCGATGCGCGCCGGGTCGGACACGCGGGCGCCGTCGACGCACAGCGCGCGCGCGGCGCGGCGCTGGTAGGCGCGCTCGAGCTGCGCCAGCTGCCAACCGTCGTTCGCGCCCTCGACCTCCAGCGGATCGTGGACGTGGACCATCTCGGCGGCGGTGAACTCGGCGGCGGCCGCAGCGAACACGTCGGTCAGGTAGTACTCGCCCTGCGCGTTGTCGTTGTCCAGTTGCTCCAGCCAGCGCCGCAGCGGTTCGCCGTCGGCGACCAGGATGCCGGTGTTGACCGTGCGGATCATGCGCTGCTCCTCGTCGGCATCCTTGTGCTCGACGATGCGGCCGACGCGGCCCTCGGCATCGCGGACGATACGGCCATAACCGGCCGGGTCGTCCAGGTCGGCCACCAGCACGGCGAGGCGCCCGGGCGCCGCGAGCAGCCGCTGCAGCGTGTCGGCGGCGATCAGCGGCACGTCGCCGTACAGCACCAGCACGCGCGCGTCGTGCGGCAGGCCGGGCACGGCCTGCTGCAGGGCGTGGCCGGTGCCGAGACGCTCGGCTTGCTCGGCCCATGCGATATCGGCCTGCCCGGCGAACGCGAGGCGGACCGCCTCGCCACCATGGCCGTAGACCACGTGGATCCCGGCCGGCTGCAAGGCGCGCGCGGTGGCGATGACATGCGCCAGCATCGGCTGGCCGGCGATCTTCTGCAGCACCTTGGGCAGCAGGGACTTCATGCGCTTGCCTTCACCGGCGGCGAGGATCACGACGTGCAGCGGTGCGGCCATGCGGATTCCATGCGGTTGCGAACGATGGGGGTCGATTCTAACGACGTCCCGGTATGGGTGACATCGCTGCTAGGATGCCGCCGATGTCCGCGCCATCGCCTGCCCCGTTTCCGATCCGCAGTCCGTCCGCCGAGGCGTTGGTGTGGGTGGCCGGCCCTGCGTTGTGCGTGGCGGGGTTCGCGATCCATCGCCTGTGGACCCAACTGCCCGCGGCGCGATTCGGCGAGAGCCTGCTGCTGGCCGGATTGGCGGCGCTGCTCGCCTGGCCCTTGCGGCGATGGTGGCGATGGCGCTGGGCCGATTCGCTGGCCGGCGTTTGGTTGCTGGCATTGCTGGTCCTCACCGGCCCGATTCCGGCGCTGGCGGTGGCACTGGTGGCGGCGGCCGCGATCGCGCTCGGCGGATGCGTGACCGGACGGGCGCAGCCACTGCTCGCGCTGGTCTGCGGGCTGGCCATGATCGCCACGGTGGTCGGCTGGCTGCTGCCGCTGCCGGTACACCGTTGGTGGACGTATGCACCGGTGCTCATGGTGGTGATCTACAAGCGCCGGCGCGAACTCGGCGAGGACGCGCTCGTGGCGTGGCAGGGATGGCGTGGCGGCGTCGCGGCGGCGCCCGCCGCCGCCGCGTGGGCCGTCATCGTCCTCGGACTGGGCTCTGCCGGCGCGTGGTTGCCGACCATGCAGCACGACGACCTGGCGTATCACCTCGGGCTGCCATGGCAATTGCTGCTCAACGGCCGTTTCGCGCTCGATCCCGCCCACCAGGTCTGGGCACTGGCGCCATGGGCAGGCGACGTCCTGCAGGCGGTACCGCAAGTGCTGGCGCGCGCCGAGGCCCGCAGCGCGGTCAATACAATGTGGTTCGCGGCCACGGCGGCGGGGCTTTGGCGGATCGGCACGTTGCTGGGACTGCGGCCGGCACTGCGCTGGGGAGTGCTCGCGCTGTTCGGCAGCCTGCCAATGGTGGCTGCCCTGCTCGGCGGCATGCAGACCGAAACCCCGGCGACGGCGGTCATCGTGGCGCTCGCGGCGCTGATCCTCGATGACCACGCACGCCAGCGCCGGCACCTGTTTGCCGCCGCACTGCTGGTGGGCGTGTTGTTGGCGTTGAAGCCGATGCACGTGGTCGCGGCGTTGCCATTGATCGGTTGGGCCGCCTGGCGACTGCGCGGCAAGATCAACCTGCCCGCGCTGGTGCCTGTGTCCGCACTGGCGATCGCGGTGGGGAGCTCCAGCTACGCCTACGCATGGCTCATCGCGGGAAACCCGCTGCTGCCGCTGCTCAACGGCGTGTTCCGCTCGCGTTTTTTTGCCCCCCGGGACTTCGAGGATGGGCGCTGGAACGGCGCCTTCGACGGCAGCCTGCCCTGGAACCTGACGTTCGATACCTCCCGCTACCTGGAAAGCTGGGACGGCGGCGTCGGATTCGTGATGGTCGCACTGGCCGGCGCGTGGTTGCTGGCGCTGGTTTCCGCGCGAACGCGCGCCCTCGCGCTGTCCGCCACGTTGGTGATGTTGCTGCCACTGGCCGTCATGCCGTACGCGCGCTATGCCCACCCCGGCATGGTGCTGCTGTTGCCGGCGCTCGTCGCGGCACTGCCGTTGACCCTGCCGCCGCGTCGCGCGGCGACCCTGCTTGCGGGCCTGTGCGTGCTCAACCTGGCCTTCCAGGGCAATGCCCA
>JBBRWW010000189.1:0-4713 GCA_038248955.1 Lysobacterales bacterium
CACGGCAACGCGCTGGGCATCGCGGCATGCGTGGCGGCGATCGGCGGCGCGCTGCTCACGGTGGTCTGCACCGCGATGATCTACGCATCGCTGAAGCCGATCCCGGCGTGGCGACACGCGCTGGTGGTGCCGGCCTACCTGTTGTTCGCGGCGCTGTGCGGCAGCGCCCTGCTGGCGGCCGGACTGGTGGCGTTCGGCGCGGCCAACGGTGCGCTGGCGCTGGTGATCGCGGTGGCGGCCCTCGCGACCGCCTCGGTCAAGATCGCCTACTGGCGCGCGATCGACCACACCCCGCTCACCGTGACCCGCGGCGACGCGGTCGGCCTGCCGGGCCGCGAGGTCAGCGTATTCGAGCGGCCGCACAGCGGGGACAACTACCTGACGCGCGAAATGGGTTTCGTGGTCGCACGCAAACATGCCCGCAAGCTGCGGGCAATCGCACTGGTCCTGTTCGGCGCGCTGCCAGTGCTGCTGGCGGCGCTGGCGTGGCTGCTGCCGGCGATCGCGATCGTGGCCTTTCCGCTGGCGGCGCTGGCGGCGCTGGCCGGGGCGGTGGTCGAGCGCTGGCTGTTCTTCGCCCAGGCCCGGCACATGGTGACGCTGTACTACTGACTCAGCGGCGGGTGTCGCTGCGATCCGCCGGGGCCGCGCCAACGGCCATGCGACGATAGCGCTGCTGATCGCTCGGTCGCTACCGCCCGCGTCGGCAGGCCTATTGAACGTCGCCGATCAGCTCGCGCGCCCCCAGCGCCAGCAGCAACTCCGCGACCTCGATGCCGAGGCAGTCGGGCGCGTCGCCGCGACCTCGGCGCTCGGCCCGCACCGCGCGGCCATCGGCGGCCGAACCGACCAGCCCGTGCAACTGCAGGTGCTCGCCATCGAGCTGCGCGAGCGCCGCGACCGGCACGTGGCAGCTGCCATGCAGCGCGCGGTTCATCGCCCGCTCGGCCTCCACGCAGGTGCGCGTGGCGATGTGGTCGATGGCCGCGCACAGCGCGCGCGTGGCGGCATCGTCGTCGCGGCATTCGATCGCGATCGCGCCCTGCGCCGGCGCTGGCAGCCAGTGCGGCGCCACCAGCCGCGCCCGGATCCGGTCGCCGAAGCCGAGCCGCTGCAGGCCGGCGCAGGCCAGCACGATGGCGTCGTACTCGCCGCGGTCGAGCTTGGCCAACCGGGTGTTGACGTTGCCCCGCAAGTCGCGCAACTGCAGGTCCGGGCGCAGCGCGCGCAACTGCGCCTGGCGGCGCAGCGACGAGGTGCCGACGATGGCGCCGCGCGGCAGCGCATCGATGCCGGCGTGGTGGTTGCTGACGAAGCCATCGGCATAATCGGCGCGCTCCAGGATCGCCGGCAGCGCGAAACCCGGCTCCAGCTCCATCGGCACGTCCTTGAGCGAATGCACCGCGCAATCGGCGTCGCCACGCTGCATCGCCAGCTCCAGCTCCTTGAGGAACAGCCCCTTGCCGCCGATCGCCGCCAGCGAGCGATCCAGCACCTCGTCGCCGCGCGTGCTCATCGGCACCAGGATGACGGCCAGGCCGGGATGCACCGCCTGCAACGCGGCGGCGACGTGTTCGCTCTGCCAGAGCGCGAGCGGGCTTTTGCGGGTGGCGATGCGCAGGGTCTTCATGGCGACATTATCGCCCGGGAGCGCCGCAACGCCGCCGGCACCGGTCGCAGCGAAACGCCCATCGGATTCGCAGGTCCACGCCATTGCTCACAACTGCTTGAGGGTCTCGCGCAGCCCGGCCACGCAGCGGCGGCTGACTTCCAGCGGCTGCTTGCCATGGCGCAGCATCACGTTCACATGCCCGTCAGGGCAGCGCTTGAGCTCGACGATCTCGTGGCGCGCGACCAGGCAGTTGCGGTGGATGCGCACGAAGCGCTCGCCGAACTCCTCCTCCAGCGACTTCAGCGACTCCTCGATCAGGTCTTCGCCGCGCGCGTGGTGGACGATCACGTACTTCTCTTCGGCGTGCAGGTAATGCACATCCTCCAGCGGGATCAACCGCAGGCTGCCGCGCAGCCGCGCACACAAGTGGCTGCGGCTACGGCCGGAGGTGGAGGCCGGCAGCACGCCACGGCCGGCGGCGAACGTGCGCACGCGTTGCAGCGCCGCGGCCAGGCGCTCGGCGCGCACCGGCTTGACCAGGAAATCGATCGCCTCGGCGTCGAACGCCGACAGCGCATGGGCATCGAACGCGGTGCAGAACACCACCGCCGGGCGCGGGTCGAACGCGGCCAGGTGGCGCGCGGTCTCGATCCCGTCGATGCCGGGCATGGCGATGTCCAGCAATACCAGGTCCGGCTGGTGCTCGGCACAGGCGTGCAGGGCCTCATAGCCGTCGGCGGCCTCGGCGACGATCTCGACGCCACCCAACTCGCCCAGCAGCGTGCGCAGGCGCTCGCGGGCGAGCGGTTCATCGTCGGCGATCACGACCTTCATTGGCGGCCCGGCTTCATGGCATTGGCACCTGCTGCCCCGCCCGGCGAATGGCCGCCGGTTGGCCCCGATAGTAGCCCCGCGCTGGCAGCGCGGTCATGGCCGCGGGCCTCAGCCGGCGGCGAAGCGCCGCGACATCCAGTCGCCGAGGTCGCGGATCTGCTCGGCGCAGACCTGGTGGGCCATCGGGTAGGCATGCCAATCGACGTGGAACCCCAGCGACCGCAGGCGTTGCGCGCTCAACTGGCCGGCCGCGAACGGCACCACCGGATCGTGCTGGCCGTGGGCCATGAACAGCGGTTGGGTGGCCGCGGCCGCGGGCATTGCGGCCGCCAGCTGCTCGGCCATCGGCAGGTAGCCCGACAGCGCGACAACGCCGGCCAGCGGCGTCTTGCGGCCCAGCGCCACCGCCAGCGCAATCGCGCCGCCCTGCGAGAATCCGGCCAACAGCACGCGCGACGCCGGCACGCCGCGCAACGCCTCGCGCGCGATGAGCGCCTCGACCTGCGCGATCGACTCGCGCACGCCGGTCTCGTCGGCACGGCTGGCGAAGTCGAAGTCGCGGATGTCGTACCACGCGCGCATGCGCGCGCCATTGTTGACCGTCACCGCGCGCACCGGCGCATGCGGGAACACGAAGCGGATCGCCGGCCAGTCGCGCCGCAGCAGTTCGGGCACGAGGGGGACGAAATCGTTGCCGTCGGCGCCCAGGCCGTGCAGCCACAGCACCGTCCAGGCCGGCGACGGGCCGGTTTCGCGCTCGATGGTTTCGAGCAATGCGGTCGTTGGGGTATCCATCGCGGCATTGTCGCCGCTGGTGCCAGCGGTCGCCAGCGGCGCGGCCGCGCGCAGGTCGCCAGGTCGGCGCGGCTGCCAACCTGCCCGCCCCACGCGCGAGGAGAGGTCAGCCCTTCGGCAGGCGGAAGTCCAGGGTCCGCTGCATGTCCACGCGCCGGCCTGTGGCCTCGAAGCGCCAGCGTGCGACCGCCGCCATTGCGGCGTCTTCAAACAGTCCGCTCGGGGTGGCGGATACCAGCCGCAGGCCGGCGACGCTGCCATCGGGCTCGATGCTGAAGGCGACCTGCACGCTGCCTTCGATCCGGCGATTGAGCGCGCTGAGCGGATAGCGGGGGGCGGCATCCTTCAACAGCCGGGGCGTGGCGCGCGGTTCGGTTGGCGTTGGCATTGCCGTGGCGATGGCGCGCGGTACCAGTGGCGTGCGGGCGACGGCGACCGGCTCGACGACCGTAGTGGGTAAGCGCGGCGCAGGAACAGCCGCGGCCGCTGTCGACGCCGCAATCCGGGCACTGCCATCGTCAGCCTTTCCTGCGGTCTCCATCGCCGTCGCGGCGACGCGCTTTCGCGCCGCGTCCGCCACGCGCGCGGACTCGACGGCGGCGAGGCTGGCGTCCTCGTCGGCTTTGGCGCGCGCCTGCTGCGCCAGGTGCGCCCGCCGCAGGCCATCGCGCAGGCGGGGCAACGCGGGCGCGTCGCTGTCGACGCGGGCGAGCAACCCCAGCAGGCGCTGCGCCTGGTCCAGGTCACCCGTCGTCAACGCCTGCTCGGCGGCGATCAGCAGGTACGGCTGCAGTTCCGTCAACGCCGCCGCGACACCGCGGTCGCCCGGCGCGCGATCGCGCAGCGCCAGGTAATGGTCGATCGCACTGTCGCCGACCGGCGCGTAGTAGCGCCGCTCGCGCAATGCGGTTTCAGCGCGCGCCTGCAGGGTGTCGGTTGGCAACGGCGGCAACGCCTGCGAAGCCGCCATCGACGCGGCGCCCCCCGGTGACGGCCCCTCGCTGCGCTGGCAACCCAGCGACAGCGCAACCAACGTGACCGCGGACACCCACTTCCCATATGACGACATTGCCGCGCCCCCCGCGCAACGGAAGGCGGCAGCCTAGCGAGGGCATGTGACCGTGATGCGGCACGCAACAACGCTTCCCATGACCGGGCACAGCGGGCGATCGCGGCCCGCGCGGCACGCCGCGTTGCGACAGTCGTTCGTCCCCGCCACGACGGTACGCATGACGTGCCGATCGCGTGGTCCATCCCCGCTCGACGCTCGCCCACTGCGGCGTCACCGGCCGCATCGGCCGAGCGTTGGAGCGCTGGATCGTCGGCGGGCGGGGTCCACCCTGCGCGGCGGTGGCCGCAGGCAAGCCAATGCGTTGGCTATCCTGCGCGGCACGGCACTTCGCGGCGTCCGTTACGCACGCCATCGCCGGAAACGCACCGGCTGAATAACGCCTAGAACAATCCCAGCCAGC
>JBBRWW010000190.1:0-4502 GCA_038248955.1 Lysobacterales bacterium
GTCACGTAGTTGAGGTCGTGCTGGCTGGCCAGCACCTCGGTCTCGTCCTCCTGGCGGATGTCGCGCATCGCCGCCAGGTCCTTGTGGCGGAACGTGGCGTTGTCGTCGGAGTTCACCTTGCCGTCGAGCACGGCCAGGTTGCCGTTGGTGAGGATCGCCAGCGGGTTGAGCTCGACCAGCGCCAGGTCCTTGTCGTTGAACAGCTTGTACAGGCCCATCATGATCGTGCTGAGCTGGTTGACCTGCTTGGCGTTCAGTCCCAGCGCGAAGCCGAGCTGGCGGCACTGGAAGGGCTGCAGGCCCTGCACGTAGTTCACGTGCAGGCTCTTGATCGCGTCGGGGTTGTCGACCGCGGTCTTCTCGATCTCGACGCCGCCATCGCTGGAGGCGATGAAGGTGATCGACTGCGTGCTGCGGTCCACCAACAGCGACAGGTACAGCTCCTGCTCGATGTCGGTGCCTTCGCAGACCAGCACGGTGTCGATCGGCAGCGCCACGCCGGCCGACTGGTAGGTCTCCATGCGCGTGCCCAGCATCGCCTGGGCGTACTGCTTCACTTCGTCATAGGATTTGGCCAGCTTGACGCCACCGGCCTTGCCGCGGCCGCCGGCATGGATCTGCGCCTTCACCACCCACAGGTCGCCGGGAATGGCCTTCGCGGCCGCGACGGCCTCGTCGGGCGTGCGCGCGATGCGGCCGGCCGGCACCGCAATGCCGTAGTCGGCAAACAGCTGCTTTGCCTGGTATTCGTGAAAATTCATGCGTCACCGAGGTAGGGGAAGACGGCCCATGCGGAAGGCAGCCGCGGGGCGGCCGGTACGCGGATGGGGAACGACCATTGTCGCCGATCCCGGCAGGCCGGGCAAAACCGGGCTGCCACGCGGGGGATGCCTATACTCGGCGGCAACGGCGACGCCGCATTCATGCCCTGCATTGCAGCCATCGCACCGGGTTTCACCAGGGGACTACCGCTTGCCATTGCAGATCGCTCCTGTGGACGTCAACGACGCCGACCGCACCCTGCGCGGCGAACTGCGCCTGTGGAACCTGTACCGGATCCTGGAAGCCTCGCTGCTGGTGCTGCTGCTGTTCGGGCCGGTCGCCGGCATGATCGAAATCCCGCGCCACGCCATGCTGGGCAGCGCGGTGTCGATCGCCTATGTATTCATTGCCGTGCTGTTGGTCGTGTTCGGGCGCGAGGGCGGCGTGCGCAATATTGCGCTGGCCGGCATCACCACCGACGTGTTCTTCGGCATCCTGGCCATCCATTCGCTGCCCGCCGCGGGCACCGGCATCTCCCTGATGTTGATGTTCAACCTCGGTGCGGCCGCGCTGTTGCTGCCGCCACGGCCGGGCATCGGCGCGGCGCTCGTGGCGGTGGCGCTGCTGGTCGGCGAGTTCCTCTGGACGCAGCGGATGGACGAAGCCAGCGGGCGATCGCTGATCGAACCGGTGATGTTCTCGATCGGCTACCTCGCCCTGGCCACGGTGATGAGCCTGCTCGGCCGGCAGATGCGCAACAGCTATGACCTGGCCGAGCGCCGCGGCGCGGAGGCCGACCAGCTGGCCGAGATCAACGAACTCATCATCCGCCGCCTGCACACCGGCGTGTTGCTGGTCGACGGCCAGGGACGGCTGTTGCTGGCCAACGAGGCCGCCACCGGGGTGCTGGGCGAGGTGCCCGGTGGCGACGAACACGGCCACCGCAACCTGTCGATGGCGATGCCGGAACTCGGCCGGCGCCTGGCGAAATGGCGCCATGACGGCGTCAGCGACGACGTGCCGCTGCAACTGGCCCCGGACCATCCCGAGATCGTCCCCCGCTTCACCCGCCTGCTGGCGGGCAGCGACAAGGCGCTGATCTTCCTCGAGGACACCTCCCTGCTGGCGCAACGCGCCGAGTCGATCACCCTGGCCACGCTGGGCCGGTTCTCGGCCAGCCTCGCCCACGAGATCCGCAATCCGCTGGCGGCGATCAGCTACGCGGTGCAGCTGCTGGAGGAGTCCGACGACATCCGCCCGGCCGACCGGCGCCTGCTGCAGATCGTCCACCAGCAGGGCACGCGCATGAACGGCATCGTCGAGAACGTGCTCGGCATGGCGCGCCGCGAGCCGGCCAAGCCCGAGGAGGTGGAACTGATCGGCTTCACCCGCCAGTTCATCGAGGAGTACCTCACCATCCACCCGATCGAGCACGACACCCTGGCCGCCAAGGGCAGCAAGCTCGGGATGGCGGCGCTGGTGGACCCGCGCCAGCTGCACCAGGTGCTGACCGTACTGGTGCACAACGCGCTGGTATACGGCCGGATGCCGGCCGAGCCGGCGCGGGTGAGCGTCAACGTGCATACCGATGCCTACGACGTGCCGGTGATCGATGTGATGGATCGCGGCCCCGGCATCCCCGAAGGCGTGCGCTCGCGGCTGTTCCGGCCGTTCTTCACCACCTCGCCGCACGGCACCGGGCTGGGCCTGTATATCGCCCGCGAACTGTGCCACGCCAACCAGGCGACGCTCGAGTACATCCCGATGCCGGCCGGCGGCGGCTGCTTCCGGATCCGGCTGGCGGAAGTGAAGGGATCGCGCGTTATATGAACTTGGTCGTAAGATGACCCTACGCGTCACGTCCGGGCGGGCCGAACCATCGGCCCTTGCTGTCGGAGTACCTGTCGACTTGCGGAGAACTGAATGTCCGAATCCCGTAGCGCCCTGATCGTCGACGACGAGCGCGACATCCGTGAATTGCTGGTCATGACCCTGGGCCGCATGGGCCTGCGTTGCGACACCGCCTCGTGCGTCAGCGACGCCCGCGCGCAACTGGCCAGCAACCGCTACGACCTGTGCCTGACCGACATGCGGCTGCCCGACGGCTCCGGCCTGGAGGTCATCGCCGAGATCAACCAGAACTACCCGGCCACCCCGGTGGCGATGATCACCGCGTTCGGCAACGTCGAAGCCGCGGTCGAGGCGCTCAAGGCCGGGGCGTTCGACTTCGTCGCCAAGCCCGTTGACCTGGCGGTGCTGCGCGACCTCGTCCGCCACGCGCTGGAGCTGCACGACACCCAGCGCGCGCCGGCCGATGCCCTCGCCCTGCGCCTGTACGGCGAGTCCGCGCCGATCGTCGCGCTGCGCCACACCATCGGCAAGGTCGCGCGCAGCCAGGCGCCGGTGTACATCGCCGGCGAATCCGGCGTCGGCAAGGAACTGGTGGCCCGCACAATCCACGCCGAAAGCGGCCGCGCCGCCGGGCCGTTCGTGCCGGTCAACTGCGGCGCGATCCCCAGCGAGCTGATGGAAAGCGAGTTCTTCGGCCACAAGAAGGGCAGCTTCACCGGCGCGCACGCCGACAAGCCGGGGCTGTTCCAGGCCGCCGATGGCGGCACCCTGTTCCTCGACGAGGTCGCCGAACTGCCGCTGCCGATGCAGGTCAAGCTGCTGCGCGCGATCCAGGAAAAATCGATCCGCCCGGTCGGCGCCAACGCCGAGGTGATCGTCGACGTGCGCATCCTGTCGGCCACCCACAAGGACCTGGCCGCGCTGGTCGAGGAAGGCCGCTTCCGCCACGACCTGTATTACCGCATCAACGTCATCGAACTGCGCGTGCCGCCACTGCGCGAGCGCCTCGAGGACCTGCCCGGCCTGTGCACCAACATCCTGTCGCGGCTGTCGAGCGCCCAGGACCGCGCCGTGCCCAAGCTGGGCGACGACGCCATCGCCGCGCTCGGCGCGTACCCGTTTCCCGGCAACGTACGCGAGCTGGAGAACATCCTGGAACGCGCGATGGCCATGGCCGAAGGCGACTGCATCGACACTGACGACCTGCGTCTGCCCAAAACCGCCGCAGCGTCACCCGGCGCCGCGTCCACCGCGGCGGCCGGCGTCGACCCGCGCACCCTGGACCCACGCGAGACCGCCACCAGCGCCCTGCCCTCGTACATCGAGGAGATCGAGCGCGCCGCGATCAACCACGCGCTGCAGGAAAACCGCTACAACAAGACCCGCACCGCCGCGTCGCTGGGCATCACCTTCCGCGCGCTGCGCTACAAGCTGAAGAAGCTCGGGATCGACTGACCACGTGGGTGTGCAGGATTGGTGTTGGTCGCCCGCAAAAAGGCCTGTAACACATTTGTGCTACATTGCCCACACTATTCCGGAGTTCACCATGTCGACCACCACCATCCGCCTGCCCGAGGACCTCAAGGCGCGCGTCGCGCGCGCGGCCGCGCGTGCCGGCACGACGTCGCACAACCTGATTCTGGAAGCCATCGCCGAGAAGACCGAGCAACTCGATCGGCGTGATGAATTCCACGACCTCGCCGACCATCGTCATGCCGACATCGCCTCGTCCGGCCAGACCATTGGCTGGGATGCCATGCGCAGCTACCTGTTGCAGCGGATTGCCGGCCAGCCCGCGGCCCCCCCGGCGCCCAGCAAGCTGCCCCGCCGCGCGTGACGCGCATCGAATTTGCCCCCGCGGTCGCGGAGGACATCGACCGGATCGTCGA
>JBBRWW010000191.1:0-4438 GCA_038248955.1 Lysobacterales bacterium
CTTGTCATAGACCAGCGACTGATACAGCCGCGAACTCTCGCCGCTGGACATGATGCCGGTCATGACGTCCAGCGCGGCGCTGTCCGGATGGGACGCGGCCACGCCCGGGAAGATCGCGGCGATGGCCGGCAGGGGCACGTTCGGCGCATAGGCCACGACCGAGCGCGGCGAGGTCCGCGGCGGCGACACGGGGCGCTTGAACACCGGCACCGGACGATCCGGATTGGGAATGGCCGCGAAATACTGGTCGACCCAGCGGTCCAGCTGCGCCGGATCGAAATTGCCCGCGACGATCATGGTCGCCGTGGCCGGGCGGTAATAGGCCTCGTGGAACGCGCGCGCGTCCTCGATCCGGGCCGAGTCCAGCTCCTCGATCGAACCGATCACGCTGCGGCGATAGATGTGGGCGTCATAGGCGTTGTCGCCGATGACGAAGCGCTGCAACCGGCCGTAGGGCGGGGCATAGACGCGCTGGCGCAGTTCCTCTTTCACGATGGAGCGTTCGGCATCGAACACCTGCTGGTCGACCACCGGCCGGGCCATGCGCTCGGCATGGGTCCACAGCATGGTCTCCAGATATTGCGGCGGCACCGTCTCGTAGTAGTTGGTGAAGTCCTGGCCGGTGGAGGCGTTGCGGCTTCCGCCCGCGTCCTCGACCATGGTCGAAATGCCGCCGTAGGCGATGTTGACCGTCTTGCGGCTGAGGATGTGCTCGAACAGATGGGCGAAACCCGACCGTCCCTGCGGATCGTCCTTGCCGCCGACGTCGTACCACAGGGTCACCGTCACCGTGCCCGCGCTGCGGTCCGGCATCGCATAGACGTCCAGCCCATTGGCCAGTTCGCGATGGGTATATTGCAGCGGCGGGATGGCGATTTCCGCCGGCGCGGGAGCCTGGGCGAAGGCGGTAGAGGCGAGGGCCAGCAGCGAGGCCCCCAGCAGCGCGGCGGTGCGTGTCATCTTCGGCTTTCCCCGGGTGCTTCAGCAGTCAGGGCGCGGACCCTGTCAGGGAGCGCCGCGCCATGGTTACGAGCTTGAAATGCGGAAGGATGGGAAATCCAAAGGATAGGACGTCCAAAGCCCTCAAGCGCCTTCAAGATACACCTTGAGCCCGCGACGCATGCCTTCGGAAGCGGTTCGGCGTCACGTTGCTTCGCGTTGTGCGGGTGCGGGTTGGCCGGTGCGTTGGCCGGTGCGTTGACCAACCAAGTGGGCCATCGCCGCCCGCGTCCGGAGACATCAGCGCGTGGCGCGCCCTGATCCATCAGATGCGCCGCCGCTTCGCACCGCGCCCGCGCAAAGCCATGCGCGGGAGGGCGGTTCTACAAATCCATCTGCAGCGTCTGTGGAACCTGCGTAGCGAACCGGTGGTCGATCGCCATCTGTAAGTAATGGAGCAGGACGTTCACCGTGCCCCAGGCGGCGCCGGCGGGGCGGGGCGCCTGGATGGTTTCGGCCAGTTCCATGCCCATGACCTGGACCCTGCGACGGATGTCGAAGCCGTGCGGCGCGGCATGGCCGGTTTGCACGCTGGCGTCGTCGAACGTGGTGTGCCCAGCGGATCAAACACCAAGACGGGTTCTACCCCGTTTCCGCACGGCCGCTGTTCAATGATCGTGGCCGCCATGGCTGGATTCCCCGCCGTCCTTGCTCGCAGGTGTGGTGCCCTTGCCTTCGCGGACGAATACCCCGTCCGAATAGACCAGTTCGCCACCCAGCCAGCCTTGGAAGGCGCCCAATCCCAAGGTCAGGACGGCAAGCCCGAGGTAGAGGGCCGGCAGGTCACCGCCGCTTGAGTACAGCGTCCAGCGCCAGAGGGTCAGGGCGGCAATCGCGCTCACCAGTACGATTCCCACCCGCATGTGCCGGTGCACACGATGGTGGATGTCCTCGCTCAAGGTGGCACGGCGCATGTCGTAGAGGCCAGCGGCTGCAGCCGCGAGGCCGCCGAGCGCGGCTGCGCACAAGGCCCACCAGCCGGTATTTCGCAACGAGATGACGTCAGCCACCGATCCGATCAGATCGGCCACGGATAACGACAGGAGCGCGATCGGGAAGTGGACCAGGATGGGATGCAGTGGCTTCATTGCGGTCTCCAGATGTCGTAAATCAGTCAACTGGTGGACGCCGGCTTCAGGACAGTGCTGGTGGGGAGAGGAAAAGCCGCGTTGGCAAGGTGCAGCGCCAGCCACCCGAGGTACTCGACACCACCACCGCCATCATCCGGTGCGCGAGCTGGATCGCGATGCGCGCGTCGCGGGCCAGCACGCCGCCCTCGAAGTCAAGAACAGGGGGCAGAGTACCAATTTGGTCTTGGGTCCACCAAGCGTCCCGATGCTCGCGCGCCGCTGCAGGAGTGGTTGGACCACGAACTGGAAGCGGCCCGAGCCAGGCGCACACGGGAGCGGACATTAGGTGACGCCCTCCACTCGGCAACCGGCTTCCCGCACCGGAGTGGAAGTTCAAATGGTCGCGCATCCCCAATCTACAGTTGCGCCAGATCCGCCGCGGCTTCCTTGACGCCCTGCGCCGCAGCTTTCTCCAACCAGTAGCGCGCCTGCGCCAGATCCTTGTGCTGGTGCATTCGGCCAGGAGCGCTCGTTCGATCACTGTGAACTTGTCATCCACCATAGGCGGCCAACATGGTCACAGCGGCGAACCCTCTCCCATTGACGTGGAACTGCTCAGTTCTTGCAGCGATCTGAGTGTCGACAGAAGTCGGGGCAATTCACGGGCTTGTTCGTTCAGTAGGATTACAAGGGCAGCGGTGCCGACGTTGAAATGAGCTGAGCGCGCGAAGCCAAATCACCTTCCTGGATGCTGCACCAGATCGTCCCGCCGAGGTTGTCGTGAAATTATCGAAGTTCATTACCGAACGCACCGACCAAATCCTCACCGAATGGGAGGCGTTCGCGAGAAAACAAATCGCTGCGGCCGATGGCATGTCGGACCTGGCTTTGCTCGACCACGCACGGCAGATATTGGAAGCAGCGGCCAAAGATATCGAGACTGCGCAAAGTGAGAAGCAGCGGGAAAAAAAATCAAAAGGCTTGGCGCCGAAGCCGGGTGCCAGTAACAGCGCGGCGACCAAGCATGGCGAGCTGCGCCAGCTGGATGGTTTTTCGATCGATCAGTTGCTGTCCGAATACCGCGCATTGAGAGCGACGGTTCTGCGCCTGTGGCAGCAGCAGATTACTAAAGTCACCGATGCGACTTCGGACGACATGCTCCGTTTCAACGAGGCAATAGACGAAGCCATCGCGGAGTCTGCCGCGGCCTTTTCCGAGAAGAGTTCCCAGACGCGCGATCTGTTCCTGGCGATCCTGGGGCACGACTTGCGAGGCCCGCTGGCCACGTTGGCGTTGGCTGGAGACTGCCTCCTGATTCCGACCGTAGGCCCCGACCAGACACTCGCCCTGGGCGCGCGGGTAAAAAGGAGCACGGCCACCATGACCGCCATGGTGAATGACTTGCTGGAGTACTCGCGTACCCAGCTGGGTGTGACCATTCCTGTGAAGAAAAATCGTGGGGACCTGCAGCTTGTCTGCGACGCGGCGCTCGACGACGCGAGGGCCGGGCACCCTGCGTGTCCTTTCGAGCTGGAAACGTCCGGAAATCTGAACGCCGCATTCGACAGCGTCCACATGCAGCAGGTATTCACCAATCTGCTGAACAATGCCGCGCAGTACCGATCGGATGACCGGCCGGTGGTGATGGTTGCGCGGGGCGAAGCGCAGGCGGTGATCGTGACGGTGTGCAACCATGGCCCGGTGTTAACACCCAGGTCGCTCAAGAGGATTTTTGATCCGCTGGTGCGGTTGTCGCAGGACGATGAGGAAAATGCCCCACCGTCGACGAGTCTTGGCCTGGGACTGTTCATCGCCCGCCAGATCACGGAAGCGCATGGGGGAAAGATTTCCGTGGAATCCGGCGCAAGCGACGGCACCGTGTTCACCGTTCGCCTGCCCAGGAGTTAGCGAAAAACGGCAACTCATGGCGTTCGTGCGTGCTTGGCCAGCGTGTGTGAATAGTCGCAATGGGGGCGGATTCAACCTGGAAGTGCAAGTCGGTCGTAGTTGAACAAACTTTGCTCGGGGTCAGGAACTTCAACCGCCGGTGGCGGGCAACTTCGTCGCCGGCTGCGGTCAGCGCGACTGGCGAGCCTGGTCAACTCCCTTGCGGTTTTCAGTCGGAGGCGTGACGCCGGACCCGTCTCGTGAAGTACCCGGCGCAAGCCGGTTTTTTTTTTGAGGCCGGCGCGCCGCCGATGCATTGCTGTCCCGTCCAGGGCTCCCATGCCGACATCGGGTCGGATCGACAAGGGGTTGGCGCGCATGGCGATCCGCCGCATCTGGCCCATGGCCGTCGTCGCCGACGCCCGCGTCGAACCGGTGGTCGCCCGGTCGCTGCAGCCGCCGCGGCATGCGGCGTTGCTGGC
>JBBRWW010000192.1:0-4426 GCA_038248955.1 Lysobacterales bacterium
AGGCGTTTGGGCCCCGCGTGCTGGCCGCCGATGGCAGCCTCGACCGCGGGGCGATGCGCCAGCGCGTGTTCGCCGACGCCGATGCACGCCGGCAACTGGAATCGATCATCCATCCGCGCGTGCGGGCCCGCCTGCGGTCGGATTGCGCCGCCGCCCCCGCGCCCTATGCCGTCGCCGCGATACCCCTGCTCGCCGAAGGCGGCGGTCGCGACGCCTACCCATGGCTGGACAGGATCCTGCTGGTCGACGTGCCCGCAGCACTGCAGCGTGCCCGCCTGGTCCAGCGCGACGGCATCGACGCGGCGCTGGCCGACCGCATGATCTCGGCGCAGGCCAGCCGCGGCGCGCGCCTGGCGATTGCCGACGACGTGATCGTCAACGACGACTCAGTTGAGGCGCTGGACGGCCACGTGGCCGCGCTGCACCGCCGCTATCTGCAGCTCGCCGGCTCAGCCTGACCGCCAGAGTCCGCGGATCGCGGCGATACCCTGTGCGCCGTGGCGACGCGCCTGCGTGATGTCCTCGCCGGCCAGGCCACCGATCGCGTACAACGGCAGCGACACCGCCTCGCGAAGCGCGGCGAATCCGCGCCAGCCCAGCGTGCTGGCACCCGGATGACTGGCGGTGGGATGGATCGAGCCGACCACGGCGAAATCGCAGCCCAGCGCCTGCGCCGCGCGAAGTTCATGGGCGTCATGGCAGGACGCGGCGACCGGCAGCTCCGGCGGCAAGGGACGCTGCCGCAGCATCGGCAGTTGCGCGGCCCGCAGGTGCACGCCGACACCCAGTTGGCGCGCAAGCTCGATATCGGCGTTGAGCAGCACCTGCGCCCCGGCGACACGACAGCTCATTGCCGCCCGCTGCGCGAGCGCCTGCCAGCGGATCGGATCGGCGTCGGGGGCGCGCAACTGCACGCGGGTGATGCCCTGCGCGAGCGCACGCTGCAGGCCCGCCAGCCACGTGGCTTCGTCATCGCCGGGCCCCGGCGTGACCAGGTACCGGTCCGCCTGCCGCAACGCGGCGACCACCGGCCGGTCGGCCGGTGGCATCGCGTAGCTGGCCAGTTTGTGCGGCGGCACCCACGCCAGGGCCTGGCCTTCGAGTCCGCGGACGGGGCCGCGCCACTGCTCGATCATCCGCACGTCGAGCTGCAGGCGCTTGTCGGGGTAGGCCTGCGGGACGTTGATGAGCGCGGCGCCGATCTCGACGTCGATGCCCAGTTCCTCGCGCAACTCGCGGATCAGCGCGGCCTCCGGCGACTCTCCCGGCTCGCGCTTGCCGCCGGGGAATTCCCACAGGCCGGCAAGGTCCCGGCCTTCGGTGCGGCGGGTCAGCAGCACCCGGCCGCGGGCATCGCGGATCACCCCTGCGACCACTTCAACGATGGCCCGATCAACCATGCGTCGCTACCGCGGGCGGCCGATCCCTAGGCCAGCTGTCCATGGCAATGCTTGAATTTCTTGCCACTACCGCACGGGCAGGGATCATTGCGGCCGACATCGTTGGGCAGCGATCGCGCCGCCTGCACAAACCCGGCACCCGGCGCCGCGAGGTCGGCTGCCGCCTCGCCGGCACCCAGGCCGCCCACGTCGGGGTGGCGGAACTGCAGCTGCTGGGCCTGTGCCTGCGCCTGTGCGCGCTCGGCCGCCTCCAAGGCCGCGACTTCCTCCTCGTCGCGGATCCTCACCCGCGCCAGCATCGTCACGACTTCGCGCTTGACCTTGTCGAGCATCTCCGAGAACAGCTCGAACGCTTCCTTCTTGTACTCCTGCTTCGGCTGCTTCTGCGCGTAGCCGCGCAGGTGGATGCCCTGGCGCAGGTAATCCATGCGCGCCAGGTGCTCCTTCCAGTTCTGGTCGAGGACGTTGAGCATGATGTGCTTCTCGAGCATGCGCATCGTCTCCGGCCCGAGCTGTGCCTCGCGATCGGTGAAGTACGCGTTGACGCGCTCCTGCACGCGCGCCGCGACGCCCTCGGCATCGAGCTCGTCGTGCTGGGCGGCGAACGCCACCAGCGGCACCTGCACGTCGAACTCCTCGGCGATCACCGCTTCCAGCGCGGGCAGGTCCCACTGCGCGTCGACCGAGTTCACGGGCACGTGGCGGGCGACGATATCGGCCACCACGTCGTCGCGGATTCCCTCGATGTTGTCGCGCACGCTTTCGGCCTCGAGCAAGTCGTTGCGCTGGCCGTAGATCACCTTGCGCTGGTCGTTGTTGACGTCGTCGAAGTCGAGCAGGTTCTTGCGGATGTCGAAGTTGTGCGCCTCGACCTTGCGCTGCGCGTTGGCGATCTGCTTGGTCACCAGCGGGCTTTCGATGATGTCGTCTTCCTTCAGGCCCATGCGGGCCATGATCTTCTGCACCCAGTCGGCCGCGAAGATGCGCATCAGGTTGTCTTCGAGCGACAGGTAGAAGCGCGACGAACCCGGGTCGCCCTGACGGCCGGCGCGGCCGCGCAACTGGTTGTCGATGCGGCGCGACTCGTGGCGCTCGGTGCCGACGATGTGCAGGCCGCCCGCGGCCTTGACGTCATCGTGGCGGGCCTGCCACTCGGCCTTCAGGCGCGCCTGGGTGACCTCGTCGACCTCGGCGCCGGCCTCGGCCTCGAGGTCGGCCAGTTCCGCCTCCAGCGAGCCGCCGAGCACGATGTCGGTGCCGCGCCCGGCCATGTTGGTGGCGATGGTGATCGCGCCCGGCCGGCCGGCCTGGGCAATGATGGTCGCCTCGCGCTCGTGCTGCTTGGCGTTGAGCACCTCGTGCGCAATCCCGGCCTCGTTGAGCTGCTCGCTGAGCATCTCCGAGACCTCGATCGACGTGGTGCCGACCAGCACCGGTTGCTGGCGCGCATGCGCGGCCTTGATCTCATTGACAACCGCACGGTACTTGCCGGGGCGGTTGAGGAACACGTGGTCGGGGCTGTCCTGGCGCACCGTCGGCTTGTTGGGCGGGATCACCACCACTTCCAGGCCGTAGATGCTCTGGAACTCGAACGCCTCGGTGTCGGCCGTGCCGGTCATGCCGGACAGCTTCTTGTACATGCGGAACAGGTTCTGGAAGGTGATGCTGGCCAGCGTCTGGTTCTCGCGCTGCACCGGGACGCCTTCCTTGGCCTCGACCGCCTGGTGCAGGCCATCGGACCAGCGCCGACCGGTCAGGGTGCGGCCGGTGAATTCGTCGACGATCACCACTTCGCCATCGCGGACGATGTAGTCGACGTCGCGCTGGTAGATCGCATGCGCGCGCATCGCGGCATTGAGGTGGTGCACGACGCCGAGGTTCTGGGCGCCGTACAGGGTGTCGTCCTCGCCCTCCAGGATGCCGGCGGCGCGCAGCAGCTCTTCGGCATGCTCCTGACCGTCTTCCGACAGGTGGACCTGCTTGCCCTTCTCGTCGACGAAGTAGTCGCCCTCGCCTTCCTCGGTTTCCTGGCGGGTCAGCTGCGGGACGAGGCGGTTGACCTTGATGTACAGGTCCGGCGAGTCATCCGACGGACCGGAGATGATCAGCGGTGTGCGCGCCTCGTCGATCAGGATCGAGTCGACCTCGTCGACGATCGCGTAATGCAGGCTGCGCTGGAAGCGGTCCTCCTTCGACAGCGCCATGTTGTCGCGCAGGTAGTCGAAGCCGAACTCGTTGTTGGTGCCATAGGTGATGTCGCATGCGTACGCGGCGGCCTTGTCGCTGTGCGGCATGCCCGGATACACCACGCCGACGGACAGGCCCAGCCAGCTGTAAACCTTGCCCATCCACGCCGCGTCGCGGCGCGCCAGGTAGTCGTTGACGGTGATCACGTGCACGCCCTTGCCTTCGAGCGCGTTGAGGTACACCGGTAGCGTCGCGACCAGGGTCTTGCCCTCGCCGGTGCGCATCTCGGCGATCTTGCCCAGGTGCAGCACCATGCCGCCGATCAGCTGCACGTCGTAATGGCGCATGCCCAGCACGCGCCGCGACGCCTCGCGACACACCGCAAACGCCTCCGGTAACAACTTGTCGATCGCGGTGCCGTCGGCGATGCGCTTCTGCAGCGCGGGCGTCCGCGCCTGCAGCTCGACATCGGACAACTTGGTCAGTTCCGCCTCGAGGGCGTTGATCTTGACGACGGAGGTCTGCAGTTGGCGGAGCAGGCGCTCATTGCGGCTGCCAAAAACACGGGTAAGCAAGCTGTTGAGCATTTCGATACCGGAATGGGAATCGTGGAGGCGGTGGTCACGGGCTTTCAACCGTTTCCGCCAATAGAAAAGGGCGCCAAGCGCCCTTTATGGCAACGCGCATTGTAGCTGGGGGCGAGCCGGCGCGCTTACAAGGCAACGCCTTGTGCGCCGGCGAGCGCCCGAAGCGGCTGTGCCGCGAAGGGCTGGACGAGCCGACAACCCAACGCCTTGTGCGCCGGCGAGCGCCCGAAGCGGCTGTGCCGCGAAGGGCTG
>JBBRWW010000193.1:0-4425 GCA_038248955.1 Lysobacterales bacterium
AGCGGTGGCGCCGGCAAGGCGATCGTCGCCAGCGGCGCGGTGTCGGTCGATGGTGCGGTGGAGCTGCGCAAGACCTGCAAGATCCGCGTGGGCCAGACGGTGCAGTTGGGCGAGCACCGGATCGACGTGATCGCGGCAGGTTGATTGGCCTGTATACGGCTGCCCCCCTTGGGAAAGGGGGGGGGACAAGCGGGATTTGCTCCTGCCTGGAGCCGTCAATCCCGACCCGGGATCCTCGCCGAACTCGAAAACCCGCTGCCCTGCTGATCGTTGCCGCTGCGCACGGCCTCCCCCAGCGGACCGAATGACGCACTGCCGTCATCGAAGGTGATCCGGTTGACGATGCCGCGCGCGCCGCTGGCTTCCTCGACCGTGTGCTGGGCGCGCTGCTTCATCGATTGCTCTGGCACTTCGCCGGTCAGCGTGACCAATCCGCCTTCGACCATCACCAGGATCTGGCTGGCGTCGAGCTCGTTGTCGCGGGTCATCCGGTCGATGATGTCGTCGCGGAGGCTGTCGTCGGGCCGCGTGGCCTCGTCGCGCCCCGACGCGGCGTCCTTTGCATTCCCACCCGCGCCGGTGCCGCGGGACACGTTGGCGCCATCACGGCCGTGCGCACCGGCGCTGCCACCCCGGCCATGCCCGCTTTGCGCATGCCGGCCCTGGCCTTCGGCGAACTCGTCCTGACCGGTGCTGCCCTTCCCGGCGGCACCCACCGGGTCGTGCGCGGCGGCGGCGGGGCCGCCCAGCCCCGGCTGCCCGAACGAGTCGTCGGCCGCGTCTGGCGTGCCCCATTGCCGCGGCGTCACCGACGGCATGTCGTGGTAAAGCTCCGTGCCCTGCGGGGGATGCGCATCAGCCGCTCCGGACTTGTCTGTCGTTTTACGTGTCATGGCGTCGGCCTCTCGGCTTTGGCGCACTGCGCCGGTCATCACAGACTAGAAACCAGCGCGTTAGCCGCGCGCCAACGCCGCATGACCGGCGCGCCGGCTGCCGTTAATGTCTCGTCAATAACGTCAACGCTGCACGGCTCGCCCCGGCGCCGTTAAGCTGCGGCCATGGCTACCTGGCACGTCTATCTGATCGAATGTGTCGATGGCAGCGTCTACACCGGCATTGCGGTCGACGTGGACCGGCGCTATGCCCAGCACGCCGCCGGCAAGGGCGCGCGCTATACGCGGTCGCGTCCACCAGCGCGGCTTTTGGCGCGCTTCGAGTATCCGGATCGTGGCGCGGCGCTGCGCGCGGAGTACGCGATCAAGCAACTGACGCCGGCGCGCAAGCGCTCGCTATGTGCGGTGGGGACAGCGCCGCCCTTGCCGCCCGCGTGAGCCGGGCCGCAGAACGGGAGACCCCTCCCCCTGAGCTGCGGCGGTTCACGCGACGCGCGCCTAGCCGCGCAGCCGAACGAAATCGAACGGAACGCTGGCACCGCCGTCGGTCAGCGCCCAGGCCACCCCGGCCAGCAGCGCCAGCGCGAGCATGCCCCGAAGCAGGCTTTCGACCCGGTCTTTGTGGATGGTTTTGACTGAACTCATGACAGGACCCCGGCTACGGGTGCCATGAAACGCCAGCCCGGCGCATCAGTCTGCGATGTCGATCACAGCCCACGCCCGCGGTATCACGCGTTCACTGCCTGGTCGGTCAGGTACGCGGCGGTCCATCCGCCCGGGTGCGCCCGGACCGGACCCAGGCCGGTGCCCGGTGGCCGCCTCAGACCAGCGCCAGCAGCACCTTGACCAGCCCCCACAGCGACACCGCCCACACCACCGTGCGCAGGTAGGGCACGCCCGCGGCATACAGCGGCACATAGAGCACGCGCGCCCAGAAATATAGCTGCACGCCCATCGCGGTGTCGGCATTGGTGCGCCCCGCCACCACCACCGCCAGCACCGCGGCGGCGAAGAACGGAAACGTCTCGAGGAAGTTTTTCAAGGCCCGGTCCACCCGCGCCGTGACCCCGGTCAAGGGCGCCTGCTCGGCATCGCGTGCGCCGGTGTTCCACTTCAGCCCGCGGCGCTGGGTCACCAGCGTGACCGCCAACAACAGTTGCACCAATCCCAGCGCGGTCGCCCACGCCAGCATCTGGATCTCGATCGTCATGCCCTCAGTGACCATTGCCGCCTTCCCCGGTGGATGAAGGACAAGCGTAACAGTGCCGGCGTCGCCGCTGAACGGCGCTGGGCGAGCGCGCACCCACATCCCGCCGCGGCGATAGACTGCCGGCCAAGGCTCGCCGCGGAGAAACTTCATGGCTCGACAACCCTCCCCTGCGCCCAGCGCTGCTGGCCTCGCGGCAGCCGTGCCGCCGTCGCAGTCGATACGCCTGGCCACGTTGAGGTCGTACGACATCCTCGATACCCCCATCGAAGGCGCGTTCGAAGACATCACCCGCATCGCGGCCCACGTCTGCAAGACGCCGATCTCGGTGGTCAACCTGATCGACGAGCACCGCCAGTGGTTCAAGTCGGAAATCGGCCTGGGCGCGCGCGAGACCCCGCTTGAGACCTCGATCTGCGCGCACGCGATCCTGCAGTTCGACTTCATGGAAATCCCCGACACCACCCTCGATGACCGCTTCAACTGCAATCCGCTGGTGACCGGTGCGCCGCACCTGCGCTTCTACGCCGGCGCGCTGCTCAAGACCTCCGCCGGCCACGCGCTGGGCACGGTATGCGTGCTCGACACCCAGCCGCGGGTGCTCAGCGACGAACAGCGCGGCGTGCTGCGCGCGCTGGCCCGGCAGACGATGGCGCAGCTGGAACTGCGTCGCGCCTTGATGCAGGCCGAGCGCGGCCGACGCTACCGCAGCCGGTTGATGGCCGTGGCCGGCCATGACCTGCGGCAGCCGCTCAGCGTCGTGACGATGGTGATCGACCAATTGCGGGGGACCGTCACCACCGACGACGACCGCGAGCAGCTTGCCCTGGCCGCGGTCGCCGCGCAGTCGCTCGGCGACGACCTCACGCGGCTGGCGGAAGCATCGCGCGACGACGCCGACATCGACGGCGCGGTCCTGACGACCCTTCCGATCGGCGACGTGCTTGACCGCCTGCGTGACACCTGGCGTTACAGCGCCACGCGCAAGGGCCTGCAGTTCGAGGTTGAGGACAGCCCACTGCGGATACGCGGCAATGCCGGGATGCTGCAGACCGTGCTCGACAACCTGGTGGGCAACGCCATCAAGTACACCCAACGCGGCAGCGTGCGGGTGCGGTGCCAGGAACGCGGATCCCACCTGCATGTGGAGGTGATCGACACGGGCATCGGCATCCCTGCCAACCTGCTGGGCCGCATCTTCGAAGAGTTCCGGCAGGCCGATCCCGGCAGTGACGGGCTTGGCCTGGGCCTGTCGATCGCCAAGCGCACCGCCGATGTCTCCGGCTGCGAATTGACCGTCACATCGCAACCGGGCAGCGGATCGACCTTCGGCGTCGTGGTGCCGTGGGTGCAGGACGACGAACCAACACCGGCTTGAAGCCGGCGCGGCGCCTCCTCGCCTTAAGCGCGGCCAGTTCGAGCAAGGCCGCCCGATCGCCGTGCGCGCCCGGCGCAGGCCGACCCGATCAGGAATTCGGCAGCACCAGGATCTTGCCGTCGCGCTCGCCTGACGCGGCCGCGGCCACCGCGTCCTTGATCGCGTCGAGGCCGTAGGTGGCCTGCACGCGCGCGCGCAGATGTCCGGACGCGATCAGAGCGACCAGTTCCCCGAACACCGCCGCGCGCGTCTTTGCGTCGGTCGTCCTGAACCAGCGGGCGAGCCAGAAACCGCGCAGGGTGATGCCGCGGAAGATCAGCGACGCCGGCGACAAGGTGCACGGCTCGCCGCTCATCGCACCGTAGGTGACCACGGTGCCGCCGGGGGCGAGCGACTGCGCCAGGCGTTCGGTCGCCGGGCCGCCCACCGCATCGACCGCGAGTGCGATGTTCGCGCCCGCGGTGGCTTCGCGCACGCGCGCCGGGAGGTCATCGCCATCGACCAGCACCACGTCCGCGCCCAGCGCCAGTACCGACGCCTGCACCGACGCGCGCCGCACGACATTGACGGTGCGGATGCCGCGCGCCTTCGCCAGTTGCACCAGGTAGCCGCCGACCGCGGAATTGGCCGCGTTCTGGATCACCCAGTCGCCGGCCTTGAGCTCGACGAATTCCGACAGCAGCAGCCGCGCGGTCGGTGGGTTCACGGTCAGCATCGCCAGCTGCTGCGGGTCGGCGCCGTCGGGCAGCGGCATCAACGTAGTCGCCGCCGCGACCAGATGGGTCGCCCAGGTACCACTGCCGATCGGCAGCAGCACCCGCTGCCCAACCTTCAATCCCGCCACCCCGGCGGCAACCTCGACCACCCGCCCGACGCCCTCGTTGCCGCCCACCGCCGGCAGCGGCGGCAGCGAGCCGTAGTCGCCGGTCAGGGTCAGCACGTCGGAC
>JBBRWW010000194.1:0-4410 GCA_038248955.1 Lysobacterales bacterium
GGCTGACCACGTCGCCCTGGGGAACGAGGACGGCGGCGCAATCGCGCTCGAAACGGACGGGTTCACTGCTACGGGAATACATGCGGGAAATCGGCGCCGAAGGACTGGAATGAAAGGATCGGGATGCCGGATCGCGGCACGACACACCGTCATTGTACCGGCTGCGCCAACCGTCCCCCATGATCCGGGCCACGTCACCGGACACGGCCTGACCTGGCGGGGGACGCATTCCAGCATGCAGGCCCGGCCAGACGTACAAGTCCCGCCAGGCCGCTATGCTGTGCGGCCCCGTACCCCGAAGCCGAGCGCGCCGCCCCATGACCCGCACTGTGTTGCTTCCGGGACAACCCAACTGGCTCTCTTGGCTGTTGCTGCTGCTTGGCACGGCAGGCTTTGCCGCCGTCTGGGTGATCGTGGGCCTGTACAGCAATGCCCAGAGCAGCTGGATGGCGATATTGGGCGCGCTGGACGTCGCCCTGTTGCTGCGCCTGGGACGCTGGCCCGCCGGGCCGGGTCGGGCCATCCTGGGGGTGGCAGCCACGGCGACGACGATCCTCGTCGCCAATTGGGGCATTACGTCAGGACACCTGGGCGCCGTGCTCGGACTGGCGCCATGGGAGTCGGCGACCAAGCTGGGCATGCACCACGCCTGGACGCTGGCGCAACTGGCCAATGGGGTGGGCGATGCCCTCTGGCTGGGCGTGGCGCTGGTCGTGGCGGCGTTGGCGACGCGCTGATCCAGCGCAACCGGGCCGAAGTGGCTGCCGCGTAACGACGGTCGGACCCCACTTACCCCGCAGGGGTTGCCGCCGTCGAAGGTTCGCAGAGCCTGTGCCCGCGCCTGGCCCGGTCAGTGCCCGCCGTCCAGGGCCTTGAGTTCGCTGATCAGCGCGCCGACCACCTCGGCGGCGTCGCCGTACAGCATCCGGGTGTTGTCGGCATAGAACAGCGCATTCTCGATGCCCGCGAACCCCGTGCCCTTGCCGCGCTTGATCACGACCGCGTTTTTGGCGTTGACCACGTCGAGGATCGGCATGCCGTAGATCGGGCTGGCCGGGTCGGTCCTGGCGACCGGATTGACCACGTCGTTGGCGCCGATCACCAGCGCCACGTCCGTGTTCGGAAACTCGGGGTTGATGTCGTCCATGTCGACGATCAGGTCGTACGGCACGCCTGCCTCGGCCAGCAGCACGTTCATGTGTCCTGGCATGCGGCCGGCGACGGGATGGATCGCGAACTTCACCTTGACCCCGCGGTCGATCAGCTTCTGGCTCAGCTCCCAGACCTTGTGCTGCGCCTGCGCCACCGCCAGACCGTAGCCGGGCACGATCACCACGCGCTCGGCATAGGCCATCATCGCGGCGACGTCGCCGGCCTCGATGGGCTTCTGGCTGCCGCTGATTTCCGCCTGCTCGCCTCCGCCGCCAAAACTGGAGAACAGCACGCCGTGGATCGGCCGGTTCATCGCCTTGGCCATCAATCGGGTCAGCAACATGCCGGCCGCGCCGACCATGGTGCCAGCGATGATGAGCGCCTCGTTGCCGAGCACGTAGCCCTCGAACGCCACCGCCAGGCCGGTCAGCGCATTGAACAGCGAGATCACCACCGGCATGTCGGCGCCGCCGATCGGCAGCGTCATCAGGATGCCCAGCGCCAGCGCCAGCACGAAGAACGCAATGATGTGCGGGGCCTGCAGGCCGTTGACGACCATCGCCCCCAGCACCACCACCGCCACCGCAATCGCCAGGTTGAACGCCTGCTGGCCGGGGAACACCACGCGCCGGTCCAGGCGTCCGTCGAGCTTGGCCCAGGCGATGATCGAACCGGCCAGCGACACCGCGCCGATCGCCGACCCGAGCACCGCCAGCACCAGCGTCATCGTCGACGGCGCGCGCCCTTGGGCCGAATACCGCAGCAACTCGACCGCGCCGATCGCCGCCGCCGAGCCACCGCCCATGCCGTTGTACAGCGCGACCATCTGCGGCATGTCGGTGATGGCGACCTTCTTGCCCGACACCCAGGCCAGAACCGTGCCGATCACGAGCGCGACCAGGATCAGGCCGATATTGCCCAAGCCCGGCAGCAGGAAGGTGGCCGCGGTCGCGATCACCATGCCGGCGCCGGCCCAGCGGATGCCACTGCGGGCGCTGACCGGGGTCGCCATCCGCTGCAGGCCCAGCAGGAACAGCGTCGCGGCGACGAAATAGCTCGCGGCGGCAACCATCGCCGGCAGGCTCACGGCTTGGCTCCGGGCTTGCGGGATGACTTGAACATGTCGAGCATCCGTTCGGTCACCACGTAGCCCCCGGCGGCGTTGCCCGCGCCCAGCAGCACCGCGACGAAGCCGATCACCTTCTCCAGCGTGGTGTCGGCGTGGCCCAGCACGACCATGGCGCCAATCAGCACGATGCCGTGGATGAAGTTGGATCCCGACATCAGCGGTGTGTGCAGGATCACCGGCACCCGCGAAATGATCACGTGTCCCGCGATCGCCGCCAGCATGAAGATGTACAGCGCCACCATCGAGTCACCCATCGTCCCTTCCCCATGCGATCGCTGTCGCATCATAACCGTCCATGAATGGACGGCGCGGCCCGCGCGATGTTCGGGCTTTCATCCGTGTCAACGGACGCGGCCCGTGGTCGTTTTCCCATCAACAATGCCGAGTGCTGCCCTGGCACCCAAAAAGGGATACACCCATGAACCCCGCAGCGACGACGCCGACCCGACATTCCTTCCGCCACCGGGACCGCCGGCGCTAGGCCGGTCGCCGCCGTATGCTCGATCCCGTGAACCGCCATGTCGACGATGACCGCCAATCCCCGCCTGCGGTCGTGGCCCGCGACGATGCCCCGTCCGTGCCGGCGAGCGTGGAATGGGCGTCGCTGGAGCACTTCCTGGCCAGCCTCGGCACGCGCGCGTTCCGATTCGCCGAACTGGGCTTGCGGCAGCGCGACGATGCCCTCGACGCGGTGCAGGACGCGATGATGAAGATGCTCGCTTACTGCGATCGGCCCGCCGCCGAATGGACGCCGTTGTTCTGGCGGATCCTGCGCAGCCGCATCGTCGACACGCAGCGGCGCCGCACGTTCCGTTTGCGGTGGCTGAAACCCGTCTTCGCCCGTTCCAGCGCAAGCGGCTTCGAGGACGACAGCCCTGCGATCGACTGGGCCGACGAGAGCCCGGATCCATCCCGCACGCACGACGGCCGCGAGGCGTATGCACGCCTGGCCGACGCCTTGCGGACGCTGCCGCGACGGCAGCGCGAGGCATTCACCCTGCGCATCCTGGAGGAGCTCGACGTGGCCACGACCGCACAGGCGATGGGTTGCAGCGAAGGCTCGGTAAAGACCCATCTTTCGCGCGCCCGCGAAGCGCTGCAGCGGCAACTGGAGGCATGGCGATGAACCATCAAGACAACCGCGGCCCAACCGGCCACGACGCCGCTTTCGACCTCGCGATGCGCGACCTGCATGCTCGCGCATTGACGCAGGTGTCGCCCCGCACCCGCGCCCGCCTTCGAGCCGCACGTACAACCGCAGTCAATCGCGCGCCGACCAAGGGCTTGCGCTGGATTCTCGCAACGGGATTCGTGGTCGTATTTGCGCTGGCGATCGGCCTGCAGCAGTGGCGCCAACCGCGTTCCAACGCCAGCGAGCCGACAAGGACCGCCGCCATCGACGCAACCGACTACGGCGCCGTGGCGACCCTCGATGAAAATCCCGATCTCTACCTCTGGCTGGCGTCCAACGATGACAGCCTGTCCGCTAGCTGGGAGCGATGAACATGCGCACGATCCGACCCATTGCTTCGTTTCGCGTCGCGGCGCTGGCCCTGCTGGCCGCCTTCTTGGCCGCCCCAGGGTACGCGTCCGACCCACCTGCCGCGCCGCTACCCGCCTGGGAGCAGCTCAGCACGGCACAACGCGAACAATTGATCGCGCCGATGCGTGGGCGCTGGAACGCAGAGCCCGAGCAACGCGCGCGCATGCTGCAGCACGCCCGGCGCTGGCAGCAGATGACAGCGGAACAACGCCAGGAGGCGCGCCACGGCATGGGGCGTTGGGAGCATATGAATCCAGAGCAGCGCAACCAGATGCGTGCGCTGTTCCAGCGCATGCGCAGCCTGGCGCCGGAGCAGCGCACCGCGCTAAAGCAGCAGTGGCAGCAGATGACGCCTGAACAGCGGCGCGCCTGGGTAGATGCCAATGCGCCCAAGGCGCGGCCGCTACCTCCGCCACCCAAATAGGGGCGCCGAACAACTGCATTGGGTGCGCGCTGCAGCAGGCTTCACCTGCGCGGCAAGCGAACAGTCCCTCCGGCCCGCCTGGCGGCGATCACGGGCCGCGAGTCTCGACGGGACTCGCACGCGGAACATGGTGTCGGTCCCTGGCGACCTTGGCTGGGCACC
>JBBRWW010000195.1:0-4292 GCA_038248955.1 Lysobacterales bacterium
CCACCCCGGCGAGACACGCATCATCGAGACATCCGCGCCGGCGCCGTCGGTCGCGATCGAGCATGTCGGCAACCGTTGCGTGGTCGCGGTGGACGGCGCCGAGGCGCAGCTGACCTGCGTCCCTGAGGGCGACGTGCTGATCATCACCCACACGGTGGCCCCCTTTTGTCGTCTTCGACCACGTCTTGCCTGACAGCGACGCAGACGCGTTGTGCCAGGCGACCCGGCAGCAAAAGACGGAAGCGAACGCTTCCGGTTGCAGATCAAAGCACTCGCCGAGCGCGAGTTGGCAGTCACGCCGCGTGCGCCCAGAGCCAAGGAAATTGAACTTGCCCCGTCTTTTTCCGGGTGAAGAACCTTTTTTTAGGATCGCTTCAGGCTGGCGATCGCGGCGCAGCTAAGGCGAACCGCGGGGCCACAGAAGATCGGCGACCGAGGAAGCCATCAACAGATGCAGAACAAAGTCGACTTTTACCCCTGCGTTGCTGACCCCAGTTTTGCGCCGTTGGCGTCCCGGCCTCGCCAAGCAGGCGGACTAATGGCGCATCGTCACCGGCGTACCCGGGCCGACGACTTTCGACAGCGCCGTCGCGCTCCAGTTGGTCATGCGGATGCAGCCATTGGAGGCCGTCTTGCCAATGCGCGCCGGGTCGGGCGTGCCGTGGATGCCGTAGTGCTCCTTGCTGAGGTCGATCCAGACCACGCCCACGGGATTGTTGGGACCGGGTGGGATCTCGGCCTTTTTGGCGTCGGCGGCGGTCCCGGCGATCAGTTTGGGATCGAAGTACCAGACCGGGTCCGCGGCCACGCCGGTGACCTTCCATTCGCCGATCGGCAGCGGAAATTGGGCGCTGCCCGTCGTCACCGGGAAGTGCGCGATTACCTTGCCGGAGTCGTCCTCGAGCAGCAGCGATTTGTCCGACTCGTCGACCACCACGCGCGCCGGCCTGGGCAGGTCGGCGGCGCCATCAAGCTTCGGCACGGTCAGCGTGGCGCCGGCCACCAGCTCCACGTCGGGGTTGCGCTCACGCAGCCACTGCGGCGTGACATGGAACTGCTCGGCCACCTTCTCTTCCACCGATCCGTAGGGGAGCGAATCGACTTTCGACATCGCCTCCGGCCCCTCCGGCGTGTCCTTGAACGGGCCGGCCACGTCATCTGCGCTCAGGCTCTGGCGGGTCAGCACCGGGGCGTCGGCTCCGCCGAGCGCTTCGATCGTCTTCTCATCGGCTTCGCCGGTCACCGGCAGCGCCTGCGCCGACTGGTAGGCGCGCAGCGCGCGGCGCGTGTTGTCCCCCGTCGCGCCGTCGATCACGCCCGGCGAGAAGTGCGCACGCTCCAGCAGCACCTGCGCGCGGAGGGTCCGGTCCACGGAGCCGAAGTCGGCCGCTGCGTCCTTCGTGTCATCGGATTGGGACGAGGGCTTGTTCGCTGAGTCGTTGGCGGCTGAATCGTTGAACGCCGCGTCCACGGCCCCTGTGTCCCTTGCCGGTTGGTCCTTGTCAGGCTCTGCTGCCGACTCCTGCCCCGAAACCGTCGATGAATCCGAGGACTGCGCGGCGGCTGGCGCCGATGCGAGCGCAAGCGACACGGGGAACAGCACAAGCAACATGGCCTGCACGAGGAGAGTGCGGGACGTCGTGGTCATGGAGAGCACCATCAGATGAAGGTCTTGCCCATGATCACAGGCGGTGCGGGCAGGCTGCGTGAAAGCTGGGGCACGTGAACCCCTAACAACGGGGTCAGGTTCATTTATTAGATGAACCTGATCCCTTCGCATTCCGGCTGCAGATCGAAGCGCTCGCCGAGCGCGCGTTGGCAGTCAGGCTAAGCGAGCGAACCAGGATCAAGGAAAAAGGTACCCGAGCGCTTTTTACAGGCCCGCACTCACTGGCACGCCACACGTCTGGAGGAATCCGGCGGCAGCCCTCGCACGCCGCAGGCGCTATCTGCGCCGTGTCCCGCCCTCGCCTTCACGGCGGCCGTTGGCGATACTGCGGTAGTCGCCATCCAGAGCGGAGACCGCTGCATGAAGATCCTCCGCACGCCCGAAGAACGCTTCACCAACCTGCCCGACTTCGACTGGCAGCCTGGTTATATCGATATCACTGACGGCCGTAACGAGCGCCTGCGAGTCGCCAGCGTCGAGGCCGGGCCGGCGACCGGGCCGGTGGCGCTGCTGATGCACGGCGAGCCCTCTTGGTCGTTCCTCTATCGCTTCATGATCAAGCGCCTGGCCGAAGGGGGCTGCCGCGTGGTGGCCCCGGACCTCATCGGTTTCGGTCGTTCGGACAAACCCGCCGGGCAGGACGACTACACCTACGCGCGCCATGTCGAGTGGATGGGCTTGTGGCTCGAGGCGAGCGGCCTGCGTGACATCACCCTGTTCTGCCAGGACTGGGGCGGGTTGATCGGATTGCGTCTGGTGGCGGCGTTTCCGGAGCGCTTCGCCCGGGTGGTCACCGCCAATACCTTCCTGCCCACCGGCGACCATCCACCGGGGGAAGCGTTCCAGGCGTGGAGGGATTTCTCACAGCAGGTACCGGTGTTCCCGGCGGGCAACATCGTCCAGCGCGCCACGGTCCGTACGCTGTCCGATGCCGAAGTGGACGCCTACGAGGCGCCCTACCTGGACGAAAGCTACAAAGCCGGCGCACGCAGGTTTCCATTGCTGGTGCCGGTGACCCCTGATGATCCCGAGGCCGAGGCCAATCGCCAGGCCTGGGAAGTGCTGGCGCAGTGGCGAAAGCCGTGGCTGACGCTGTTCAGCGACCAGGATCCGATCACCCGCGGCGGCGAGCGGCTGTTCCAGAAGCTCGTTCCGGGCTGCAGCGGCCAACCTCACGAGGTGATGCATGGTGGTGGCCATTTCCTGCAGGAAGACCTCGGCGTGGAGCTGGCCGACCGCATGCTGGCGTGGATGAAGTAAATCGCTTCCTCCGCGTCCGCCGCTTGCTGCAGACGCGCCTCGCGAAAAAAGGGGGCCGGTAGAGTTTTCACCAGCGCGCAAGGCGTGCGCGATCCCCGGATCACCCCGCATCGGCCAGGTCCCCTGTCGCGAGCTGTTCGCCGAGCCCGGGTCATCCGCGAAGGATGCCGACTCGCGTCTCCACATCCAGCAACAAGACACCTGGGGCAGCGGCCGCTTCCGGCAACACGTCGAGGCGCTCACCCAACGCCCCGCGGTGGTGCGACCCCGCGGCAGGCCGCGATCGGTCGATCACATGAACATGACCCGTTTTTTCGGCAGTATTGATTTCCCACGAACCGGCGCCTTGTCACGCATGCTGTGCGTGAGGCGTCGCGCCTTGCCTCTTGGGACAAGCGCACATGCACAGCGACGAGCGATCCGACGCCAAGAAACAGGCCAAGAAACAGGCCGACAAGCAGGTTGACGCGCGCGAAGAAGCGCAAGTCCGCGAAAACCTGAAGGAGGAGTCCGGCAGCGGGTTTTCCCTGTCGGGCGATGAGCACGACAAGGTCGAGGACAAAAGTCCTCCGCGCGCGGCGGTGCTGCACGAGATCATTCGCCGAAACGGACAGGAGGAGCTGTCCCGCGGGGTCGCGGCCCTGGCCTGGTCGGCGCTGGCCGCCGGCCTGTCGATGGGTTTTTCATTCCTGGCACGCGCCGTGCTGCACCGCTATGTGCAGGGCGTTCCCGCGGGATTCCTGATCGAAGGTTTCGGCTACAGCTTCGGCTTCATCGTGGTGATCATTGCCCGCCAGCAGCTGTTCACCGAGAACACCCTGACCGTGGTGCTGCCGGTCATGACCACGCCGAGCTGGAACCAGTTCGGCCGCCTGTTCCGACTGTGGGGCGTGGTGCTGGCCGGTAACCTGGCCGGGGTGACGCTCTTCGCGCTGGGACTGCTGAAGCTGCACCAGTTCGATGCCGCCACGCACGCCGCGTTTGTCGACCTCGGTCGCGAGCTGATGCACAACACGCCGTTCGAAATGTTCAGCAAGGGCGTGCTCGCGGGATGGATCATCGCGATGATGGTCTGGATGATCCCCGCCAGCGAGCAGTCGCGGCTGACGATCATCATCATCTGCACCTACCTGATCGCGATCGGCGGCTTCACCCACATCATCGTCGGCTCGGCCGAGGCGATGTACATGGTGTTCGCCGGCGAGACGTCGTTTGCCGACGCGGTGCTGCGCTTCGGCCTGCCGACGTTGGCCGGCAACGTGGTCGGCGGCAGCCTGATCTTTGCCCTGATCAGCCACGCGCAGGTGCGCAGTGCCGGCCGCTAGGCGCCAGCGCGAACTTCGTACGGTGGTGTTGATGCGCG
>JBBRWW010000196.1:0-4281 GCA_038248955.1 Lysobacterales bacterium
TTCAGGAGCAGGACCATGGGTAAAGGCGACCGCAAGACCGCCAAGGGCAAGCGCTTCAATTCCAGCTACGGCAACGTGCGCAAGGCCTCGGCCAAGGCCACCGGCACCGTGGTTGCACCCGTTGTGAAGAAGGCGACCACCAAGACCGTGACCAAGGCCCCGGCCAAGAAGGTCGCGGCCAAGAAGGCCGTCGGCTAAGCAACAAGCGGCCGCCACCGGCGCTACCGGAAAGCCCCGCTGACGCGGGGCTTTTTCGTGTGCGGGTGTTCGATCAGGCGGTTGGGCGTGGAGGTATCCGGGGATCGCCCGATGTTGCCGACAGATCGGCGTGGGCAGCCGGGTGCAGCTAGGGCTTCGCCGCTGCCTCGACCGCGCGCCAGACCCGCAACACGTTGGCGCCGAGGATCTTGCGGATGTCGGCGTCGCCGTAGCCGCGCGATTGCAGCCCGGCGACCAGGTTCGGATAGTCGGCGACCGAGCGCAGGCCCTCGGGCAGTTCGCCGCTGACGCCATCGAAGTCCGAACCAATGCCGACATGGTCGATGCCGGCGACCTTCACGGCGTGGTCGATCTGGTCGAGCACCGCATCGATCCGGGTCGGCACCGGCGGATGGGCCGCAGTCCACTGCTGGTCGAAATCCTCGCTGCTGCGGACCGGCGTGCCGGCGGCGAGCGCCGCGGCGTTTTCACGATTCAGGTCGGCCTCGGCGCGAAAGTATGCCTGGGTGTTGGCGGCGGACTTGGCGTCAATGAATGCGTTGCCGAACACGAGTTGCACCACGCCGCCCTCGGCGCCGATCGCGGCGGCGAGTTCGTCGCTGAGATTGCGCTCAAAGCCGGGTGTGAAGTGACGCATGCCCGAATGGCTGGCGATCACCGGCACGTCGGTGACCCGCAACACGTCGACGATCGCCTCGTCGGACAGGTGCGAGACATCGACCATGATGCCCAGCCGGTTCATCCGCGCGACCACCTGTTCGCCGAACGGGCTCAACCCGTGCCACCGCCGCGTGAGGTCGTAGGACGAATCGCTGATGAGGTTGTTCTGGCTGTGGGCGAGGGTGATGTAGCGCACGCCGCGGTCGCGGAACACCGCCAGTTGCGACAGGTCGTCGCCGATCGGCGCCCCGTTCTCCATGCCCAGCGCCAGCAGCACGCGGCCGCCGGCGCGCAGGCGCTCGACGTCGCCGGGCGAGCGCAGCAGCGCGAACTTGTCGGGGTGCCGCGCGACCAGTGCCTCGATCGCGTCGATCTGCAGGTTGGCGACCTGCCAGGCCGTGCCGTTGTTGTCCTGGGCGGGAGAGGTGTAGATCGACATGAACGCGACATCGAGGCCGCCCTGGCGCGCGCGCGGGTAATCGAACTCCCGGCTCGGCGTGGGCTGGCCGAGGTCGTTCCAGTGCTTGAGCAGTTCACTGGGCGCGTCGATGTGGGTGTCGACGATGATCGCGTCCTGCGCGAGTCGTGCTGGCGCCGACCCGGCCGGCGCGGCGGACGCCATCAGTGCCGCACAGGACAGCACGGCGGAGCAGGCGACGGAGATGGGCAGGCGCATGGCGTTTCCTTTGCGAGGTGGAGGGCGTTGCCCAACGGCGGGAGCGGGGCAGTACTTTGTTGTGGATCGAATGCGCTTCACACGTCCTGCGCGAGCTGCCGTCCGCCCACCACCACCTGGCCGGCAAACGCACCGCCCAGCCAGTAGCACAGCTCCGCCGGATGGCCGACCGCCCAGCGCACGAAATCCGCGCGCGCGCCCACCCGCAGCACGCCGCGATCGTCGAGGCCGAGCGCACGCGCGGCGTGTACCGTCGCGCCACGCAGGGCTTCTTCCGGCGTCAGGCGGAAGTGCGTGCAGGCCAGTTGCATCGCCTGGCGCAGCGACAGCAGCGGCGACGTGCCGGGGTTGCAGTCGGTCGCGATCGCCATCGCCACGCCGTGGTCGCGCAGCGCCGCCAGCGGCGGCAACTTCGTCTCCCGCAGTACGTGGTACGCGCCCGGCAGCAGCACGGCGACGCAGCCCGATGCCGCCATGGCGCGCACGCCGTCCAGCGAGGTGTGTTCGACATGGTCGGCCGACAGGCCGGCGAATTCCGCGACCAGCGCCGCACCGCCAAGGTCGCTGAGCTGGTCGGCGTGCAGCTTGACCGGCAGGCCCAGCGCGCGCGCGGCCTCGAACACGCGGCGAGTCTGTGCCGGCGAGAAGCCGATGCCCTCGCAGAATGCATCGACTGCGTCCACCAGCGCCTCCGCGTGCAGCCGCGGCAGCCACTCGATCACCGCATCGATGTACGCGTCGGGACGATCGCCAAACTCCGGCGGCAGCGCGTGCGCGGCGAGGTAGGTCGTGCGGACGCTGATCCCCAGCACCTCGCCGATCCGGCGCGCGACGCGCAGCATCTTGCGTTCGCTGTCGAAGTCCAGGCCGTAGCCGGACTTGATCTCGAGCGTGGTCGCGCCGTCGGCGAGCAGCGCGCGCGCGCGCGGCAGCGATTGCGCCAGCAGTTCGTCCTCATCGGCGTCGCGCGTCGCGCGCACGGTCGACAGGACGCCGCCGCCGGCGCGCGCAATGTCTTCGTAGCTCGCGCCCTGCAGGCGTTGTTCGAACTCGCGCGCGCGGTCGCCGGCAAAGACCAGGTGGGTATGGCAGTCGACCAGCCCCGGGGTGATCCAGCCACCATCGATGCCCAGTTCGGTCACCTCGCGGGCAAGCGCGCCGGGATCGCCGGGCAGGTCCGCGCTCGGCCCGACATAGGTGATGCGGCCATCGCGCCAGCCCAATGCGCCGTCGAGGATCTCGCCGTAGCCGTGCTCGGTGTCCAGGGTCGCCAGCGAGGCACCCAGCAGCAGGCCATCCCAGCGGGAAGTCGGCGTCATTCGCGTATCTCCGGTTGCAGGCGAGGCACCAGCCGCTCGGCCAGCGCCTTGTAGATCGGCATGGGGCACACCAGGCTCGAACAGGCGCGCGCGATCAGGACCACGGCCAAGATCGGCAACAGCAGCTGGTGGTTGTCGGTGAGCTCCATCGAGATTACCGCCGAGGTGAGCGGGGCCTGGGTAACGCCGGCGAGATAGGCCGCCATGCCCAGCAGCACCACGGCAGCGGAATCGACGCCCGGGAACAGCTGGCTGAGGTTGTCGCCCAGCCCGGCACCCACCGCGAGGGCGGGGGAAAACAGCCCTCCGGGAATACCTGCCAGGTAGGACAACAGGTTGGCGCCGAACTTGGCGATGCCGAACTCGGCGCCGGGGCCGCCACTGCCCTCGAGCAGCGCGCGCGCCTGCGCGTAACCGGTCCCGAACACGCTGCCGCCCAGGGCGATGTCGAGCACCGCCAACAGCAAGCCGCAGCCGGCGGCAAACAGGATCGGGTGGCGCGATCGCGTGCGCCCGAGCCAGCGCGGTCGGCCATCGGCGGCCGCGACCACGATCCGCGCGAACCCTCCCCCGAGCACCCCGCACAGCACGCCACAGGCGAGCACGGCCAGCCAGCCCTGGCCCAGCGGTACGCGCTGCGCGGCGATGTGGCCGAAGTAGGTGTAGTTGCCGACCAGTCCGAGCGACACCACGCCACCGACGATCACCGCGGTCAGCAAGGTGCCGGAGAAACGGTGCTCGAACGCGCCGCTGAGTTCCTCGATCGCGAACACCACCCCGGCCAGCGGCGTGTTGAACGCGGCCGCGATGCCGGCCGCGCCGCCAGCCAGCAGGAAACGCGACGTCTGGTACGCATCGCTGTAGCCCAACCGGCGGCCAAGCGCCTGCATGATGCCGGCGCCGATGTGCACTGTCGGACCTTCGCGGCCGACCGAGGCGCCGCCCAGCAACGCCAGCAGCGTCAGCCCCATCTTGCTGGCCGACACCCGCAGCGACAGCTGGGTGGCGCGGAATTCCGCGCTGGCGACACTCAACGACGCGATCACCTGCGGAATGCCGCTGCCGCGGGTCGCGGCCATCCTGCCCTGGGTGGCACGCGCAAGCACGCCGAACGTGAGCGGGGTCAGCAGCAGGGCCCAGTACGGCGAGTACGCACTGACCGTCCGGAACACGCCGAACGACGCATCGCCGATCTTGGCGAACGCGATCGCCACCAGCGCCACCGCGACTGCGCCGCCCCAGAGCGCCAGGCGGCGCTTCCACTCATCGGTGGACCACAGATGGGCGAGGCGATGCTGGGTCGGTTCGGGCGGCGGCGCGGCGTGGTCTGGCATCGGGGCATTGTAGAACCCGCGGGCGTGGTCGCCAGTTGCGTGCCCAGCGGCCACAATCCCCCCATGCAGACAA
>JBBRWW010000197.1:0-4195 GCA_038248955.1 Lysobacterales bacterium
GCCAGTAATGGCGTGCTTCCCCTTGAAAGAGCATAGATCGAGCCAGCCAGCCCAATGCCACCAAACAGCAGCAAGCGAGTCCACCGATGAACCGGATGCTCTCCCAGCAGTGTGCGCATATTCATGTGCTGCCCTCTAACGGTAAATAGACCCCAGAAGCAGGGTGATATCCGATCGTCGATCAAGCTCGTCGGATCCGTCAACAAGAAAAACTCCCCCGATGCTGTAATTCGGTGCTCCATTAGCCCAGACAGGGATCGGACGCTTGCGATCCAACGGTGCTGGCTGGTGCGTCCGGTCGCTGTTTGTCGTCCCTATCCCGCCTTGATTTCCGGAAAGCAACGTTCGCGGGCGCGCCCTGCTGAAAACCATCGGTTGGCACCAAGCAAAAGGCCGCGACGGAGCAGCCATGAACTGCGAAGTCGGAGATCGGCGACTGCTACGCAAGAGAAAACAACTCCGCCGACGGTGAAAATATGTCCACCCACGCCGCACCGGACTCCGTCGCCGCAGCAAACCACCGCACGCACCCGACTCGGCAACCCCGCTGACGGGACTAATCGCCCCGCCACCGCAGCAAAACGCAGCGTCGACGAACAAAACCACCGCAACCACGCAGCCGCAAACCCCACCAACGCGCAAAACCGCCCCACCCACCGAGCCTTTCCGCCCCCCCCACCCAAAAAAAGGCCCCGCGAACGGGGCCTTTGCTCTGCATTCCTTGGACCCGATCAACCAGCCGAAGTCGGCTCGTTCCGGCGCCCGCCGTTTTCGAAGCGCGCCGACAGGTCGCGGCGCAGGCCGTCCAGGCCCTGGTTGCGGCCGGACACCTTGAGCAGCGCATAACCCTCCAGCGCCGCCATCATCACGTCGCTGCCCAGCGCCATCTCCGAATCCCGGGCGCGTTCGGTCAGGCGTTGCAGCCGCGCCAGCCGTGGCCGCAGGGTGTCGATCGCGCGCAGGTCGTCGGTCGCCTCCATCAGGTTCAGGCTCGGCGGCACCACCTGCGGGTTCTGCACCAGCGCGGTGAGGGTCTGGCGGCAGAAGGCTTCGGACTTGTCGCCCATCTTCGCCAGCGCCCGGCGTTCGTCGGGTTGCAGCGACAGCAGGCCGCCGAGGCGGGTTTCGAGGATCGACAGCGCTTCGTCGATGACCAGCAGGTCGGCGTCGGACAGGGTGAGTGAAATCAGGTTCTGGCTCACGTGCATTTCCTTATGTGGTGTGAGAGCCCGACGCCGGCGTGCCCGAAGGGCGGCCGGGGCCGGACCGTGATGCTCCGCCGCTTCCGTGTGGCGTGACCGCGATCCCGACAGACGTCGGCGACCGGAGCGGGTTGGAGTGTTGCAGATCGGGGGCGCGGATGCTTGGCGCTGGGCGCGAAGAGCACCCCTCCCCGGCCCTCCCCTGCTCCGCAAGGGAGGGAGCAGAAGCCGTAGCGCAGAGGGGTGACTGTCCCAGCTCCAGAGGCTGGACTGAATGCCTCGACGCTGTGCAGAGGCCTCAGCGCTCCAGGATCGCGACCACGCCCATGCCGCCGGCGGTGCAGATCGAGACCAGGCAGCGGCCGCCGCCGCGCTGCTGCAGTTCCTTCGCGGCGGTGGCGACGATGCGCGCGCCGGTGGCGGCGAACGGGTGGCCGGTCGCCAGCGACGAGCCGTTGGGGTTGATCTTGGCCGGGTCGATGCGGCCCAGCGGCGCGTCCAGGCCGAGGCGGGTCTTGCAGTAGTCCTCGCTTTCCCATGCCCTCAAGGTGCACAGCACCTGCGCGGCGAAGGCCTCGTGGATTTCGTAGAAGTCGAAGTCCTGCAGGCTCAGGCCGTTGCGGGCGAGCATCTCCGGCACCGCCACGGTGGGCGCCATCAGCAGGCCTTCGCCATGCACGAAGTCGACCGCGGCGACCTGCGCGTCACGCAGGTGGCAGAGCACCTCGATGCCGTGCGCGGCGGCCCATTCGTCGGACGCCAGCAGGCAGGCCGCGGCGCCGTCGGTGAGCGGGGTGGAGTTGGCCGCGGTCAGGGTGCCGCGGCCGGAGGTCTTGTCGAACGCCGGCTTGAGCGTCGCGAGCTTCTCCAGGCTGCTGTCGGGGCGCAGGACGTTGTCGCGCGACAGGCCGCGGAAGCTCACCACCAGGTCGTCGAAGAAACCGCGCTCATAGGCGGCGGCGAGCTTGCGGTGCGACGACAGCGCCCACTCGTCCTGCGAGTCGCGGCTGATGTTCCACTGCTTGGCCATGTCCTCGCAGTGCTCGCCCATCGACTTGCCGGTGCGCGCCTCGACCACGCCGGGGAACTCCGGCTTGAGCTCGCGGAAACTGAAGCCCTTGAACGCGGCGAGCTTGTCGCGCGGGGTCTTGGCCGCGGCGGCGGCGAGCAGCCGGCGGCGCAGCGTCTTGCCGTACACGATCGGCACGTCGGAGGTGGTGTCGGAGCCGCCGCCGATGCCGACCTCGATCTGGCCGACGCTGATCTTGTTGGCGACGGTGATGATCGTATCGAGCGAGGTGCCGCAGGCGCGCTGCAGGGTGATGCCGGGGGTCAGCGGCGACAGGCCGGACGACAACGCGGCCTCGCGGCCGAGGTTCCAGTCGCTGCTGTGCTTGATCACCGCGCCCATCGCGACTTCACCGAGCTGCTGGCCGTGCAGGCCGAATTTCTCGACCAGCGCTCCCAGGGTGCGCACCGACATGCCGAGGTTGCCGACGTCGGCGTAGGCGCTGTTCTGGCGGCAGAAGGGAATGCGGACACCACCGAGCACGGCGACGGGACGGACTGGACGCATCGGAACACCTCGTGGCAAGCGCCCGCGACGGTCGTGGAACCAGCAGCGGCGGAAGGCCTGCGGCGCCCGGCGGGCATAATGGAGCCAGTGTAGCGCCGTGCCCCGACGCGACCAAACGCCTGCGTATCCGTGCCGGCGCCCCTGAGGATCTGCCCCCGATGCCGACCGCTGCCACCCCCACCGCCGCGTGGCACGTACTGGGCGCGCTCGCCCTGGAACTGCGCGGCGATGCGCCGGTGGCGCGCACGGCCTTGGCGCAGGTCGATGTCGGCGCGCTGGCCGCGCTGGTCGCGCGCGACCTGGGCCGGTTCACGCCGGAGGCGGCGGCGCTGGACCTGATCACCGTCGGCGCGCATTACGACCCGGTGGAAGTGCTGCGACCGGGCTGGCCGCTGCACCATGAACTCGACGAGCTCGCCGCGCGCGCGCCGCGCGCTGGGGGGGGCGCGGCCGACGCCGATGGCCAGGTCATCGCGTTCGGTGCCCACGACGGGCGCCTGCCCGGCGCGTTGGCGCCGTCGCCGGACTTCATCGGTGGACCGCTGCGGCTGGTGCCGTTCGTGCTCGCCGCGTCGCCGGAAGCGCGTCGCAACGGCGATGGCGGCAAGGTCGCGCGGGTCGGCGACGTACTCGAGCGCGAACTGCTGGAACGCGGCATGGCCGGCGCCGGCACCGCGCTGGCCGCGCAGGAGGCGTTCGGCCTGCAGGTCGAGCACGCGCGCTACCTGACCGTGCACGACCTCGCCGCGATGATGGCGATGCAGTACGAGCATGCCGGCCTGGCGCCGCTGTGGCCGCTGCTTGAGACCGCGCTGCTGGACCCCGACGGCGAGGCGTGGCTGGACGCGCCACCCGAACCGCTGCTGCACTACGCGCAGCGCGAGGCGCGTATCGCGTTGTTCACCCCCGCCGCATGGCAGGCGCGCTACGCCGGCGGCGCGACCTGCGACAGCGACGCCGGCCGCGAGCGGCTGGTCCGCCAGCACCAGCATTTCGAGGCGCGCCAACGGCAGTTCGCGGCGGTGCTGGGCGCGCACGGCATCGTGGTGAACTTCGTGCACTGCGACCAGGGCGCGGACTCGCGCGTGACGCTGGATTGAGCGGTGCCGGTGGGGCCGTGCCCTTGCGCGGCGACGGTGCGCACGGGGCACAGGTGTGGATGGCCGACTGTCGCGCGCCCTCATCCGCCCTGCGGGCACCTTCTCCCGCAGGCGGGAGAAGGACAGATCCAGAACGTCTGGTGTCGTGCGGCCTCATCCGCCCTGCGGGCACCTTCTCCCGCAGGTGGGAGAAGGACCGGTGCAGGACGCCCCGAGTCGTGCGCCCTCATCCGCCCTGCGGGCAGCTTGTCCCGCAGGCGGGAGAAGGGAATAGCCGCAAAGGCCGATCGCGGCGAACAACGAACATGCGAATGCAC
>JBBRWW010000198.1:0-4100 GCA_038248955.1 Lysobacterales bacterium
AGCCGATGTGGTGGGCCCACCAGGACTCGAACCTGGAACCAAAGGATTATGAGTCCTCTGCTCTAACCATTGAGCTATGGGCCCGCAAGATAAATCGGCATGCGCCAATGCGCGTGACGTGGCAATTGTAGCGTCACCAACGAAACAAGCCCGCCGATTGGCGGGCTTGTTTCGTTGCAACGATTGGCTGCCGACCTCAATCGATATCGAGGAAGCTGCGCAGCTGTTCCGAGCGGCTCGGGTGACGCAATTTGCGCAACGCCTTGGCCTCGATCTGGCGGATCCGCTCGCGGGTGACATCGAACTGCTTGCCGACTTCCTCGAGGGTGTGGTCGGTATTCATGTCGATGCCAAAGCGCATGCGCAGCACCTTGGCCTCCCGCGGGGTGAGGCCGGCCAGCACGTCGCGCACGGTTTCCGACAGGTTGATGTCGACCGTGGCGTCCACCGGCGACATCACGTTGGTGTCCTCGATGAAATCGCCGAGGTGCGAATCCTCGTCGTCGCCAATCGGCGTCTCCATCGAGATCGGTTCCTTGGCGATCTTCATGACCTTGCGGATCTTGTCCTCGGGCATGTCCATCTCTTTCGCCAATTCTTCCGGCGTCGCCTCGCGGCCGTACTGCTGCAGCATCTGCCGGCTGATGCGGTTGAGCTTGTTGATCGTCTCGATCATGTGCACCGGGATGCGGATGGTGCGCGCCTGGTCGGCGATCGAGCGGGTGATCGCCTGGCGGATCCACCAGGTCGCGTACGTCGAGAACTTGTAGCCGCGGCGGTATTCGAACTTGTCGACCGCCTTCATCAGGCCGATGTTGCCTTCCTGGATCAGGTCGAGGAACTGCAGGCCGCGGTTGGTGTACTTCTTGGCGATCGAGATCACCAGTCGCAGGTTGGCCTCGACCATCTCGCGCTTGGCCTTGCGCGCGCGGGTCTCGCCGTACGCCATCGCGCGGCTGATCTCGCGCAGGTCCGACAGCGCGATCAGCATCTTCTGCTCAAGGGCGATCGTCGACTCCTGCTCGGAGATGATCTGGTCCTTGACGTCGCGCAGCGCCGACGACCACTTCTGCTTGCGCTTGAGCAGCTCGTCGACCCACTCGAGGTTGGTCTGGTTGCCGTCCCACGAGCGGATGAAGTCCTTGCGCGGCATCTTGGCGACGCGCGTGGACAGGTCCAGGATGCGGCGCTCGTGCTCCTTGACCTTGGCGACGGTCTCGCGCAGGCCACGCACCAGCTGGTCGGTCAGGCCCAGCGGCAGCTTGAGGGTGACGAACACCGCGGCCATGTCCTCGCGCAGCTTGACCGCGGACTTGTGGCCGGGGCCGTACTTGGCGTGCGCCTTGAGGAACTTGGCGTAATCGGTGGCCATCGATTCCATGCGCGAGGCGACCTCGAGCGGATCGGGACCGGTCGGACCCTCCTCGACTTCGTCTTCGTCGTCGTCATCGGCATCGTCGGCATCGTCGTCGGCCGCGGCGGGCACGACCGGGACGATCACCGGCGGCGGCGCGGCCATTTCCTCGCCATCGAGAAAGCCGACCACGATCTCGGGCAGGCGCTTCTTGCCGGCCTTGTGGAGTTCGTAGTCCTCGATCATGCGCTGGATCGTGGCGGGGAACAGCGCCAGCGAGGCTTGCACCTGCACCAGGCCTTCCTCGATGCGCTTGGCGATCGCGATCTCGCCCTCGCGCGTCAGCAGCTCGACCGTGCCCATCTCGCGCATGTACATGCGCACCGGGTCGGTGGTGCGGCCGCCTTCGGCATCGAGCGAGGTCAGCGCCGCGGCGGCTTCCTCGGCGGCGGTGTCGTCGACCTCGCGGCCGCTGCCGGAGGTGCCGGCGAGCAGCAGCGTCTCGGCATCGGGGGCAACTTCGTGCACCTCGATGCCCATGCCGTTGATCATGCCGATGATGTCTTCGATCTGCTCCGGGTCGACCATGTCGTCGGGCAGGTGATCGTTGACCTCGGCGTAGGTCAGGTAGCCCTGTTCCAGGCCCTTGCTGATGAGGAGCTTGATGTCGGACTGGGGAGGCTGACGTTGGTTGGCCATGGGTTGCGCCACCGCGCTATGAGTAAGGTGAACCAAGCATTATACCAGCGACCGGGGCGGTTTCCCCATGCTTGGGGGCAGACCGCTCAGGCGCGTAGCAGGAAGGTGACCGGGCCATCGTTGACCAGGCTGACCATCATATGGGCACCGAAACCGCCGGTTTCCACCCCTGGCGCATGCCGGGAACGGCACGCCTGGAGCAATCGGTTGAACACCGGTTCAGCCAGGTGCGGCGCAGCCGCGGTGCTGAAGCCCGGGCGCATGCCGCTGGCGGTATCGGCGGCGAGGGTGAACTGGCTGACCAGCAGCAGCCCGCCGCCCGTTTCGGCCAGTCCGAGGTTCATGCGCCCGCCGGCGTCGGCGAACACCCGGTAGCCGAGCAGCCGGTCGGCCATGCGCGCGACCTGCGCCTCGCCGTCGCCGGGCTCGACAGCCACCAGCGCCAGGAGTCCCGCGCCGATCGCGCCGACGGTCTCGCCATCGATGCGTACGACGGCTTCGGTGACGCGCTGGATCAGGGCGAGCATGGGGGTCTCCTGCAAGGCAGTCGCCGATGCTCGCCGCGTACGCATGGCCGGTCAAATCGGCGCAGGTAGACTGCGTCGATGAACGCGCTGACCGCCCGCCTGCTGTACGCCCTCGCCGCCGCCGCGGCGCGGTTGCCGTGGCCGTGGCTGCGACGCGTGGGCGACGCGATTGCCGCGCGCTGGATCCGCCGCGACAGTCGCGAAAGCCGGGTGACCTGGCGCAACCTCGAGCTGGCCTATGCCGACCTGCTGCCGAGCCAACGCGACCAGCTGCGCCAGCAGGTCCTGCGCACGACCGCAGGCCAGGCCCTGGAGACGTTGCGGCTGTGGACCCGGCCGCACGCGCGCAACCTGGCGCAGATCCACGAACTGCATGGGATCGAGCATCTCGACGCCGCCCTGGCGGCGGGCCGCGGCGTGATCGTGGTCGCGCCGCACTATGGCAACTGGGAACTGCTGAACCAGTGGCTGGCGGCGCGCACGCCGCTGGCGATCCTGTATGCGCCGCCCGGCTCGCCGATCGGCGAAGCCTTCCTCAACCGCGTGCGCGCCGTCCATGCGGGACCCGATGGCCGCGAACGCGTGACCCAGGTGCGCGCCGAGGGCACGGCGGTGCGCCAGCTGTTCAAGCGGCTCAAGGACGGCGGCGTGGTCGGCATCCTGCCCGACCAGCAGCCCAAGGCCGGCGACGGCGAGTTCGCACCGTTCTTCGGCGTGCCCGCGCTGACCATGACCCTGCTCGGCCGGCTCGCCCACCGTACCGGCGCGACCGTGTTGCTGGCGTGGTGCGAGCGAATCGACAGCCACCCGAGCGGTCCGGTGTTCGCCCTGCATGTCGAGCCCGCACCCGCCGCCATCGCCGACGCCGATCCGGCAGTGGGCGTGGCCGCGCTGAACGCCGCAGTCGAGCGCATCGCCCGTCGCGACCCGGCACAGTACCAGTGGACCTACAAGCGCTATTCGCTGCGACCGGCGGATAGCGGCGAGGGCAATCCCTACTGGCCCGACTGCTACTGAACTGTCACCGAAGGAACGACCGCATGAACCTGACCGAGGCCGACACGCCGCACCTGCCGGATGCGCACGACTGGCAACCGCTGCCAGCCCGTTCGCGGACCGTGTTCCTGATCGGCAGCATCCCGGGCCTGGCACTCCCGGCAAGCGCTGCAGGGTACTTTCTGGCCGCCACGACCCACTGGGGCTCGCCCTGGCTAGGCGCGGCGAGCGGGCTGCTGATCGGGTTCGCCGTTGGCGCCTGGTGGGGGCTGAAACAGTACCGCCATACCTACTGGCGCCTGGACGCCTGCGGCCTGGCGTTGCGCCGCGGGCGGCTGTGGCAGCGCGAGACCCGGGTACCGACGACCCGGGTGCAGCACCTCGACCTCAAGCGCGGTCCGCTGCAACGCCGCCGCAACCTTGCCACGCTGGTCGTGCACACCGCGGGCACCCGCAACAGCGCGGTGACGGTGCCCAACCTGGATGCCGGCGACGCCGAACTCCTGCGCGATCGCCTCGCCCGC
>JBBRWW010000199.1:0-4072 GCA_038248955.1 Lysobacterales bacterium
GAGAACTCGCGCATCACCATCGCCGCGCCGGCGATCTCGCCGATGGTTTCCTTCTTGACCCGCAGCCCGGTCAGGATCGCCGCGGTCATGGCCGCGGAAACCTCGCCGCGCATGATCATGCGCATCAGCTCGACCATCTCGTCGTGGAAGATTTCGCGGTGTTCGATGGTGCGTTGCAGGGCTTCTTGCGCGGTGATGGGCATGGCAGTCCGTGGAAAGGGGGTGGCAAGGCGAGCCGCTTGGTTCGCCGTCGATGCGCTTGGGCCGTGACTCACCGCACCGCGGGGGTCATCGCTCCAGGAAATTCTTCAGCAGCGCGTGGCCGTGCTCGGTCAGGATCGATTCGGGATGGAACTGCACGCCTTCGACCGGGTGCTCGCGGTGGCGCAGGCCCATGATTTCATCGAACCCACCGGCCGCGTCGTCGGTCCACGCGGTGATCTCGAGGCATTCCGGCAGGGTCTCGCGCGACACCACCAGCGAGTGGTAGCGCGTCGCCTCGTATCCATCAGGCAGCCCCGCGAAGACGCCGCGGCCTTCGTGGCGGATGCGCGAGGTCTTGCCATGCATGATCGTCTTGGCCCGCACCACGTCGCCACCGTAAGCCTGGCCCAGGCTCTGGTGACCCAGGCAGACGCCCAGGATCGGCACGCGCGGGCCGAGATGCGTGATCACGTCGACGCAGACACCCGCCTCGTTGGGCGTGCACGGACCCGGCGAGATCACGATGCGCTCGGGCGCCAACGCGTCGATCTGCGGCACCGACAGCTCATCGTTGCGGATCACCTTCACTTCCGCCCCCAGCGTCTGCAGGTACTGCACGAGGTTGTAGGTAAAGCTGTCGTAGTTGTCGATCATCAGGAGCATGGAGCGCTGCACGCCTTTTCTTGTGGGGGACCATTCACCGCAAGCGCGCTCTGGATCCGTGCTTCGATGCCGGCGTTTTCCAACCCTGGAACCCTCGCCAGCGCCCATTATGACCAGCGCACGTCCCGAGCGCCGAAGCCGGCCAGTCTCCCGGCGCAGAGCAACGGTCCATCCGGACGTGCGAGTCGCCGACGGTGTCGACCGCGCTCCAGCAGTCGCCACCCAATGACGCTGTGCCGGTGACGGGGCAATTGCGATTGCCCAATCGCGCCGGCGTGCCGGTCGGACCGGCGTCCCGACTTGATGCGTCGCACCATTTTTTTGACGAAACCGTACCGTCAATCGTCGAAAACGCATGACCCATACCGGGCTTCCCATCCCGGCGAGGGCTTTGGTTGCACTGCAGCATGCAACCGGCCTGCAGCAGGGGTAGCGTCGCCCTCCGGCGGCGGGAACTTAGGCGCCGCTTCCTTGTGTCGGTGGCCAGGGGGATTTGGTGTCGGCATCCATTCGGAACCTTTTTGGGGAAAATCATCACCATGAAACTCAATCGTCTCGCGGCCGCCGTGCTCGGCGCCGCCGTCGTCCTGACCGCTTCGATGTCAGCCAACGCCAGCCACACCTGGAACAACTACCACTGGGCACGCACCACCTCGTCGTTCAACCTGCAGGTGATCGACAGCGTCTCGACGAGCTGGAATGACGAACTCTCACTGGCGCTGTCGCAATGGTCGCAGTCGACCAAGCTCGATCTGAGCATCACCTCGTTCGACGACTCGAGCACCACCCGCAAGCGCTGCACTGCCGTCACCGGCAAGATCAAGGTCTGCAACGCGGCATACGGCAACAACGGCTGGCTGGGACTGGCCTCGATCAATCTCGATTCCGGCGGCCACATCGTCAAGGGCACCGCCAAGATGAACGACAGTTACTCGGCGTCGTTCGCCAGCCAGGACGAGCGTCGCCACGTGATGTGCCAGGAAGTGGGCCACCTGTTCGGCCTCGGGCACACCAGCGAAGACGGTTCGACCCAGAATACCTGCATGGATTATTCCCAGTCCGCCACCAGCACGGGGCCCAACCAGCACGACTACGACCAGCTGGTTGCGCAGTACGGTCATACCGACAGCTACAACAGCTATACGATTGGTGCCGCCGCGGCCCTGGCGGCCGACAGCTCGATGGCCGGCCAGAACCCGATGGGGGTGCGGGTGCGCAAGGGCGTGTTCGACGAGATGTGGGCCGCGCCGGACGGCAAGGGCGGCGTCTGGGTCCATCACGTGACGTTGGCACCGGGCTTCGAGCACACCGAGCTGCTCGATTAATTCGATTCCTCGCGCCGAAGCACCCGGAAAAACGCCGGTCCATGACCGGCGTTTTTCTTTGGCGGCCCCCGGGAGCTGGGCCGCCTTGCGGCGAAGTGGTCTGTCTGCCAATGCAACAGGAGCGCATTTGCGGCGGCAAGCTCGCCGCTTGGTTTGGGGCTGGGCTTCAGCCGCCCGTGGGCGACGGGGCCGGAATCACCACGCCGTTCATTGCGCAGTTGCGCACCGGTGTCGGTGATCCGAACTGCTCGACACGCGACACGGCAAGCTCACCGCCCTGCGCCGAACCGGCCAGTCGAACGTACACCGGCGTGTCCTGCTGCAGGCCAAAGGCCTTGGCTCGGGAATGCAGGTCCGCCGCCGCCGTCACGCGCCACCGCTGCGACTGTCCACAGGGCTGAAAACTGGCCTGCCCCGCACTCTCCAGGTACCAGCCTGCATAGGACTGGCCTTGTGCTGCCGGTTTCATGTCGGTACTCGGCTTGTTCTCCGCTGCGGCGCAGCCGGCCAACAGGACTGCCGCGCTGATGCCGATCATCCATTGCAGGGCTTTTGATCGCATGACGCGTCTCCTCGATTGAAGTGGGGCAATCTTCATCAAATCCGCATGATGGCAACGTCCACGGCCGCGGCTGGCTCAGGGCGGGCTGCGCGCGCAGGCTCTAGCTGTCGTGACGCTTGGCAAACTGCGCCTTGGCCATCGGGCGGTGCTCGTCCGGCACCTTGCTGGGATCCCTCGCGTCGTGCGACGTGTCCATTCTGCCGTGGTTGCTCCGGGAACCATCCATCTGCCGGTGCTGCCGCCACATGATCGCCTCATACCGGGTGAACCCGGCCTTGCATGTCCGCAAACAGGCGTTGAGCGCGATCGCAGCCAATACGGCGCGGTGGAGGGGTCTATTTCGCGATCGGGCGGGCACTGCTCACGCGCCCTGCTTCGGTCGCGAGGACCAATGGATGTGCACGATGCGCCAGCCCGACGGGGTCTTCTTCAACACCATGGTCTCGGTGCTGAGCAGCGTCATCGGCTTGCCGTCCGTGCTCGCATGCAGTTCGCTTTCGGTGCCGACCCAGGCGAACGAACCTTCCACACGCGCGGTGCGTCGCTTGACGTCGATGCGCGCTTGCTTGAGGAAGGCCGCGTCGAACAACGCATGACCGCCGAGATATTCCTCGCGCGAGGTTTCGGCCTCGCCGCTTTCCAGGATCAGCACATCGGCGGCCAGAAAACCGCCGGCACGCTTCAGGTCACCGGCCTTGAGCGCGATGGAGAACTGGTCGACCACGGCCACGGCGGGTTTGGCCTGCTCGGCGATTTCCTGCGCGGGCGCGGCGCTGGCATGGACCTTGGGCTCATGCGCACTCGCCCGTGGCGGCAATGCCATCAGGCCGACGAGCAACCCGGCAGCGATGAAGTGACGTTTCATTCGGATAGGACCTTCGGGGACTGGGAAAAGAAGCAGGCAATCAGTGCAGGTGGCCGTCATCGGCGTGCTCGGCCGGCGCCTCGGTGGCAGGCCCCGCGGGTGCCCGAGCGGTAGCGGCCTGTGGCGCCGCATGGACGTGCCGCGTGCCATCGGCATGGGTATGGGTGATGCCTTCTGCAGCAGGGCTCCCGGCATGCGCGTGAGCGTCCGGCTCAGCGCCCTTGGTGTGCATGCCGTCCATCGCGTGGCCGGGAGCCGCGCCCTCCTCGTGGGGGTGCTCGGGCTCGCCTTCCTCGTGGTGGTGTTCGCCGCTCTCGCCGCCGCCGTGCGAGTGCCCGCCGCTGGCGTCGACCAGCGCCTGGTATTGCGCCGCGTCGAGCGTGGGCAACCGCTGCAGGAACGCGACCATTCCCCAGATGTATTCGTCGCTCATGCTCTTGCCCCAGGCCGGCA
>JBBRWW010000200.1:0-3934 GCA_038248955.1 Lysobacterales bacterium
CGGCGGCCATCCCGGCAGGAGCGCGAAGCCATGAGCAGCGACAAACCCGACTTCTCCAACGTCAGGAGCGGCAGCAGCACGGTGCAGGGCGGGGGCAGCACCGGCGGCTCCCCGGATTTTTCCAACGTGCGCAGCGGCAGCAGCACCGTGTACGGCGGTGGCGCCACCGGGGAGCAGACCTACACGGTTGCACAGGGCGACACGCTTTCGCATATCGCCAAGCAGTTCTACGGCAAGCCTGGAAAATGGCCTGCCATCTTCGAGGCCAATCGCGACCAGCTCGACGAGGCCGACAGGATTTTCCCCGGCCAGGTATTGAAGATCCCCGCGCTCGATGCCGCCGCCGGCCATTGAGTCGCCGCGGCCCTCGCCTGGCCGCGGCCCACCGCCCACCCCTGGTCCAGCGAATTCCACAAGGAGTCCCACCATGAACCGTAACCGCATGCATTACGCCGCCGCCGCTGTCGTCGCCATGCTGGCGCTGGCCGGCTGCAAGAAAAAGGAAGAGACCGTAATGACGCCCCCAGTCGCGTCCGAGCCGGTACCGATGCCGCCGGCCGCGCCGATGCCGAGCGCGATGCCGGTCAGCGTGATCGCGGTCGACCTGGGTACCGCCGTGGGCGCCGACAACAGGGTCGCGACGTCGATGAGCACCTTCGGCCCCAAGGACACGATCTACGCGTCCGTGACCAGCGACGGCACCGCCAACAACACGCCGATGGCGGCGAAGTGGACATTTGCCGGCGCCACGCCGATGACCGTGAACGAGGAAAGCCGGATGCTCAGCACGACGGGCCCGGCGACGACCGAGTTCCACGTCAGCAAGCCCGACGGCTTCCCGGTGGGCAGCTACAAGGTCGAGATCTCACTCAATGGCGCAGTCGCGCAGAGCCGCGACTTCGAGGTCAAGTAAGCCTCGATTCCCGAGCAAACGCGGGGTGTTGCGGGGCGCGACGGCAACGTCGCGCTGTGTTCGTTGCCGCTGGCGCTGACGGCCGTCGCCATCACCGACAGGAGGACGCTCCGGTCGATGTGGACGCCCTCCTCGCCACCTTTCCGCGCTCAACGCACCGGAAATGTGCCGTCCAGGTAGTACCAGCAGCCCGCCTCGTACACGAAGCGGCTGATCTCGTGCAGGCGCACCGCCGGGGCACCGCCGGTCTTGCAGCGGGCGACGAATTCGACCGTGGCGGTCGCCCGCCCGCCGGCATCGTGGCCGGTCGGCGCATGGCGCCTGATCGCCAGCCCGAGCCAGCGCGTGCTCGCGCCGTCCAGTGCCAGGGTCGCCGGCCGCGTGCTCGCGTGCCACGTCGCCCGCAGGTACGCCGCATCGCCCAGCGCATAGGCGCTGTAGCGCGAACGCATCAGGGCCTCGGCGCTCGCCGCCGTCGCGGTTCCGGCGTGCAGCGGCCCGCAGCAGTCGGCGTAGGCGACGGCGGCATCGCAGGGGCAGGCAGCGAACGGCATTTTCAGGTGGTCTGGCAGGGGCATCGGCGACCGCGAGGGTAGCGCAGCGGCGACGCTCGCCGGCGGCGCCGGCGGACGTTCACGCCCGCCATGGGATCCGCTCCAACGAGGTTTTTGCACCGCGTTGCCGGCCGGGCGACTACCCTACGCTTCCGCGAACTACCGGCTGTTCCCATGAAAGCGCCTGCCTACCTCGACGACGACCAGATCGAACGCCTCGCCAACCTGCTCGACCAGCGCGCGGTGCCGTTCAAGGGCTTCAACCTGGAGGCACTCGACGGCTACCTGTCGGCGCTGGTGGTCGGGCCCGACACGATCCCGATGGCGCAATGGCAGCCGCCGGTGTGGGGCTCCGCGCCGCGCTGGGCCGATGACGCCGAGCGCGAGCAGGTCGAGGCGCTGCTGCTGGGCCACTACAACATGGCCTCGCAGCGCGTGCGCCACGGCGACGACGACCTGCCCGACCACCTCGCGCCGCTGCTGTGGCTGCCCGAGGACCCGGAGGCCGAGCAGGAGGACGAGCTCGACGTCGGCCGTGACTGGACGCTGGGGTTCTTTTCCGGCGTGCAGCTGCGCGAGGACGCGTGGGACACGTGGCTCGACGACAACGACTGGATCGAGGAAATCTTCTCGCTGTTCGACCAGCTCGCCAGTGGCGAGGTACTCGCCGAGGACCCGGCCGCCCCGGCCACGCCGATCAGCTACCGCGAGCGTCTGGAGATCATCGCCAGCCTGCCGAGCATGCTCGCCGACCTGCACCACCACCGCATCGAGGCGCTGACCCCGCGCGAGCCGATCAAGCGCGTCGACACCCCCGACCGCAACGCCCCGTGCCCCTGCGGTAGCGGCAAGAAGTACAAGGTCTGCTGCGGGGCCTGAGCCGACGGTTTGTCAGGCACGGTGGGCGGTCGCTGCCGTAATCGCGGCACCGGCGCAGGCCGGTAGCGGCTACCGCGGCGGCCGCATGCTGCCGGTGTCGACGAACCGCTGGTGCCAGGCCAGGGCCTCGTCAAGCAGGTGCGGGGTGTGGCGGCCGTAACCGTCGCGGCAGGCACGGTCGAAATAGTCCTGCAGCGCCGGGCGGTAGTCCGGGTGTGCACAGCGCCCGATGACCTGCGCGGCGCGCTGCTTTGGCGACAGCCCGCGCAGGTCCGCCAGGCCCTGCTCGGTCACCACCACCATGACGTCGTGCTCGCTGTGGTCGACGTGGCTGACCATCGGCACGATCGCCGATATCGCGCCGTCCCTGGCCGTGCTCGCTGACATGAACACCGACAGCCAGGCGTGGCGCGCGAAGTCGCCACTGCCGCCGATGCCGTTCATGATCCGGCTGCCGGCGACGTGGCTGGAATTGACGTTGCCATACAGGTCGGCCTCGATCATCCCGTTCATCGCGATGCAGCCCAGCCGCCGGATCAGTTCGGGATGGTTGGAGATCTCCTGCGGTCGCAGCACGATCCGCTCGCGGTAGAAGCCGACGTTGGCGATGAACTCCTCGATGCCCGCCGGGCTCAGCGAGAACGCGGTGGCCGACGCGGTCCGCAGCACGCCGTCCTTGAGCAGCCCGAGCATGCCGTCCTGGATCACCTCGGTGTAGGCGCTGAGGTCGCGGTAGCCGCCGCCGGCCAGCCCGGCGAGCACCGCATTGGCGACGTTGCCCACGCCCGACTGCAGCGGCAGCAGTTGCGGCGGCAGCCGGCCGCGTTGGACCTCGTGGGCGAGGAATTCGAGCAGGTGGCCGGCGATCTGCCGCGACGCGGCATCGGGCGCGCTGAAGGCGAGGTGGCGGTCGGGCGCGTCGGTGGCGACCACCGCCACCACCCGCGCCGGGTCGACGCGCAGATAGGGCTCGCCGATGCGGTCGTCGGGCCGGAGCAGCGGAATCGGCCGGCGGTCGGGCGGCAGTGCCATGCCGTAGTAGATGTCGTGCATGCCCTCCAGTTCGGCTGGCGGCGCGTGGTTGACCTCGAGGATCACCTGGCCGGCCAGCTCCAGCCACGTCTTGTTGCTGCCCAGCGACGTCGACGGCACCAGCCGGCCGTCCTCGAGAATGCCCGACACCTCGATCACTGCGATGTCGATCGCGCCGAAGAAGCCCGCGCGCGCCTGCTGGGCGACATGGCTGAGGTGCAGGTCGATGTATTCGATCTCGCCGGCGTTGATGCGCGCGCGCATGTCGGGATCCGACTGGTAGGGCAGGCGCAGCGCGACGCCGTCGGCGCGGGCCAGCGCGCCATCGAGCTCGGGTCCGGTCGACGCGCCGGTCAGCAGGTTGATCCGGAACGCGCCGCCCTCGGCGCGCACCCGGGCCATCCGCGCCGCCAGTGCCTGCGGTACCGCCTTGGGATGACCGGCACCGGTGAAGCCGCTCATCGCCACGGTCATGCCGGGCTGGATCAACGCGGCGGCGTCGGCGGCGGACATGCGGCGGGCGGCGAGCCCGGGATGGCGGATGCGATCGGGCACG
>JBBRWW010000201.1:0-3885 GCA_038248955.1 Lysobacterales bacterium
GGCATCGGTTTGGTTTTATACGGACTTTCGACCGTATGGCTGGGGAGGCGGGAAGTGGTCTGAGCGCTTGCGTTGAGGAGCGAACAACGTCCCGCGGCAAGCCTTGATCCGCTTTGCGCGGTTCAACGCCGGGGACGCAGCGCGCTATTTTCGAACGTGCCCTGGAGCCAACGCATTGCGGCGGCACGGCGGTGCTTGCGTAGCATCGCGACTCAGGCGGCCGACGCGGCCTGGGAGGTGTCGCTTTCAATGTGACCATCGACCAGCGTCACTGTCCGGTCGCACTGCTCGGACAGCCGCGGGTCGTGGGTGACCAGCAGCACGGCGCAGCCGAACTCACGGTTGAACTTGCGGAACAGCTCGAACACTTCCGCGGCGGACTGGCTGTCGAGGTTGCCGGTGGGCTCGTCGGCCAACAGCAGCGCCGGCCGCGTAACCAGCGCGCGGGCCACGGCCACGCGCTGCTGCTGGCCGCCGGACAGTTCGTCCGGCTTGCGATGCTCGAGCCCCTCCAGACCCACTTCGGCCAGCAGCCCGAGGCCGACGTCTAGCTGGTCCCGCGTCGGTTTGCCGCTGGCCACCATCAGCGGCATCAGCACGTTCTCCAGCGCGGTGAAGGCCTGGATCAGGTGATGGAACTGGAACACGAAGCCGATCGCGCTGCCGCGCAGCGCCGTGCGCCGGGCGTCGTCCATGCCGCGGGTGGGCTCGCCCAGCAGGAACAGTTCGCCCGCCGTGGGCTTGTCCAGCAGGCCGATCACGTTGAGCAGCGTGCTCTTGCCCGAGCCCGACGCGCCCACGAGCGCGGCGAAGTCGCTGCGCTGCAGGCGAAGGTCCAGCCCGTGCAGCACTTCCACTTCGGTGGGCTTGCCGAGGTTGTAGCTTTTTTTCAGGCCGTTGAGGCGCAGCACCTCTTGGCCGGCGTCCTGCTCAGACATGGCGGATCGCCTCCACCGGGTCGAGGCGCGCGGCACGACGCGCCGGTATCGCCGCCGACACGATGCCGGTGACGGTGGCCAGCACCGTCGCGGCCACCAGCAACCAGGGACTGACCGGGATGTAGAACAACTTTGGCCCGAAGGTATTGAACGCGCCCACCAGCCCATAGCCCGACACGCCGCCGAGCAACGATCCGGCCAGGCCGAACAGCGCGCCCTGTATCAGGAACACCCGCAGCATCTGCTGCCGCGTGGTGCCCATCGCGCGCAGGATGCCGATCTCCCGCGTGCGCTGCACCACGCTCACCGACAGTACGCTGGCGATGCCCAGCGCCACGCTCAGCGCCACGAACACGCTGATCATCTGCGTGGACAGACTCTGCGAGCGCAGTGCGTTCATCAGCTGGCCATTGGTTTCCATCCAGCTTTCCGCCTTCAGGCCGGTGAGGCGGGCGATGCGCGCGGCCACCGTCTGCGCGGAGAAGATATCGTCCACGGTGACATCGATGACCGTGGCCGCGCCGGGCAGATTGAGCAGCGACTGCGCCTGCTTCATGTCCAGGTAGACATAGCGCGCATCCAGCTCGCGTACGCCCAACTCGAAGATGCCGGCCACGTTCACCACGCTCTCGCGGCCCTGGCCGCCGTCGATCCGCATCTTGTCGCCTACACGCATCCCCAGTTCGATGGCCAGTTGCCTGCCGATCACCGCGTCGCCGGCACCGATGCGGAACACGCCGGCGACGAGGTCGTCCTGGATAGGGATGATGCGCTGGTAGCGCACGGCATCGATGCCAACGAGCGCCACCGACTCCAGCGCCTCGCCGCGGCGCGCAAACGCGGGCCCGGAGATCACCGGTGAAACAGCGGTAACGCGCGGCATCGTATCCAGCACGTCGCGCACCTGCTGCCAGTTGTTGATCGAGCGCAGGCGCTGGGCGCGCTTGTTCTCCAGCACCAGCTGCACGCTGCCGGCGGCGGGCGGCAGGATGCGGTTGCTTTCCTCGGTGGGCTGCACCTTGATGTGGGCCTGCGTGCCCAGGGTGCGATCGATGATGTTGCCCTGCAGGCCGGTGATCAACGCGGTGAGGAACACGATCACCGCCACGCCCACCGCGATGCCCACCAGGATCAGCGTGCTTTGCGCCTTGCCTTCGCGCAGGAACTTGGTCGCGATGGTCCACTCGATCCACATGGGCATCAGTCGAACTTGGCCGGCAGTTCTTTGCGCGTAGCGGGATCGGCGGCACCCACGGGCACGTCACTGAACACCACGCGCGCGCGATCGCCTTCTTCCACCGCCGCCTGCGCGTCCGCCAGGATCCAGTCGCCGGCCTGCAGGCCGGCCGTGATTTCGGTCTGGGTCAGGCCGCGCAGGCCCAGTTGGACCTGGCGCCGCGTGGCGCGGCCGTTGGCGACCAGCCACAGTTCTGCCCGATTGCCGTCGACGGCACCCAACGCATCGTTGGGCACCACGACGGCGCGGTCGCGGCGGCCGGTTTCCACGTTGACCGAGACGGTCATGTCCTGGCGCAGGAAGGCGGGCACGGGCGTCACGGTGAGGCGGATATCCACCGAGCCACGCTGCGGGTCGACGCTGGGCGCGATGAAGCTGACCTTGGCCGGGAACGGCCGCGTCGGGTAGGCGTCGGCGATGCACATGGCCGCCTGGCCGATCGTGAGCACCTCGAGGTTTTTTTCATCCAGCGGCACCAGCACTTCGGTGGCGCCGGCGCGGGCGATCTCGAACAGGATGCGGCCCGGCTGGACCAGGTCGCCCGGCTCGGCGTTGCGGGTGAGCACGGTGCCGGCGACTTCGGCGCGGATCGTGGTCTTGGCCAGCTGGGCCTTTGCGTTTGCCGCGCGGGCCCGGACCGCGGCTTCGTCAGGATTGCCCGCAGCCAGCGAGCGTGCCGCCAGCCGTGCCTGTTCGGCGGCGGTGCGGGCGACGGTTTCAGCCTGCATCGCCTGCTCCATCGTTTCGCGGGCGATCATCTGCCGCTGGAAGAGTTCGCGACGACGCTGGGTTTCGCGGCTGGCCTGAACCAACCGCGCCTCGGCCTCGCGCAGTGCGGCCTGCGCCTGTGGGCGGGTGGACTGCTGCAATTGCGCCAGGGCGGCCTCGGCTTCGCGCACTGCGGCTTCGAGGTCGTCGGCGCGCAGCACCGCCAACACGTCCCCCGGCTGCACCACATCGCCCTCCCGCACACGCCGCTCGACCACCACGCCGGTCACCGGGCTGCCGACCTGCGCGCGCGACACCGCCACCACCCGACCCGTCGCAACGACCGTCTGCACCAGCGGCCGCGATACCACTTGGTAACCGGTCAAGGCCGGCCCGCGGACCTTCTGGACCAGCACCCAGCCCAGGATGGCCAAGGCCACGCAGCCGATGGCGACGAGGAGCAGGGGGCGTTTCATTGTGCAACTCCGAAGCATGTGCGGCGGCCACAACGATACGCACTGATGAGGCCGCCCGTCGGGGTATGGAGTTTGCCGGCGGGCTCGCGCCGAATCCCGCCCCGATGAATCAGACGACCGTCAGCGGCAAGAACGGGGGCAAGTGACCCCTTGAATGTCCGCGCTTGGTCGATGTCCGGCCGCGGCTGCTGGAGGCGACGACGCCGGAGATGTGAGCTCGCGAACGAGGCGGTGCGCTTCGCGGGCCGGCCTGCGATCCCGCGGCGTTTTTTCGCCGAACGAGGGCGATGTCGTCGCCATCGCTGGTCAGGAGCGAACAACGTCCCGCGCCAACCCCTGATCCGTTACTGCGCCAGCTCCTCCAGCCGCGCTTGTGCGTCGCGCTTGCCCAACGTGCGCAGCCCGGCGAGCACCGTCAACTGCGACTTCCGGGGCACGGCTTTGCCACTCTCCCAGTTGTAGATGGACTGGCCACTGGCGCCGGCGAGCTTGCCGAAATCCGCGGCCGACAGGCCCAGCCGTGCCC
>JBBRWW010000202.1:0-3883 GCA_038248955.1 Lysobacterales bacterium
CGGCGTACCGCGTCGCGGCCGACGCGACGGGCGTCGAGCTTACTGGCCGCGTGCTGGCCAGGCCCGCGATGGGCGGGCCACAGGACGATGACCGATGGTGGGACAACCTGCTGAATACCTATCGCCGCTTCGATGCAGAAGACGCCCCTGGCATCGCGCTGCACGCGCGCTTCCGCAATGCGAGCGCGCAGACGGTGACCGACGCGGAAGGGTTCTATCGTGTCCGCCTCGAGACGGAACCAGCAACAAGCGACGCACTCTGGGACAACGCCAGCGTCTCCCTGGCCGATGGCAGCCTGTCGACGCCGCAACCGGTGCTGCAGGTCGGATCCGATGCGCAGTTCGGCGTGATCTCCGACATCGACGACACCGTCCTGCAAAGCAGCATTCTGGACTGGAAGACCGCCGCACAACTGACGTTCCTGCATAACGCCCGTACCCGCAAGCCCCTGCTCGGGATTGCAGCGCTGTACCAGGCATTGCAACTAGGCACGCGTGGCAACGGCGCCAATCCGATCTTCTACGTTTCCAATTCACCCTGGAACCTGTATGACCTCCTGGATGATTTTCTCGAGCTCAACGGGATCCCGTACGGCCCGATCTCATTGCGGCGCCTGGGGTTGCGAGAGCATGAAGCCCTCGGCCCCGGCGATGGGCAGAAATTCGAGCGCGTGCGTGAACTGCTGCAGCAGTATCCCGATCTGCGATGGGTGCTGCTGGGCGATTCTGGCCAGGCGGATGCCGAGGTCTACAGTCGGATAGCGCAGGAATACGGCGAGCGCGTGATCGCAATCTACATCCGCGATGTCGACCTGGAGACGCAGACTTCCCGCGATATTTTCGTTGAACGTTTCGTCGAAAAGCTGAGCGGCACAAATACAAACGTGCCGATGCTTCTGGTAGGCGACAGCCTGATCATCGCGCAGCATGCGCTCGGTGCGGGATTGATCGCCGCCGACGCCATAGGTGCCATAGCCAAGGAGGTCAGTCGCGATCAGCAGCGCGCAACCCAAGGCGAGGCCGCACTGGAAGCGATCCAGGATGACGTCAAGGACACGATTACCGGCAATCAGTGAATGCAAACCCACGACGTACCCGCTCCATTTTGGGAAGTTGTCCCTGACACCATTTTTGAAGCCCAGCGGGCTCGACGTGCCGGACCCGCTAAAATGGAGCGGCCGCGAAAGTCAGAGGGCGGTTTGAAAAGTGCAGCCTGACCCCTGTTTTGTCTCACGACCGGCCTCCCGGCCGACGTGGAAATGGAGGCATCGCCATGCCCAGCGCACGCATCGCCATCGTCGGCGCGGGATTGAGCGGGCTGTATGCCGCTTGGCTGCTCGAGCGCCGTGGCATCGACGACTACGTGCTGCTGGAAGCGCGCGACACGCCCGGCGGCCGCATCGCGACCGTCACCGCATCGGGGCAGGCCGCCACGGCCAATGCCATCGACCGCTTCGACCTGGGGCCGACGTGGTTCTGGCCGGGCTACCAGCGCGAATTGCACGGCCTCGTCAATGCCCTGGGCCTGGAAGCCTTCGAGCAGTTCGAGACTGGCGACATGGTGGTGGAGCGCTCGCCCGATGCGCCGCCCGCGCGCACGCGCGGCTATGTGAACTCGCCGCCCTCGATGCGCCTGATCGGCGGCATGGGCGCGCTGATCGACGCCCTGCATCGCGCGCTGGATCCGGCGCGCATCCTCACCGGCCAGACGGTGCGCCATCTGCGCAGCGCGGACGCGCATGTCGAGCTGGACAGCGAAGATGCTGCAGGCCGCGTCACGACCTGGCGCGTCGAGCATGTGCTGCTGGCGCTGCCGCCGCGGCTGGCCGAAGACCGCATCGCATTTACGCCACCCTTGCCGCCGGCGCTGGCCCAGCCGTGGCGCGCGACGGCGACGTGGATGGCGGCCCATGCCAAATACATCGCCATCTACGACACCCCGTTCTGGCGCGAGCAGGGCCTGTCCGGCGAGGCCCGCAGCGCACGCGGCCCGCTGGGCGAGATCCACGACGCTTCCATGCCTGGCGGAAGTGCGGCGCTGTTCGGCTTCTTCGGGGTGCCTGCGCGCGTTCGCCAGAACATCCCCGAGGACCTCCTGCGTAGCCACTGCCGCGCGCAGTTCGCGCGCCTGTTCGGGCCGCAGGCGGCGACGCCGCGCGCCGAGGTCATCAAAGACTGGGCGCAGGACCCCTGCACGGCCACCGCTGCCGACCTGGATGCCGCGGTCCATCACGGCCAGCCCCCTGCGGCCACGGCCGCATCCGGCCCGTGGCACGGACGCTTGACCGGCATCGCCAGCGAGTGGTCGCCGCAGTTTCCGGGCTACGTTGCCGGCGCCATCGAAGCCGCGGGCCTCGGCGTGCAGGCGCTGGCCGCGCCCGCCGCACCGGCGGCTCCGACCGCCCCCGGGGACGCCCCCTCGTCGGGCCCGGTGGCGTTGAGGACGTGACCAACACCGTGGTCAGGCCACGCCGGTGGACGCAGGAACCCGATCCCTGGCTGTTTACTGCGCCAACGCCTTGACCAGGTCGAAGAGGTAATCGCGGCCGACGTAGACCGAGCGCACCTCGAGCCGTTCGTTGAGGCCGTGGACGCCGTTGCCGTCGGGATCGCCCCAACTGCCGGGCACGCCGTAGGTCGGGATTCCCACCGCCGACAGGTAGAGCCCATCGGTCGCTCCGGTCGACATCGACGGCATCACCGGCACGCCGGGGAAGTACTTCGCGCTCAACGCCTCCATCGGACCAATGATGGCCGGGTCCAGGGGGGGCGACTTGGCCAGCGGCTTGTCCTTGCGTGCCAGCTCGATGGAAATGTCCGGGTTGCCGATGACCGTGGCCAGCTGGCCCTGGGTCTCGGCCGGCGTATGGCCGGGGAAGATGCGGCAGTTGACGTTGGCGCCTACCCGCTGCGGCAGCGCGTTGACCGCGTGACCCCCGTCGATCATCGTCGCCACGCACGTCGTGCGCAGCATCGAGTGGAAGCCCTTGTCGGTGTTGACCACCGCCGCCGCCTTGGCGTCGTTCGGGTCCTTCGCCAGCGCTGCCATCGCCGCGCCCATCTCGTCCTTGCGCGCAGCGCCGGCGCGCTCGAAGAACACGCGCGTGGTGTCGCTGAACTCGGCCGGAAACTCGTGCCCGCGGATTTTCAGCAGCGCGTCGGACATCGCGTAGATCGCGTTTTCGCGCACCGGCTGTGAGCTGTGCCCGCCGGGATTGCTGGCGACGAGCCGGTAGTCCTGATAGATCTTCTCGCCGACCTGGATCGACTGCGAGACGATCTGGCCCTTGCCGTCGGTGTCCCCGCCGCCGCCTTCATTGAGCGCAAAGGCCGCATCGATCAGCTCGCGCTTGTTGTTGGCGAGGTACTGCGCGCCGTTGAACGCGGTGTCGGTCTCCTCGCCGCAGGTCAACGCCATCTTGACCGTGCGCGCGGGCTTGTAGCCGCCCTGCTTGAAGCGGATCAGCGTGTCGGCCCAGGTCGCTGCCATCATCTTGTCGTCGGAGATGCCGCGCGCGTAGTAGTAGCCGTTCTCCTCGACCAATGTGAACGGGTCGCGCGCCCAGTCGGCGCGCTTGGCCGCGACCACGTCGATATGGGCGAGCAGCAGGATCGGCTCGAGGGTCCTGGAACTGCCGGGATAGACGGCAACCACCCCGCCCTCCTTCGGGTGGTCGGGCACCGAGAACAGCGTGATCTGGTCGTCGGCAAAGCCCGCCCCCTTCATTCGGGCGGCGATCTGCCCGGCAGCCTGGGTGCAGCTGCCGTTGGTGACCGTGGTGTCGGTTTCGACCAGTTCCTTGTAAAGCTCGAAGAATTGTTTCTGGTCGGGACGCAGCGCCCCCATCGTGCCGGTCGGCACCTGCGCGGCGACTGGGATTGC
>JBBRWW010000203.1:0-3859 GCA_038248955.1 Lysobacterales bacterium
CATGTGACCATCTTGCGCGGCCTGCGCCGGGCGCTTCCGGCCTCGGCGATTCCGCCGCTGTCGTGGACGGCCGACGGGTTCGTGCTGATCCGCAGCCAGTCCGGCGACCCGGGGTACGAGGTATTGCAGCACTGGTGGCTGGACGACTAGGCGCGGACGCGGGTTATTCGGGGCTATTGGGCCTCGGTTGATCCGGCACCGGGCGATCCCGGGCCACCCTCGGGGCGAATGTCGACCGCCGGCTGCTCGTCCAGGCTGCCGTCAAAGCGCAGAGTGATGAAGGCATCGTCTCCGCTGTCATCGGCGGGGAAGATGACCGGGATCGGCTGCACGAACGGAGGTCGGCGCACGAAACGCAGCTCCCAGCCGAAGCACTCCAGCTGCCGCAGCATGCGTAGCTGCGCGGCGTTGAGTTGCAGGCGCAGTTGCGCCGACTTCGGGACCTCGCCTTGGCGACGTTCTGGCGTGGACATGGAAGGTGTTCCCGTGAGCCGCTAGTGGCCTTGATGCAGGCCCCAATGTAAACGCGCTGCCGCGACGAGACGGGACGCCGGCGGCGGGCTCACCTTCCGGACCAATCGTCAACGCGGGATGCGATCGGTCCGCAGCACCGGGTACAGGTTGTAGCGCCGATCCCACGACGAATGCCGCCGGGCGAAGAATTCCAGGCGCTGCTGCGGATTTTTTGCGAAGTCCGCGTCGTCCCGGAGGCGCTGCTCGAACGCCGCCTTGAGCTTGCTGTCCTTGGCCAGCATCGACCGCGCGACTTCCTCGGCGACGTAGTCCTCCATGTACTCCTTGCGCTCGAACGCGTTGTTGAACTCCCCCCAGGCCGCCAGCGCGTCGGGTGCCTGGGGTTCGAGCAGCGCCATCACCAGCCGTGCCCTGGGCTGAGCGATGGGCACGAACAACGCGCCAGCGGCGAGGTCCTGCGTTTCCGGTTGCCACGCGCCGTCCAGGGTGGTGCGTTGGTGCCCCTCGACTGAACCTGCAGCGAACTCCGCCTTGTCGGCGCGGAACGCTTCGACCGTGGCGCTGGCCTGCGCACCAGCGACTCGGCTGAACGTGATGCCGTGCTGCCGAAGCTTGGCGGCGATCCAGTCCGCATGCGCGGCAGGCACCAGGTAACCGGCCTTCGGCGCGGCGACGACCTGGCCGGGCTGGACGTCGTCGCGCAGCGGGATGTTCCAGACCTGCGGCGTGGTTTCGTCGTAGCGGGTCATCAACGCGCCCGAGACCTCCGAGGGCGTGCGCGTATAGGCGTAGCCGCGGAACGCGATCGTGCGTGACCTGTCGCTGGCTTTGTAGTCGAGCGCGACCGGCTGTCCGCCGAGCTTGAGCGACCGTGCATCGGCAGCCCGGGCCTGGAGCAGCCAATCGGCGCCCTGGCTGGCGACCATGTCGAGTGCGGCGACCACCGCGTTGTGGGTGGTGCGCACGCGATGCGCGTAGTCGCGCCAGGAATGCGTTTCCACCAGCATCCCGAGGCGATTGCGCAGCGGCATGTAGCCATGCGAAAAGCGTGGCGTCGCGGCGCCATCCTCGAACCCCGATTGCGGGTTGTCGCTCTCGACGAAGGACGGATAGAACGCCAGGGGCAGCGCCCCCTGCGCGGCCATACGCTGCATCACTCCATCGCGCAGCGCGGTGCCGGCTTGCCGCAGCGCGACGTCGCCGCCGTGGACCGGTTCCACCTGGATCGATACGTCGTGCTCGAACTTGGCGCCGTCGGTGACGTGCAGGTCGACGTACACCAGCGGGTCCCATCGGTTGAGCAGGGCCAGCATCGCCTGCATCTCCGGCGTGTCGGCTTTGACGTAATCGCGGTTCAGGTTGTAGTTCTGCGCGGTGGTGCGCCAGCCCATTTCCTCCGGCCCGCGCTGGTTGGGACGGTTCCAGCGGCCGAAGCGCTCGTGGCCATCGACGTTGAACACCGGCACGAACAACAGCACCTGGTGGTCGAGCGCTCCCTTGGAGACCTGGCCGTCGAGCACTTCGCGCAATGCGAGGAAACCCGCGTCCTTGCCATCGATCTCGCCCGCATGGATGCCGCCCTGGACCAGCGTTACGGGCAGCCCGCGGTTGCGCGCGGCCTCGGCGGTCAGCGCGCCGCTGGTGGAGGCCACCAGGAGCTTCATCGGCCGGCCTTCGGGCGTGGTGCCAAAGTCGCTGCATCGCACCGCGTCGGGATAGCGGCGCGCGAAGGCCTCGCACAGCGCGACCACCTCGTCATAGCGCCCGGTGCGCTTGAAGCCGCTGCGTTCGGCGGTCGTGGCCAAGGTGGCGTCGGTCGCCGCAGCGGCGGGCAAGGCGAAGGTCGCGGACAGCGCGGCGAGCAGGGCGAGACAAGGCAGGCGACGGGTCATCGGTGGATCTCGTTGCGGGGCTGTCGCGATGGTAACGGAGGTGGGGCAGGGTGGGCCGCGACCGGCTACGCGCGTCCCGGGGCCGCATGGGCGCCAGCGTGTGCGGCAATGGCGCGCGCGCGTCCCTTAGACTGTCGCCCCCCCCCGCGAGGAGTCGCCGCATGTACACGCTCTACTTCGCGCCCGGTGCGGCGAGCCTGGTCGTGCATTGGCTGTTGATCGAACTGGACGCGCCGTACGCGCTGCAGCGCGTCGATCTCGCGTCAGGCCAGCAGAAGCAGCCCGGGTACCTCGCGCTGAACCCTAACGGAGTGGTGCCAACGCTCGTGATCGACGGCAAGCCGATGCACGAGGCCGCCGCGATGCTGCTGTTGTTGGCCGATGCCTATCCGCAGGCTGGCATGGCGCCTGCGCCCGACGCTCCGCAGCGCGGCGCGTACTACCAGTGGATGCTGCACCTGGCGAACACGGTGCAGCCGCTGTTCCGGCAATGGTGGTATCCGCAGGAGGCCGCCGGTCCGGATAATGCAGCGGCGGTGCATGCGCACGTGCAGCCACGCATCGAGGCCGCATGGGACCGACTCGATGCGCATCTTGCCGCCCACGGCCCCTACCTGCTCGGCGACGAGATGACTGCCGTCGATTTCTACCTGGTGATGCTGATGCGCTGGTCGCGCAATATGCCCAGGCAGGCATTGGCATGGTCGCACTTGGCCGAGCTGGCGCGACGACTCAAGGCGCGAGCGTCGTTCAAGACCCTGTACGAGCGCGAAGGCCTGGATGACTGGGCCTGAGCGAGTGGGCCTGCCCCCGCCTGCCGGATCACCGACGCGTGGCTGCGACGGCGCCATTGGCGTCATGCGGTAGGCTGCGACCTCGCGGATAAGCGCGCAGGGGATGCGTGGGGTGGATCGCCAGGGGCGCGTGTCGGCGCCGAAACGCGATCGACCGGCTTGCCCGCCGCTACCCGATACATGACTGCTGACGTGGGGCCGGAGGCCCGGGACGGGCTGATGGCTGCAAGAGCACGCCGGGAACTTCCGCACGCTTCATCGCCAACTTTTGAACAAGAGGAAACCTCATCGATGCTGACCTTCATCCTGATCGCCATCACGATACTGGTGTCATGGCAGGGGTTCGAGAATCGGGCATTGCTCGAGCGCCTGATCCTCTGGCCGCCGGCGATCGAACGCAACAAGCAGTTCGATCGCCTGCTGACGCATGGCTTCGTGCATGCCGATTGGCAGCACCTGTTGTTCAACATGCTCACCCTGTTTTTCTTCGGCCGGGCGATCGAACCGCTGTTTGCCCAATACCTCGGCCCGGCCGGATTCGCGGTGTTCTATCTGTCAGCAGTGGTGGTGGCGATCCTGCCTACCTACCTGCGCCATCGCCATGACCCCAGCTATCGCAGCCTGGGCGCGTCGGGCGGGGTATCAGCGGTGCTGTTCGCCAGCATCCTGTTGCAGCCCTGGATGCTGATCTTCATCCCG
>JBBRWW010000204.1:0-3823 GCA_038248955.1 Lysobacterales bacterium
CGGAACCGTTGCCGGGGGTCATCCACACTCACGTTGCGCAGCTCGGCATCGGCCGCCTGCAGGTCGCCATCGCGCATCAGCACGCGGCCATCGAGCGCGCCGCGGAACTGCAGGTCCTTCAGGCCGAACTGGCCGAGCCAGCTCGACAGGTAGCCGTCACGCAACGCCATCAAATCGTCACTGTGCAAGTGCATGTCCAGATCGCGCACGCTGGAATCGAGTGCCAGCGCGGCACTGCCGGAAGCTGCCAGCGCGCTGCCGTCGCGCCAGCTGATCGACGGCAGCCGCCAGGCTTGATCGCCGCGCCGGGTGGCCTCGACATGCAACGCGACCGGACGCTGCTCAAGGGCCACGTAAGCCTCCCCAAACAGCACTTCTCCACCTTGCAGATGGCCATCGAGCCCCACGCGGCTGTCATCGCCCAGGCGTGCATCGAGTCGCAGCTGCGCGCCGAGGTTCTCGGTCGCGATCCTGCCGTCGGGGGTATCGAGCGCGACCGCGTGCAGCGCCAGCGGGCCTTCGATGCGCACCGGCTGGCGAGCCGCCGCGGTGATGGTCAGGTGGCTGTCGAAGGTGCCGCCGGTGATGCGACCGTCCGCCCAGGCGCGCGACAGCAGCGCCTGCGTCCACGCCAGCGGCACGCGGGTCAGGTCGAGGCCGGTCACGTCGGGCGTGGCGGCGCTGCGGGCCAGCGCGATCGTGCTGCCACCTCGGGTCAGGCGCGCATCGGTGCTTGCGGTTGCCAGGTCCAGCGCGAGCCGGAACGGCGCCCCCTCGCCGCCCCGCAACGCGCCGTCGCAATGCCAGCCGCCCTGGCCGTCGCGGCGCAGTGCGCAGCGCCAGTCGAGGTCACGGAACCGGTAGCCCAGGTCGGGCGCATCGGCGCGCCTGGCCTGCAGTTGCAACGTGCCCTCGGCGGCACCGGCCGGCCAGTCGAGCCGCACGCTCACACCCTCCAGGATGGCGATCGGCGTGGTGACGCGGGCGATGCGCGCGGTGGCCGTGCGCGCGCCCGCCTGACTGCCCGCCAGGCACAGTGCGGGCAGCAGCAACCACGGCAACAGCAGGCGTACCATCGAGAGCACCATGCAGTCAGCATACCCAGCGGATGGCGGATCGCCGATGAAAGACTTCCAACCGATGCCGACCCGATGACAACGGCGGGGGTTCCTCGCGTGCTGCTGGTCGAAGACGACCCGGTGAGTCGCGCGTTCCTGACCGTTGCGGTGCAGGCCACGCCGGCCGAGGTCGACGGCGCCGACACGCTCGCCGCGGCGCTGGCGCTGGCTCAATCCCACGACTATGCGCTGTGGCTGTTCGACGCCAACCTGCCCGATGGCAGCGCCGTGGAGCTGCTGCATAGGCTGCGTCGCCGGTTTCCGCACACCCCGGCGCTCGCACACACGGCGGCCGCGAACCCGGACGTACACGAAAAGCTGCTCGGCGCCGGCTTCCTGGAGGTCCTGGTCAAGCCGTTGCCAGCGGTCGCGGTCCGCGATGCGCTGCGACGGGTGCTGGGGCCCACGCAAGACCCTGCGATCGGCCCCGCGTTCCGCCCCGGCAGCGACCATCCGCCGATCTGGGATGACGAGGCCGCTGCGCTTGCGCTCAACGGCAACAGCGCCCACATCGCGAGCTTGCGGGCGCTGTTCATCGATGAGTTGCCGACCTTGCGAAGTCGCATCGGGCGGGCGGTGCAAGCCGGCGACCGCGATGGTGTGCTCGGCGAGTTGCACAAATTGCGCGCCAGTTGCGGATTCGTCGGCGCGACCCGCCTGGGTGATGCAGCACGCGCGCTGCACCAGCATCCCGATTCACCGGCATTGCTCGCGCGATTCGACCAAACGGCGGCCGGCACGCTGGCCGATTTCCAGGCCGCGGGGTTCGATCAACCCGGTTCGCCATCGGACTGAGGCGACGACGACGACGATGCAAGACGCGCGAGGTCGCCAAGCATCTCCCAGGACTTCAACCCGCGAGGCCCGAGGTGATGCGCGAGCACGCTGCGCATCGCGCGACGCAGGCTGGCCAGGTCCGCGGGTGACGGCATCGCGTCGTGGCCCAGCGCGAACAGCGCCTGGCCGGTCGCGGCGCTGCTGCGGTCGCCATGGCCGCGATCGCTGAGCACCCGACGCGCGCCATGCTCGGGATCGAGGCGGTAGCGGGCGGCCGGATCGATCGGTTCGCCCTCGCCATCCACGCTCCAGTCGAAGCCGAAGCCCAGCGCATCAAGCAGGTCGCGCTCGAAACGGCGTAGCGTCCAGGCCAACGGCTCGTCGGCGCGCAGGCGTTCGCGCACCGTCGCGTAGGCGACAAACAGGTCGGGCAACGGGTCCTGCCTTTGCGAGAGCCGCAGAGTGAGTTCATTGACATAAAAGCCTGCCAGCATCGCGTGGCCGGTCAACCGCGGCGCGGTGTCCACTGCCTCGGCGGCGGTCAGTCGCGCCAACTCGCCATGTTGGACCGCATCGAAACGAATCGACTGCAGTGGCTGCAGCGCCGCGCGCAAGGGCTGGCGCTTGGGCGTCTGCACGCCGCGGGCCAGCAGGCCGACGCGGCCATGCCGCACACTCAGTACCTCGACCAGCACGCTGGTCTCGCGCCACGGCCGCGCGTGCAGGACGAACGCGGGCTCGGCCTCGTAGCGCATCGGTCAGTCGTGGTAACCGAACGTGCGCAGCGCCGCCTCGTCGTCGGACCAGCCTTCGCGCACGCGCACCCACGTCTGCAGGAACACCTTGGCGCCGAACAGCTTTTCCATCTGCATCCGCGCCTTGGAGCCGATGTCGCGCAGGCGCTCGCCGCCTTTGCCGATCACGATCGCCTTCTGGCCATCGCGCTCGACCCAGATCACCGCGCCGATGCGCAGCATGCTGCCCTCGACGACGAAGCTTTCGATCTCGACGGTAGTGGCATACGGCAATTCCTCGCCGAGCTGGCGCATCAACTGCTCGCGCACCATCTCGCCGGCGAGGAAGCGCTGGCTCTTGTCGGTGATCTCATCTTCGGCGTACAGAGCGGGTTGTTCCGGCAGGAACCCGGACACCGTCTTGACCAGTGCCTCCAGGCCGTTGCGCTTGAGCGCCGAAATAGGGTGCACGCCGACAAACTCGCGCCCCTCGGTGATCTTGGCCAGGTAGGGCAGCAGCGTGGTCTTGTCGCGGATCCGGTCGATCTGGTTGACCACCAGCACCACCGGCAAGCCGGCGGTCCGCAACGCTTCGTAGGCGAAGCTGTCGGCGTCGTCCCACTGCCCGGCGCGGATCACCAGCACGGCGACGTCGACACCCTCCAGGGCGCCACGGGCGGCACGGTTCATCCAGCGATGCATCGCCGAGGCGGTCGCCTTGCCCTGCTCACGATGGATACCGGGGGTGTCGACCAGCAACAGCTGGGCGTCGGGGAACGTGGCGATGCCAAGCAGGCGATGGCGGGTGGTCTGCGGCCGCGGCGAGACGATGCTCACCTTGGCGCCGACCAGGGCGTTGACGAGGGTCGACTTGCCGACATTCGGGCGGCCGAGGACGGCGACGTGTCCGGCGCGATAGGCTTGGGTATTCATCGGGGAATTGTAACGACTGGGCGGGGGCCCGACGGCTTTTGGCCGCGCGTTCCGTGCCGTGCCGGGGATGCCGTCAACAGCCGGGCAGACCAATGGACCGCGGATTCAGGGCCCTGCGGCGTCCGGATGACCAAGCTGCTGCAGCGCGGACTCGGCCGCCAGCTGCTCGGCGGCGCGGCGCGAGTTCCCCTCGCCCTCGCCGACGACCTCCGGTTGCGCCAGGGTGCAACTGACGCGGAACACCTTGTCGTGCTCCTCACC
>JBBRWW010000205.1:0-3811 GCA_038248955.1 Lysobacterales bacterium
CCCGACGCAGGCAGCCAGCGCCGCGCCAACCACGGCAGCGGCAAGGCCAGCAGCCACCATGGCCACGCAAACAGCTGCTGCGCTGCGTCCAGCGACGTTGGCCAGGCGCTCATTGCTTCGCCATCCAGCCGAGGAACCGCGCCCGGGCGATGGCGCGCAGCTCAGCGACCTGGCCCGGGTCGACCTTGCGACGGAACCCGCCGTCGAGCAGCAGCCGGCCCGGCCCCTGCGCGAAGGCGTGCGAACCCGCGGCCGATTTCGGTACGCGCTTGCTGCCGCGCCTGCGCGTGGCGTTGGCGGCGGAATCGTCCAGGAACATCAGCCAGGCATCGCCGTGCAGCCGATCGGCCGCGGGATCACGCAGGCGGCCGGCGCGGCGCAGCAGTTCCGAAATCGCCGCGACCTGCGCGCTGGGCGTTTCGGCAGCGGCGAGCGCGTGGTCGAAGATCGCGGCAATGGTCCGCGCGCGTTGCCGTCGCCGGGCAGCGAACCACGCCCAGGTACCGACCGCCAATACGATCGCGGCCGCGAGCAACCACCAGCCCGGCGCCGGCGGCCACCACGGCGGCGCAACGGGCTGGTGGATGTCACGCAGCACCAGCGCCGGATCGGCCATCACGCCACCATCGGACGGGGCCGCCCGAGCAGGGGTAGCCAGGATTCGCTGGCGGCGTCGGTGGACAGCGTCTGCAGGCGTACGCCACGCGACGGCAGGCGCGCCAGCGCGGCCTCGATGGGCAAGGCGAATTCGGCACGCCAGCGCTGCCGCTGGGTGGGGGTCGACAGATCGAGTTCGACCCGGTGGCCGGCGCTGGCGAAGGGCAGCATCGCGACCGGTGGCGTGATTTCGAGCGGGTCGGTCAGCAGCAGCACGACCACCTCGTGGTGCTGCGCGAGCGCAGGCCAGCGCTGTTCCGGGATCGCGGCGATGCTGGACGGATCGGCCAGGACCAGCAGCCGCGAGCCGGGGCGGAGCAGGCGCGCGGCGTGGTCCAGTGCGACCCCCAGGCCCGCATCGTCGTCCGGCGGCCGCGCATACCAGCGCACCAGCGCATCAAGCACCCGCAACGCCCCGCGCGCGCCCGATGCCGGCGCCACGGGGGCGTCGCGCGTGCTGCCGCGCAATGCGGCGATGCGGTCGCCGTCGCGCGCCGCGGCCCACGCCGCGACCGCGCCCGCGCGCGCGGCCTGCACCGATTTGAAGCGCACCCGGGTGCCAAAATACAGCGCCTGCGCGGTATCGGCGACGATCAGGGTCAGCCGTTCGCGTTCGGCCTGGAACAGCTTGGTGTGGGCGCGGCCGGTGCGCGCGGTCAGTCGCCAGTCGATGTGGCGCGCGTCGTCGCCGGCGACATATTCACGCGACTCGGCGTATTCCATGCCGCGGCCACGCATCGGCGACAGCGCATGGCCGCTGCTGCCGAATCGGCCGAGCTTGGCGCTGCGGCGGCCGCTGACGGCGCCGCGCAGCGCGACCAGCTCGGCCAGCGTGGGTTGCAGCCCGTTGCCGATCGCCGCGCGTGCGCCGCCGGCCACGGCTCCAGCACCCATCACCGGGTACCCGCGCCGGTTGCCGTGACTGAACGCGCGTTGGTCCGCGGCGTACCACTCGAATGACGCGTGGCGGTTTCCGCGAAGATCGGCGGGTACGCGCGTCGCGCGCCGGGCGCTCGGCGGATGCAGCCGCGACGCATCACGGTAAGGGCACCAGCCGCAGCAGTTCGGTCACCAGGCGCTCGCCGTCCCAGCCCTCGGCGGTGGCCTCGTAGCTGGGCAGGATGCGGTGGCGCAGCACGTCCGGCGCGATCGCCCGGACGTCGTCGGGAGTGACGAAATCGCGGCCGGCGAGCCAGGCATGCGCGCGCGCGCAGCGCTCCAGCGCGATCGAGCCACGCGGGCTCGCGCCCCAGGCGATCCGACGGGCCAGTTCCGGGTCGTAGCGGATCGCATCGCGCGAGGCCAGCACCAATTCGATCAGGTAACGCTCGACCGCCGGGGCGACATGCAGCTCCAGCACCGCTGCGCGGGCGGCGAACACGTCGTCCAGGGACAGGCGCTCGATTGGGTTGGCGCTGGCCTTGGTCGACATCCGCGCGCGTTCGCGGGCCAGGCGCAGGATCTCGGTTTCGGCCGCGGCCTCGGGATAGCCGATCCGCACGTACATCAGGAACCGGTCCAACTGCGCCTCCGGCAACGGGAAGGTGCCTTCCTGCTCGATCGGGTTCTGCGTCGCCATCACCAGGAACAGCGCCGGCAATGGATAGGTCGCGCGGCCGACCGTGACCTGGCGCTCGCCCATCGCCTCCAGCAGCGCCGACTGCACCTTGGCCGGAGCGCGATTGATCTCGTCGGCGAGCACGATCGGGTGGAAGATCGGCCCGGGCTGGAATTCGAAATGGCCATCCTGCGGCCGCCACACCTCGGTCCCGGTGAGGTCGGCCGGGAGCAGGTCGGGGGTGAACTGCACGCGCGCGAAGTCGGCCTCAAGGCGTTCGGCCAACGCCCGGATCGCGCTGGTCTTGGCCAGCCCCGGCGCGCCTTCGACCAACAGGTGTCCATCGGCGAGCAGGGCGATCAGCAGCCGCTCGATCAGCGCCGCCTGGCCGACGATCTCGGCCGAAAGCGCGTCGCGCAGGCGTCCGAATGCGTCGTGCAGGCGTTGCTCGTCGGCGGGGCGACGGTCGGTCAGGGTATCCATGGAGGTCTCGGCAGCGGTCACGTTGGCAGTTTGACCCAATCTTGCCGGGCGGGTTCAGCACCCGCCTGCCGCGTTCAGCCGGGGCCGCCCGAGACGACGGAAATCCGCGCGCCTGCGCGCAAAAAAAACGGGGCCCGAAGGCCCCGTTTCGATCACGGTGATGGAAGGGATCAGTTCCGCTGCGCGACCTGCAACACCTTCGGCGTCACAAAGATCAGCAACTCGGCCTTTTCCTTCTTGCGACCCTTCTTCTTGAACAGGTTGCCGAGGAAGGGCACATCACCCAGGAACGGCACCTTGCTGACGTCGCTGCTGTCGCGAAACTCGTAGACGCCGCCGATCACGACCGTCTGTCCGTCCTCGACCAGGACGGCGGTGTTCACCGATCGCTTGTTGATCTGCGGCACGTCGCCAATCGAGGTGTTCACGAAGCCGGCAATCTCGTCCTTCTTGACATTCATGTTGAGGAACACGCGGCCGTCATTGGTGATGGTCGGGGTGACCCGCATTTCCAGCAGGACGTCCTTGAACTGCACGCTCGGCGTGGCGACGCCACCGGCGGTTGCCGGCTGGATCGTCACGTAGCCGACTTCCTGGCCCTGGCTGATGACCGCCTCACGCTGGTTGCTGGTGACGATGCGCGGGTTGGAGATCACTTCGCCGCGGCCTTCGGTCTGCATCGCCGAAAGCTCCATGTCGAGCGCATAGCCGGCATTGAGGATCGACAGTGCCACCGAGCCGGCCGGGTTGGTGACTCCCAGGTTGCTCATCAAGCCTCGTGTGATCGCTCCCAGGACCGGCGGCGACGGGGTGGGAACGACGCTGTTCTGGTTGTTGGCATTGACCAGCGAGTTCTGCGTCGAGATGTTGTTGCCGATGGAACTGTTGAACAGCGCGTTGCCGTTGTTGGTGCCGCCCGAAACCCCGAACTTGGCCCCCAGCTCGCGCGAAAAACTCTCTTGGGCGATGACGACGCGGGCCTCGATCAGCACCTGGTCGACCGGGCGGTCGATCACGCGGATCAGTTCCTTCATCTGTACCAGCTTCTTCGGGATGTCGCTGATCATGAGCGTGTTGGTGCGCTCGTCGGCGACCAGGCGCCCTCGCGAGGAC
>JBBRWW010000206.1:0-3808 GCA_038248955.1 Lysobacterales bacterium
CTCGACATCGAGGTCGTTGGTCGGCTCGTCCATCACCAGCAGGTTGGACGGCTGGGCAAACAGCTTGGCCAGCAGCAGGCGGTTGCGCTCGCCGCCCGACAGCCGGGTGATCGGCGCGCGCGCTCGCTCGGGGGTGAACAGAAAATCCTGCAGGTAGCCGATCACGTGCTTGCTCTTGCCGCCGACTTCGACGAACTCACGGCCCTCGGAGACGTTTTCCAGCGCGTTCCAGTCCTCGCGCAGCGTGGCGCGGTACTGATCGAAATACGCGACCTGCAGGTTGCTGCCCATGCGGATCTCGCCGGCGGTTGGCTGCAACTCGCCCAGCAGCATCTTCAGCAGCGTGGTCTTGCCGCTGCCGTTGGGGCCGATCAGGCCGATGCGGTCGCCGCGGAAGATCGTCGTCGACAGGTTGTCCAGCAACAGCTTGCCGCCATAGCCGAACGAGACGTCCTTGGCCTCGATGACCTTCTTGCCCGACGACTCGGCCTGCGCCAGGTCCATGCGCACGTTGCCGGTCAGGTCGCGGCGCGCCGAGCGTTCGCTGCGCATCGCCTTGAGGCGGCGCACGCGGCCTTCGTCGCGGACGCGGCGGGCCTTGATGCCCTGGCGGATCCAGATCTCTTCCTGCGCCAGCATCTTGTCGAAGCGGGTGTTCTCCTGCGCCTCGGCATGCAGGCGTTCCTCGCGGCGGCGCACGTAGTTCGCCCAGTCGCCCGGCCAGCTGCTGACCTGGCCGCGGTCGATTTCTACGATGCGCGTGGCCAGCGCGCGCAGGAAGCGCCGGTCATGGGTGACGAACACCAGCGCGCCCTTCCACGATGACTTGAGGAACTCCTCGAGCCAGTCGATCGCCTCGATGTCGAGGTGGTTGGTCGGTTCGTCCAGCAGCAACACGTCGGGCGCGGCCACCAGTGCGCGCGCCAGCAACACGCGGCGTTTCATGCCGCCCGACAGGCCGGCGAACGAGGCGTCGCCGTCGAGGCCGAGGCGGTCGAGGGTCTCGACCACGCGCTGGTCGGCATCCCAGCCATGCACGGCCTCGATCTTTTCCTGGACGTTGCCCATGGCCTCGGCGTCGAAGTCCTCGGCATGGCTCAGGTGGTGGTATTCGGCGATCCACGCACCCAGCTCACCCAGGCCGGCGGCGACCACGTCGAACACGTCGCCGGCGGCGCCGTGCGGCACTTCCTGCTCGAGCCAGCCGATGCGAACGCCGCCTTCGCGGCGGATCTCGCCGTCGTCAGGCTTGATTGCGCCCGTGAGCAGGCGCAGCAGCGTCGACTTGCCGGCGCCGTTGCGGCCGATCAGCGCGATGCGCTCGCTGGCATCGATGGACAGCTCGACGTTTTCGAGCAACAGAGGTCCGCCGACGCTGTAGTCGACGTTTTGCAGGGTTATGAGAGGCATCCGACCATTGTAGCGGCCGGGGCCGGTCGAAGCCCGTCGCGGCGTTCCTCGCCTGAACCAATCGGCACGCCTGCCCCATTCAAAAGCCCGCAGGCCAAGGTGCATACTGCGTCGACGCTGAACCGTGGGGTCCGCCGTGGACCCGTCAGCCGCATCGAGGAGCGCGACATGAGCAAGGGCATGGACCAGAAGAAGTCCGAAAAGAAGAAACCGGCCAAGACCATGAAAGAGAAGAAAACCGAAAAGAAGGACAAGAAGGCCAACAAGGCATTCGCCCCCAACTGAGTGCGGTTCGACGGGGAAGTACGGTTGGACGGTCTCGCGGCACCACCCGGGCCACCGGTGAACGGCTGCCGCGATCTCGTTCCGTCCAGGCGGCAACGGGCGAGCGGCCGAAGCGCCCGCCCCGATCGGCGGCCCCGCCATCAGTGCAGCGGTCGCGAAGCCTGGCTGGACTCAACGCCCGCGGATGCTGCGCTCCACCCAGATCCGCTCGGCGAGCCATTCGTTGCCGATCTGCCGGGACTGGATGCGGACGTCGTCGCCGCGCTCGAGTTCCTCGGGCCGGTAACGGCGGCCCTGGTATTCCACCAGCGTGCGTTCGTCATAGCGCACCCGGACGCGATTGCCGCCGCGGCCGGCGTTGTCGACCTCGATCACCCGGGCGCGGGGATCGACGTAACTGATCGCGCCCCGCAACTCGTTGCCATACGCATCGCCGCCTTGGCGATCGCGGACATTCTGGATCACCTCGATACTGCGGGCCCACAGCCGACCGCCCGATTGCAGCGCATCGACCCGGACCACGTCGCCTCGCTCCACGCCGCCAATATCCTGCTCGCGACCTTGATAGACCAAGCGTGTATTGCGGTCGAAATACACGTCCACCTGCGTGCTCCTGCCATAGGCCGTGGATTGGGCAACCAGCAGCAACCGCTGACTGTTCAGGTCGATGGCGTCGACGGTACCGGTCAACGACTGGCTGCCACGGCTGTCGGGATAGTCCTGGCCCGGGTAAGGCTGATCGGGATATCCGGCCTGGCCGGGATAGCCCGCGCCGGGGCCATAGCCCCCGGTGGCGCAACCGGCCGCCAGCAACACCAGCGTGGCCAATGCGGGCCACCGGACAAGCGCACGGATGGACAATGCGGCATTGGGCTTGTTCGATCGATTCATGGCGCGGCTCCTGCAAGGCTGACCGGCCGATCATCGTCGCTGGGTGTGAACGCCGGGTCTATTCCCGGGATGACGCGCCGCGAGTGATTCAGGAACTGCAGGACAGCATCGAACATCCCGCGCGTTCACGCGCCCATTCCGGTCGGCGCTGGGCGAAGGCCTCGCGTCCGGGCTGGTCGTCGTACGGTCGACGCATCACCTCGAGCAGTTCGACCACGCCCGCGGCGTCGCCCCGTTCGGCGCGGTCGATCGCCTGCTGGGCCAGGTAGTTGCGCATGACGTAGCGCGGGTTGGCGGCGTCCATGCGCGCGCGGCGCTCGTCCGGCGGCAGTGCGTCCTCGCCGGCGCGTCCGGCATAGCGGGACAGCCACTCCATAAATTGCGGCGCGGAGGCGTCGCGCTTCGCATCGTCGTAGAAAGCGTCCTGCAATGGCTGCAGGGCTGGCGCCGCGATATCCACCTCGCCCAGCGCGCGGAAGAACAGCGTCATATCGACCTCGGCCGCGACCAGCAGGCCCTGCAAATCGCCCATCAACTCCATATCCTCTTCCCGGCACTCGATCAAACCGAGCTTTCGGGACGTGTTGTCGCGGTCGGCGGTACGGTAGACATCGGCGTAGCGTTGCAAGCCGGCCTGCAGCGGCTCGGCATCGGTGAACAAGGGCGAGAGCGCGCCGGCGAGGCGGCCGAGGTTCCAGTACGCCACCTGCGGCTGCTGCCCGAAGCGGTAGCGGCGGTGCTGGGCGTCGGTGGTATTGGGAGTCCAGTCGGGGTCGTAGTTGTCGACCCAGCCATAGGGGCCGTAGTCGATCGTCAGGCCAAGAATCGACATGTTGTCGGTGTTCATCACTCCGTGCACGAACCCGACCCGCATCCAGTGCGCGACCATTACCGCGGTGCGTTCGCAGATCTGGGCGAACCAGTCGGCGTACAGCGCCTCGTCCTTTCCCTGCCCTTGCGGACCAGGCAGCTGCGGGTAATCGCGGCGGATGCAGAAGTCCACCAGTTGCTGCAGCAATACGACATCGCCGCGCGACGCCGGCAGCTCGAAGCTGCCGAAACGGATGAACGACGGCGCCATCCGGCACACGATCGCGCCCGGTTCGGGCTTGGCGTGGCCGTCGTAGAACATGTCGCGGACCACGTCCTCGCCGGTCGCGACCAGACTCAATGCGCGCGTGGTCGGCACGCCGAGGTGGTGCATCGCCTCGCTGCACAGGAA
>JBBRWW010000207.1:0-3601 GCA_038248955.1 Lysobacterales bacterium
CCGTCCACGGCACCGAGGTGGCCGCCTTCGAAGCCGCGTTCCGACAGCATCTGATCGCCAACCACGTGCTGGCCGGCGCGGTGATCCCGGGCATGCAGCGCGATGGCTACGGCCGCATTGTCAATGTCATCTCGACCTCGGTGAAGGAACCCATCAAGGGCCTCGGCGTGTCCAATACGACGCGGGGCGCGGTGGCGAGCTGGGCCAAGACCCTCGCCGCTGAGCTGGCCCCGCATGGAATCACCGTCAACAACGTGCTGCCCGGCTCGACGGAAACGCCGCGCATCGACCAGATCATCGAAACCCGCGCCGCCAAGACCGGCCGCAGCCGTGAGGACATCCACGCCGACATGGTCGCCGAGATCCCGATGGGCCGGTTCGCCAGGCCCGAGGAAACCGCTGCCGCGATCGCGTTCCTGTGCTCGCCGGCGGCGGGCTACATCACCGGCATCAACCTGCCCGTGGATGGCGGGCGCACGCGGTCGTTGTAGGAAATCCCGGGCAAACCCGCCATCGTGGACTCGCGCCAACGGAGCCTCTTGCGGGCGCTGTTAAGCTACGCCGATGCGCCTGCGCCACTTCATCGACGGTGAATCCTGCGACCCGGCGACGGGTCGTTGGCTGGAGGTATTCGATCCGGCCCAGGGGCGTGCGTTTGCCGAAGCAGCCGCCGGCGGCCAGGACGATGTCAACGCCGCCGTCGTCGCCGCCAAGGCCGCCTTTCCTGCGTGGTCGTCGCTGCCCAACAGCGAACGGGCGCGGTGGCTGGAAAAGCTGGCCGATGCGCTGGAAGCGAACCTCGACGAGTTCGCCCAAGCCGAGTCGCGCGATGGCGGCAAACCCATCGCGCTCGCCCGTGAGGTCGAAATCCCGCGCGCGATCGCCAACCTGCGCTTCTTCGCCCAGGCCGCCACCCAGTTCGCGAGCGAGTCGCACCACGGCCAGGCGGGGCTGAACTACACCTTGCGCGGCCCACTGGGCGTGGTCGCGACGATCTCGCCGTGGAACCTGCCGCTGTATCTGTTCACCTGGAAGATCGCACCGGCATTGGCGGCCGGCAATACGGTCGTCGCCAAGCCGTCGGAAGTCACCCCGGTGACCGCCTCGATGCTGGGCGAACTCGCCGCGCGGATCGGTTTCCCGCGCGGCGTGCTCAATATCGTCCACGGCCTCGGCCCGGACGTCGGCGAGCCGCTGGTGACCCACGCGGAGGTGCGCGCGGTGTCGTTCACCGGCAGCACTGCGGTTGGCCGTCGGATTGCCGGACTCGCTTCGCCGCTGCTGAAGAAACTGTCGCTCGAGCTGGGCGGCAAGAATCCAACGCTGGTGTTTGCCGATAGCGACTGGCGCAAGCACCTCGATACCCTGGTGCGTTCGGCGTTCCAGAATTCCGGCCAGATCTGCCTGTGCGGCTCGCGCATGCTGGTCGAGCGAAGCATCTACGCCGAGTTCCGCGACGCGCTGGTCGAGCGAGCGCTGGCGCTGCGCGTCGGCGACCCGATCGACCCGGACAACCAGCTCGGCCCGTTGGTGTCGCAGGCCCACTTAAACAAGGTCGTGGCGGCGCTCGGCCGCGCGCGCGACGAAGGCGGCAAGGTGCTGTGCGGTGGCGTTGCGCTCGACCGCCCCGGCTGGTTCGTGGCGCCGACCGTGATCGAAGGTCTCGGACCGGACTGCGCCAGCAACCGCGAGGAAATCTTCGGCCCGGTGGTGACGCTGCAGGCATTCGACAACGACGATGAAGCCCTCGCGCTGGCCAATGCCGGCGACTATGGCCTCGCCGCGTCGGTCTGGACGCGCGACCTCAACCGCGCGCACCGCCTGGCAGCCGAACTGCGCGCCGGGGTGGTCTGGATCAACACCTGGATGCAGCGCGACCTGCGCACGCCGTTTGGCGGCAGCGGCGCGTCCGGGCTTGGCCGCGAGGGCGGCGTCGAAGCGATGCGATTCTTCACCGATGCAAAGAACGTCTGCCTGCAACTTGGATAGGACCCGATGAGCTCCCTCGACTACCTGCTGGAACGCAACCGCGCGTGGTCCGACCGCGTCAGCCGTGACGATCCCGAATTCTTCAGACAACTGTCCGGCCAGCAGGTGCCCGAGTTCCTGTGGATCGGCTGTTCGGATTCGCGCGTGCCGGCCAACCAGATCGTCGACATGGCGCCGGGCGAGGTGTTCGTCCACCGCAACATCGCCAACGTCGTGGTGCACACCGACCTGAACTGCCTGTCGGTGATCCAGTTCGCGGTGGACGTATTGAAGATCAAGCACATCCTGGTGGTCGGCCACTACGGTTGCGGCGGCGTCGACGCGGCGCTGACCGGCCAGCGGCTGGGACTGGCCGACAACTGGATCCGCCACGTCGCCGACGTTGCCGACAAGCACCGCCACTGCCTGCAGGACGTCGCCGGGGCCGAATCCAAGCACGACCGCCTGTGCGAGTTGAACGTGCTCGAACAGGTCGTCAACGTCAGCCAGACGACCATCGTCCAGGACGCCTGGACGCGCGGCCAGGACGTCACCGTGCACGGGTGGGTCTACAGCCTGCGCAACGGCCGCGTCCACGATCTCGGTATCGACGTGGAGTCGGTCGAGCGCCTTCCCGCGGCATATGCCGATGCCCTGGCGCGCATCGACGACGACACGCGCGGAAGCCACCGATGAGTGGCTCCGTGCATGCCACGTCTGCGCCCCGGCCGGTGGGCACGTACCCGCACGCGCGGCGCGTGGGCAACCTGCTGTTCCTGTCCGGCATCGGCCCGCGCGATGCCACCAGCAACGCGATCCTGGGCAATGTCCACGACGCCGAGGGCCACCTGCTCAGCTACGACATCGATGCCCAGTGCCGGGCGGTATTCGCCAACGTGCGCGCGGTATTGAAGGCCAGTGGCGCGCACTGGGAAGACCTGGTCGACGTTACCGTGTACCTCACCGACATGGCCCACGACTTCAAGCGCTACAACGCGGCCTGGGCCGAACATTTCCCCGACATCGACAGCGCGCCATGCCGCACCACCGTCGGCATCACCGCGCTGCCCACGCCGATCGCGATCGAACTCAAGTGCACCGCCGTCGTCGCCACCGACCCGCCGCAGGAGTAGCCCTCATGTTGCCCGCCCCGCTCAACCTGCAAGCCTGGATCGACGAACATCGCCACCTGCTGAAGCCACCGGTCGGCAACAAGGTGGTCTTCGATGGCGATTTCATCGTGATGGTGGTCGGCGGCCCCAACGCGCGCACCGACTACCACTGGGACGAGGGCGCCGAGTGGTTCCACCAACTCGAAGGCGAGATGGTGCTGCGCATCCAGGAAGACAACGCGGTGCGCGACATCCCGATCCGCGCCGGCGAGACGTTCCTGCTGCCGCCGCGTGTGCCGCACTCGCCGCAGCGCATGGCCGGCTCGATCGGCCTGGTGATCGAGCGCAAGCGACTGCCGCACGAGGACGATGGCCTGCTGTGGTTCTGCGAACGCTGTAATACCAAGGTGTATGAGGAATATTTCCACCTGCATGACATCGAGCAGGACTTCCCGCCGGTGTTCGACCGGTTCTATTCCTCGATCGAGCACCGGACCTGCAAGCACTGTGGCCACGTGAAC
>JBBRWW010000208.1:0-3534 GCA_038248955.1 Lysobacterales bacterium
CGGCGCGTGTCAAGATAGTTGTCGCCTCGGTCATGCCGCCACTGGCTGATCAATTGCGGTACGTGCCGCCTGCGCGGTGACGACGGCGTCGCGTTCGGGATTGAGCGCGACGGCCCCGATGGGGGTCCAGTTGCGGGTGTTCCCCGACCAGCGCGCCGGGTGCAGGGCCCGCGCGGTCGTGTACAGCGCATGGCGCGCCGCCAAGATCGCGTGGTCGTCCCCGGCATGCCGCTGCGCCGGGGTGACGTACTGAATCCCGCTGTGCCGATGCACGTCGTTGTACCAGTGCACGAAGCTGAGCACCCACGCCCGCGCTGCCTCCAGATCGGCGAAGCCCCGGGCCGGGAATTCCGGGCGGTACTTGGCCGTCCGAAACAGCGACTCCGCGTACGCGTTGTCGTTGCTCACGCGGGGGCGCGAGTACGAGGGCGTCACGCCGAGCCAGTACAGCATGGCCAGCACCGTCGTGGCCTTGAGCGTGGCGCCATTGTCGCCGTGCAGCACCGGTTTGCCGGTGAGGCCGGCAATGCCCTCGCCCAGGGCGGTGCGGCGCACCAGATGGGCCGCATGATCGGCGTGGTCCGTGTCGCGGACGTCCCAGCCCACAATCTTGCGACTGTACACGTCCAAAATCAGGTAGAGGTAAAACCACCGCCCCAGCACCAGCGCGGGCAGAAAGGTCAGGTCCCAGCACCACACCTGCCGCGCCGCGGTGGCGATGTGCGTGGTCGGCGGGCGCGAGGCCTTGGGCGCCTTGGCGCGCCCGCGGTGGGCCGTTTGTCCTTCGGCGCGCAGCACGCGGCTGAAGGTGGACTCGCTGGCCAGGTAGATGCCGTCGTCGGCCAGCATGGGCACGATGCGCGCGGGCGGCACGTCGGCGAAGCGTGGCGCGTTGGCGACCGCCACGAGCGCCACGCGCTCGCTGGCGCTCAGGGCATGACGCGGCACCGGGCGGACCGCCTGCGGGCGGCCATCACCACCGACGAGACCGCCGTGGGCCTTCCAGCGCTGCAGGGTGCGGAGATCAATGCCGGCGGTCTCGCAGGCACCCGTCAGTCGGGCGCCGGCGCTGTGCGCCGTCTGAATGTCACAGGCCAAGCTCTGACGATCTTCGAGGCCAATCATTCGCCCTCGCCGGTGTGGAAGATCGCCGCGACTTTTTTTGACAGGACCAGCAGCGCCGCGGTCTCGGCCAGCGCCCGGTCTTTGCGCAGCAGCTCGCGTTCCAGTTCCTTGATGCGCTTGCGGTCCTGCCGCGTGGCCTGCGGGCTGGCGCGGGCTTCGTCGGGCGCGGCCAGCGCCGCCGTGGCACTCGCGCGCCACGTGGCCAACTCGACCGGGTACGTGCCGTGCGCGCGGCACCACGCGCTCTGGCCGGCGTCATCCAGGGCGGCCGTGGTGATCACCGCCTCGAGCCGACTCCCCGCCGTCCACACCCGCCCGCGGGCCGGCTTCGCTTGCGCCGCCTCCCGCCACCGCTGCAGCGTCCCCGTCGTCACGCCGATCTCACGCGCCACGACATCCACCGCCGCACTCTCCGGCGGCAGCACCCGCGCCACGACACGATCCTTGAATGCTTGTCCATAACGAGCCACGTCCATCCTCCATCGCCGCCCCCTGGGTTTGTGATGCTATTGGAGCGACAACTAATCTGACGCGGGGGGGATCGTGCGCACATCCTCCGCGAGTTGGCCAATGGTGTAGCCCTCGTCCGGCGCGCTTGACGGAGGAACCCCGCGCAGAGTCAGGCCCGTAACGCGAAAATGGTCGGTGAACGCGGGGGCAAGATCATCGAATACGTGAGCGCTGTTGCCAAAGCCTGGAAGGAATATCATGAGCGGCCCCTTCCCGCCCCATTCCAGAAGTTCGAGGCGCGCACCGTTCACGTGGATGAAGCGCTCACGGTGCGCCGATGAGTCCAATACGACACGCGTTGCTGCCATTGTTGCTTGCGCGCTGCCGGTAGCGGGTGTCGCGATGACGGCTGCGAGGAGACTCCAGATCGCCACGACCACATATAAGGCGCCGGAATTGCGTATCATCGTAGAAGGAGATCGTGGTTGTCTAACGAGAAAGCTTGTGCTGCGCGGCCACGGGGCCGCACCCATTGATGCTGGCGCACCGAGGCCGAACACGCCAGCCCAACCTGCGCGCACGCACCGTGTCAGCACCAAGCATAGTTAGCCAGGGCCCACACCGCGCACGACACTCGCCGTCGTCCGCGTAACGCGTTCCCCGGCCGCCGAGAACGTCGTCGCCCCAACGCGGAACGCGTTATGCGGCGTGCGCACTGCACGGCCGTGCCGTTTCTCTCAAAAGCGCCACACGCAGAAACCGGCCGCCTCTGGCTAACGAGAATTGTACAGCAGTCATAGACTGCAATAACCGTTTTCTGAAGTCTGCCTAATCCCATCCAAGCTCCGGCGTCCGCTCGGTAACCGCAAGACCAGAAACGACCTCCGCGTGCGCCCGCTCGGGCGTAGTTATGGCGTTAGGCTGCAGGCGGTGCCGTGTAAACGGGGCATCTCCTGTCGCCCGACCGGCCAGGAATGCGGTACGTTTGAGCGCCCAACCGACCGCCACGCTGCGCCGGCCAGACCCGCGGCGCCTCGACCGCTGATGCATCGGAGCACCTGTGTCCTCTCCCGCCATGCCGCCGGGCTTCATGCCCCTCGCGTCGTACCACGAGTACCCGGCCGACGAAATGCTCGCGCGCAGCCGCGACTTCGCCGCCGACATGCAGCGGCGGCGCACAGTCCGGCGCTTCAGCGCCCGCGCCGTTGCGCGCACAATCATTGAATCTTGCATCGAAACGGCAGGCACCGCACCGAGTGGCGCACACCAGCAGCCGTGGCACTTCGTCGCCATCGGCGACTCTTCGACCAAGCACGCCATCCGCAAAGCCGCGGAAACTGCCGAAGCAGAGTTTTACGCCACCGCCCCCGCCGACTGGCTGGCCGCCCTCGCCCCGCTCGGCACCGACGAACACAAGCCGTACCTCGACACCGCCCCCTGGGTCATCGCCATCTTCGCCGAGAAATACGGCGTGCGCGCGGACGGCACGCACGACAAGCGCTACTACGTCAACGAATCGGTGGGCATCGCCACGGGCTTCCTCATCGCCGCGCTGCACCACGCGGGCCTGGCCACGCTCACGCATACCCCGAACCCGATGAGCTTCCTGAACACGCTGCTCGAACGCCCAGCCAACGAACGCGCGGTCATGCTGGTGGTCGCGGGCTACCCCGCGCCCGACGCCATCGTCCCCGACCTGCGCCGCAAGCCGCTCGCGACCATCGCCACGTTCCGGTAACGCTCGCTCCACCACCGACTCGCTCACACAGGACCCCGCATGCCGCTGCAAGGCAGCATTCACCTCGGCGCCGTAGACTGGGCGATCCTCGGCATCTACTTCGCCTTCGTCATCGGCATCGGCGCCATGCTGAAGCGAGGCATGAAGAGCTCCAACGACTTCTTCATGTCGGGCCGCAACATCCCGGCCTGGATCTCGGGGCTGGCCTTCCTCAGCGCGAA
>JBBRWW010000209.1:0-3503 GCA_038248955.1 Lysobacterales bacterium
GTGCCCGACGTATGTTGCTGCTGCGGCGCGAACCCGACGGCAGCGCGCGATTTTCCGAGTTGACCGCGTTGGCGTTAGGTCTGTTGGGGGTGATTGCCGAAAATTGGGCGCTCAGTGGCAGAGAACACCGCCTGGCCTTGGCCCAAGGGGGATGGGCCGACGACGCGCCCAGCGTTGTCGGCCCCCCAATTGCGCTCGTTGAATGGATGCACGCCGCCGGTCCGGCTCGGCAACCCATCGCCGACAATGGACGTGCAGAACTGGCAACTGCAGGCGCGGCAGGTGCGTCTGTTAGGCTTTTGCGATGGATGAAGCCCCAGACCGCCCCACCCTCCCCGCAGCGTCCAGCGCATTGGCGGACCCGCTACGCATGGCCAGTCGCTTCCGCGGTTACCTGCCGGTGGTGGTGGACGTCGAAACGGGCGGGTTCGACTGGAACAAGCATGCCCTGCTGGAAATCGCAGTGGTGCCGCTGGACATCGACGATGGCGGGATGATCATCCGCGGCACCACCACCAGCGCCCACGTGATGCCAGCGCCGGGTACCGAGATCTGCCCGAAATCGCTCGAGGTCACGGGCATCATCATCGACCACCCGTTCCGCGGCGCCCTGGCCGAGCGTCCGGCGCTGGAAAGCGTGTTCGCTCCGGTGCGCGAGGCCTGCAAGCGGCACGGGTGCCAGCGCGCGATCCTCGTCGGACACAATGCGCACTTCGATCTCAATTTCCTCAACGCCGCCGTCGCCCGCAGCGGCCACAAGCGCAACCCGTTCCACCCATTCAGCGTCTTCGACACGGTGACCCTGGCCGGCGTCGCGTATGGCCAGACGGTGCTCGCACGCGCGGTGCAGGCGGCGGGCTTCGAATGGAACAGCGAGGAGGCCCATTCAGCCGTCTACGACGTCGAACGGACCGCGGACCTGTTCTGCAAGATCGTGAATGCGTGGCCGCGTCCGCTGGCAACGACGGGCTGAACGAGCACGCCCGAACCGCCAGTGCAGCTGCGGCAATTCGCGGGTAGCGCAACGCCGTCACGCAAGGCACGATGGCAAGGCGGGCGGGGTTCATCGTCGCGACTCGATACTGATGCGCAATCACGTGCCGACGCGCGCCTTCGATTGCGTTATCCAGATAACGGGGAGGGCGTTCGAGGCAGGTCTCCCGATGTTGCGAATGAGGATTGGCTGGTCCATGTCGAGATTGTTTCTGCTGATGGCCTTGTGCGTCATGCAATGGGGCTGCAAGCCGCAGCCGCCGGCGGCCCTCGACGGCGGTCTCCGGAGCGAGACCGTGACCCTGGGCAATCATGTCGAGTCCGTCGACGATGCCAAGGACGGAACGTCGGCGCCCCGCACCGATTTCCTCCAGGACACCTATTGGCCGTCGGCGAAACTGGAATCGGGCGTGGCGTCGATCAGCTGCGACTACGACTACGACAAGCAGGGCGACGGCACCCCGATCACGTCGCTCGAATTCTTCAGCCTCGTCGACGCGTTGTCGGACTGCCAGCCATCGGGCGTGGTCCGCCTTCGCTACAAGGGCACGATCAACGCCGGCTTCACCGATCTGATCCAGCGGGTCTCGGCCATGGCCACCCGGATGGACATCCGCACCCGGATCCTCGACATCAATTCAACCGGCGGCCATGTCGAACAGGCGATCCGCGCCGGCGACACGATCGCGGAGTCGAACTGGAACATCTGGGTCCGCGAAGAGTCGATCTGCCATAGCGCCTGCGTGCTGATCCTGGCCGCCGGCGACACGCGTTCGATCGCCGGCAAGGTCGGCATCCACCGGCTGATCCGCGACCAGTCCCATGCCACCTCGCGGGCGGAACTCAATGACGAATTGCGCGCCACCAGCGCGCAGGTGCATGAGTACCTCGGCCGCAATGGCGTGGCGACGGCGGTGGCCGACCTGATGATGACGATCGCCAACCGCGACCTGCGCCTGCTGACCGAAGACGAACTCAAGCAATATGGATTGGCCGGCACCAACGCGGCGCAGGATGACCTGGACCGCATCCGGACCCGGCGCAAGTGTGGCGAGGAGTTCGTGCGGCGCAAGGACGCGTATGGCCAGGCGTTCAACCGCCAGTGCATGGAACCGGGCAAGGCGTTCGAGAGCAGGGACGAATGCGGCCTGGCACTTAGGAAGCGGTTTGGCTTCCCCGATCGAAACTGTGCGGTTGAAAGCCCCTTGTCCGAGTACGACCGCAATCCGCAACGCGCGCAGGCCCAGTCGCTTGCGCGCCACGAAGGCGAGATTGTCGCCGCCATGGCAAACGCGGCTACGGCGTCGCCAGTTTCAGGCCCAGCAGCCCGGCGATGATCAGGCTGACGCTGGCGACCCTGAGAACCGTCAGGGGCTCGTCGAACAGCACGATGCCGAGGATGACCGTACCGACCGCGCCGACGCCGACCCAGATCGCATAGGCGGTACCCATCGGCAGCGATTTCATGGCGATGCCGAGCAACGCCAGGCTGACAGCCATCGCCGCAATCGTGCCTACCGAGGGCCAGAGCCGGGTGAAGCCGTCGCTGTACTTGAGTCCGACCGCCCAGCCGATTTCGAACAGGCCGGCCAGCACGAGGATGATCCAGGGCATGGGTTGTTTCCCTTCTGTCGAGGGGCCGTCCCCGGATGCCAGCACCGCAGCGGGGGCGTCCCCGCTGCGGTTCGATTGACGGTCGCTGCGACCGGCGTGGACTACCTGGTGCTGCGTTGGCGCACGGCCTCGAACAAGGTGACGCCGGTCGCCACCGAGACGTTCAGGCTCTCGACGCCAGCGCCGCCGGTCCCGCCGGGCATCGGGATCTTGACCAGTTGGTCGCAGTTCTCGCGCGTGAGCCGCCTCAGGCCGTCAGCCTCGCCGCCCAGCACCAGCGCGACGTTGCCACGCAGGTCGATCGAATACAGCGATGCCTCGGCCTCCCCCGCCAGTCCGTAGAGCCAAACGCCCAGCGCCTGCAGGTCGCGCATGGTGCGTGCCAGGTTGGTGACCGGGATCACCGGCACGCTGTCGGCGGCACCGGCCGACGTCTTGCGCACGGTCGCGTTGACCTGCACCGATTTGTCCTTGGGAATGATCACCGCGGTGGCGCCGGCTGCCGCCGCGCTGCGCAGGCAGGCACCGAAGTTGTGCGGGTCCTGCACGCCATCGAGCAGCAGCAGCAGCGCGCGGCCCTCGGCAGCCTCGACCATCGCCTCGAGGTCGTCCTCGTGCCAGGTCTTGGCCGCGGCATAACGCGCGACCACGCCCTGGTGCCGCAGGTCGCCGACGATGCCGGACAGCGCCTGTGCGTTGACGCGACGCGCATCGATGTCGAGCCGTCGCGCCGCGGTTTCGATCTCTGTCAGCCGCGGATTCTTCGCGCCGGCCTCGATCAGCACTTCACGCACGTGCTCGGCGTCGTTCTCGAGCGCCGCCGACACCGCATTGATGCCGGCGATCCATTGTTTCTGACTCATGCGAATTGATCCGATGTGGGGTGCTTGTGGTCA
>JBBRWW010000210.1:0-3495 GCA_038248955.1 Lysobacterales bacterium
CCAGCCCGACCTGCGCGCACATGTCGCGCAGTTGGCCGGGCTCGACGGCCTTGATCGCGAACCGCAGCCGCACCTCGTTCTGCCAGCTGACCTTGCACGCCGGCAGTTCGCGGCCGCGGTAGCTGAGGCCGCGGGCGAGGCGGCTGAGCGTGTACGGGCCGGTGGCGCCGCTGACCTCGACCACGAAGTCCTGCTCGATGCTGGCGAAATCCTCGCTCAGGCGCCGGCACACGCGGCCGTCCTGGCTCAGCACCACAAGCCCGCTGGCATCGGGGTCGAGCGGCATCAGCGGCGCCAGGCGCTGGAAATGCCGCTGCAGCAGGCGCACCGCGCTGATGTCGCCCTCGGCGCGCGTTTCCGGCGTGACCAGCGCCGCGGTGGCCTCGAACGCCAGCCCCAGCGGCTTGTGCAGCAGCATCGTCGCCGGCTCGGTGGCTTCCAGCCGTGCGTCGGGGTCGACCTCGATCGACTGCGCGACGATCGGCGTCTGCGGCTCCTCCACCACCACGCCATCCACCTTCACCCAGCCGCCGCGGATGTATTGCTCGGCCTCCGCGCGCGAGCAGCGGTGTTGCTCGGAAACGAGCTTGGACAGGCGGATGGGTTCGGCGGTGGAGGGGTCGGGCTGAGGAGGCATGGCAAGAAAAATCGCAGTAGCGGAGCGCCCAGTGTAAAGATATGCACTCCGCCGCCCCGCAATCGCGGTGCGGCCGCCACGCACAGGACTCCATGAAGACCCCCCACGGCTTGCAAGCGCTGATCGACGAAGGCGTGATCGACGAAGTGATGCGCCCCCTGAAGAGCGGCAAGGAGGCGGCGGTGTACGTGGTCCGCAGCGGCGACGACGTGCGCTGCGCGAAGGTCTACAAGGACATGGCGCAACGCAGCTTCAAGCAGCGCGTGCAGTACCAGGAAGGCCGCAAGGTGCGCGGCAGCCGCGAGACCCGCGCGATCGGCAAGGCCACCAAGTACGGTCGCAAGCAGCAGGAGAGCGCCTGGAAGAACACCGAGGTCGACGCGCTCTACCAGCTGCGCGACGCCGGCGTGCGCGTGCCCGAGCCGTATGGCTACTACCACGGCGTGCTGGTGATGGAACTGGTGACCGACGCCGACGGCCATTCCGCGCCACGCCTGGGCGAGGTCGAGCTGTCGCACGACCAGGCCTGCGGCTTCCACCGTTTCCTGGTGCGGCAGGTGGTCAAGATGCTGTGCGTGGGCCTGATCCACGGCGACCTGTCGGAATACAACGTGCTCGTCGCGCCCGACGGCCCGGTGATCATCGACCTGCCTCAGGTGGTCAGCGCCGCCGGCAACAACGCCGCGCGCGCGATGCTGCTTCGCGACGTCAACAACCTCACTGCCAGCCTTGGCCGCTGGGCCCCGGAACTGCTCGACACCTGGTACGCCGAGGAGATGTGGGCGCTCTACGAAGCCGGAGACCTGCACCCGGACAGCGAGCTGACCGGCACGTTCGTGCATGACGAATCCACCGCCGACCTCGCCAGCATCCGCGAAGCGATCAACGACGCCCGCGACGAGGCGCTGATTCGCCAGCAGGGCCGCGAGGCGGCGGCCGAGGCGGACTGAGCAGCCAGGCGCCATGACCCGGGCGCGCTACCATCCCGGGCATCCCCAACCAGCGAGAACCGCCATGACCCTTTCGATGTACGACGCTTCCGTTCCCGTGATCCGGCAGATGCTGACCGCGCTGTCCGATGTGCTGGCCAAGGCTGAAGCCCATGCGGCGGACAGGAAGATCGATCCGGCCGCGCTGCTGCAGGCGCGCCTGTTCCCGGACATGTTGCCGATGGTGCGGCAGGTGCAGATCGCCTGCGATTTCGCCAAGAGCATCCCGTCGCGGCTGGCCCGGGTCGACGTGCCGGCGTACGAGGACAGCGAGCAGAGCTTCGAGGAGCTGCGCGCGCGCATCGCCCGCACGCTCGCCGTCATCGACGGCATCGCGCCGTCCGCTTTCGAGGGCAGCGAGGCGATCGAGATCGTCCTGCGCCCGGGAACCCCCAAGGAGCGCAAGATCGGCGGCCAGGCCTACCTGCTCAATTACGGCCTGCCGCAGTTCTTCTTCCACGTCACCACCGCCTACGCCTTGCTGCGCCACAACGGCCTCGAGATCGGCAAGAAAGACTACATGGGCGCCTACTGACGTTGTCCCTGCGACGCCGTCGCATGGCTCGCGTCCCGGGCTGGCCGCGGCGAGCTTGATGCATCAGCGACGCGGCCCATGGGCCGCGTCGCTGCTTGTGTCGCCGGCGTCCACCCTATGGCGCGCGCGAATCGCGGCCGCAGCCGCTGCTGCCGTCGACGCGATGTCCGGTAGATGCTCTCGTGGGGCCTCAGCCGGTGTCGCTAACCCGCATCCGCGCGATGCCGCTGCAGCCACGCGGTCGCGCCCAGGCCGGCGCGGCGGCCGCTGGCGTGGCACGCGGTCAACAGGTAGCCGCCGGTCGGCGCCTCCCAGTCGAGCATCTCGCCGGCGACGAACACGCCCGGCAGCGCCTTCAGCATCAAGCCGTCATCGAGTCCCTCCAGCCGCACGCCGCCGGCGCTGCTGATCGCCTCGGCCAGCGGCCGCGCGCGCGCGAGCACCAGCGGCAAGCGCTTGATCGCCTGCGCCAGCAGCGCCGCATCGTCCCGTTGCGCCTTGTCGAGCACTTCGTAGAGCAGTGCCGCCTTGACCCCGGTGATGCCGGCCTGGCGGCGCAGGTGCTCGCTCAGGCTGCGCCCGGCGCGCGGCTTGGCGAGGTCCGCGTGCAGCCGCGCGAGATCGCGGCCCGGCGCCAGGTCCAGCTCCAGGATCACTTCGCCATCGCGCGCGACCGCGTCGCGCAGGGTCGCCGACAAGGCGTACACCAGGCTGCCCTCGATGCCGGTCGCGGTTGCCACGCATTCGCCCTGCAACGCGTGTTCGACGCCGTCGGCATCGCGCCAGTGGGCGATCACCGGCTTGATCGGCGCCCCGGCGTGGCGGCTGGCGAAGTGCTCGCTCCAACCGATGTCGAAGCCGCAGTTGGACGGCAGCAACGGCGCCACATCGACACCGCGATCGGCCAGCCACGGCAGCCACGCACCATCGGAACCCAGCTGCGGCCAGCTGCCGCCGCCCAACGCGAGCACCACGGCGTCGGCATGCATCCCGATCTCGCCGTCGGGCGTCGCGAAGCGCAGCGCGCCGTCGTCGCCCCAGCCCAGCCAGCGATGGTGGACGTGGAAGTGCACCCCGGCCTCGCGCAGCCGCCGCACCCAGCCACGCAGCAGCGGTGCGGCCTTTCGATCGCTCGGGAACACGCGGCCGGACGTGCCGACGTAGGTGTCTACGCCGAGGCCGCGCGCCCATTCGCGCAGGTCGTCGGCATCGAACGCGTCGAGCCAGTCGGCGACCTCGAACTGCCGCTCGCGGTAGCGCCGGTCGAAGCCGGGGCGGGGCTCGTCGTGGGTGAGGTTGAGGCCGCCCTTGCCGGCGATCAGGAACTTGCGCCC
>JBBRWW010000211.1:0-3458 GCA_038248955.1 Lysobacterales bacterium
CTGCGCGGCTTCCTGGACGCCCTGCGCGGCGATCCGCGTTTCGCCGCGATCACCGTCAAGGCCAGCCGCAGCCGCGCGCAGCCGTTTGCGCGGCTGAAGGTCAAGGTCAAGCCGGAGATCATCGCGTTCCGCCGCGAACTTGCCGCGCCGCTGGACCGGCGCGCGCCGGCGGTTCCGCCCGAGGTGCTCGCGCGCTGGATCGGGCAGGGCACCGACGACCGTGGCCGACGGCTGGTGTTGCTGGACACCCGCAACCGCGAGGAGGTCGGCCACGGCACGTTCGCCGGCGCGCTGGCGCTGCCGATCGACAATTTCACCGAGCTTCCCGATGCGCTCGCCGCCCATCGCGCCTCGCTCGCCGACGCGACCGTGGTGAGCTTCTGCACCGGCGGCATCCGCTGCGAGAAGGCCGCGCTGTGGATGCAGGCCGACGGCATGGACAACGTCCTGCAGCTCGACGGCGGCATCCTGGGGTATTTCGAGCAGGTCGGCGGCTTTGGCTACGAAGGCCGCTGCTTCGTGTTCGACGAGCGGGTCGCGCTCGATCCGGACCTGCAGCCACTGGTGGATGGGCTGTAATGGCGCCACGAAGCGCTTTTTACCGCGATCCGCAGTGACACGGCCGCGAACCCGGGTCGCTACTGCGGCCCTCCGCCGCGCTGGTGTTGCGATCGCGCCGCGACCGTGCCGGCGCAGGATCGCGACGCCCGCACTATTCGTGCGGCTTGACGTCCAGCAGTTCCACCTCGAACACCAATGAGCCGTTGGGCGGGATCACGCCGCCAGCGCCCTTGCGGCCGTAGCCCAGTTCGGGCGGGATCATCAGCACGCGCTTGCCGCCGACGCGCATGCCGGCCACGCCCTCGTCCCAGCCACGGATCACGCGACCGGCGCCGAGCAGGAAGGTGAAGGGTTCATTGCGCTCGACCGAGCTGTCGAACTTCTCGCCGCGCCGGTTGGCGGTTTTCTCGTCGTACAGCCAGCCGGTGTAGTGGACGGTGACGTCGGTGCCTGCAGCGGCGACCGCACCGCTGCCGTCGCGCTGGTCGATGCGCTGCAGTTCCGGGATCCGCCCGCCCGGCGGCGGGCCCGGATCGGCGCAGCCGGTGAGCATCGCCAGTACGACAAAGGCGACGGTGATCGGGGCTTTCCAGCGTTGCATCGGGGCACGTCCGTGCGGATTTAATCGGCAAGCCTAGCGCAATGCGCGCCCCCGGCCGGCGGCATGGGCGCACGGGCGTTCACCCGCTTTTGCGCGCCCCTGGACTTCAATGCCTGCTTGGAGCCACGCATGCCGCAGTGGCCGAAACGGAGTCATCAGATGAGTGCTCGTGCAGAACACATCGCCAGGCTGGCCGAACTCATCGAGGACGTGCGCATCGCCATGCTGACCACGACCCGGCCCGACGGCCGCCTTGTCAGCCGTCCGCTGGGCACCCAGGACGTCGAGTTCGACGGCGACCTGTGGTTCGCCACCGACGCCGACAGCGCCCAGGTCGCCGAGATCCAGGCCAATCCGTACGTCAACGTGTCGTATGCCTCGTCGTCGGCGAACACGTTCGTTTCGGTGTCCGGGCGCGCCGTGGTGCTGGACGACCACGCCAGGGTCGAGCAGATCTGGTCGCCGGCGATGCAGCTGTTCTTCCCGGGCGGCAAGGACAACCCCAACCTGCGCCTGATCCGCGTCAGTGCCGACACCGCCGAATACTGGGACGGCCCCGGCACGCTGGTCGGCAAGGCGCTGTATTTCTTCCTGACCGCGGTGACGGACGACCCGGCCAACCTGTCCGAGAACGAATTGATCGATCTGCGCTGAGGGTCTACGCCGGGGCTGGAATCGATGCGAGGAGCGGGTGCCGCGCTGGCAACGTGGGTTCGGGTTCGATTCCACGCCGGGCAGCGGAGTCGGGCGGGTGCAGGGTCGCGCCCGCCCGGGCCGATTTAGACCGCGTTGCCCGCGGCATGCCCCGATGCCCAGGCCCACTGGAAGTTGTAGCCGCCCAGCCAGCCGCTGACGTCGACCACCTCGCCGACGAAGAACAGCCCGGTCACGCGCCGGGACATCATCGTGCTGGACGACAGTTCGTCGGTGTCGACGCCGCCGAGGGTGACTTCGGCGGTGCGGTAGCCCTCGGTGCCGCTGGCCACCAGCGGCCAGGCTTGCAGGAGGTCGGCGACCGCGCGCAGCTGCGGCAGGTTGAACTGCTTCATCGGCCGGCTCGGCAGCCAGACCTCGCACAGCCGCTGGGCGAAGCGCTTGGGCAGCAGGTCGGCGAGCACCGTCCGCAGTTCCGCCGCCGGCCGCTCGCGCTGCAACTGCAGCAGCATGTCGAATGCGTCCGCGCCGGGGAGCAGGTCGAGGCGCAGGTCGTCGCCCGGCTGCCAGTAGGACGACACCTGCAGGATCGCCGGGCCGCTGATGCCGCGATGGGTGACCAGCATGAAGTTGCTGAAGCTCGCGCCGGTGCCGCCATTGCCATGAACGCTGGCCGTGACCGGCAACGCGACCCCGCTGAGGTCGGCGAGGCGCTCCTGGTGCGTGCCGCTGAGCGTGAGTGGCACCAGGCCGGCGCGGGTCGGCAGCACCCCGTGGCCGAACTGGCGGGCGAGTTCGTAGCCGAAGCCACTGGCCCCCATACTCGGGATCGACAGGCCACCACAGGCGACCACGAGCGCCGTCGCCGTGAACGCGCCACGGGTGCTGTGGACCCGGAACAGGCTGCCGGCGGCCGCTGCGGTCGAAGCAGGCCCGCCTGGGCCAGCAGCGTCCGCCGCCGTGCCGCTGTCGCCGTGCCCGATGCGGTCCACGCTGCAGCCTGTCTCCACCCGCACGCCGACCGCGGCGCATTCGTCGAGCAGCATCTTCACGATCAGCTTCGACGACTCGTCGCAGAACAGCTGGCCGAGTTCCTTCTCGTGGTACGCGATTCCGTGGCGTTCGACCATCTCGATGAAGTGCGCCGGCGTGTAGCGGGCCAGCGCCGACTTGCAGAAATGCGGGTTGGCGGACAGGAAGTTCGCCGGCGTGGTGCCGGTGTTGGTGAAGTTGCAGCGGCCGCCGCCCGACATCAGGATCTTCTTGCCAACGCGGTTGGCATGCTCAACCACCAGCACGCGCTTGCCGCGTTGGCCGGCGGTAAGCGCGCACATCAACCCGGCGGCGCCGCCGCCGACGATCACGACGTCGTAGTGCTGCATCCCGGTGGACCCAGGCGTCAGGCCGCGGGCGCCATGCGCACGCCCGCCGTCAGCGCGATGTTGGTGTCATCGGTCATCAGCTGCAGTTCGCCGTCCTGGACCATTGCCGTCATCCGCATCCCGCGCTGCAGCAGCGCAGTCAACTGGTCGACGACGGCTGGCGGGATATCGATCACGGCGAGGTTCTTCAGCCGCGACAACGACGGCGCGATCTTCGCCCACCAGATCTCGGCGGCGTTGCCGCTGTAGGTCACCACGAC
>JBBRWW010000212.1:0-3399 GCA_038248955.1 Lysobacterales bacterium
CAAGGCGGCGACCATCGGCACGGTCGCCGCGCCTTGGGGCGCAGCCTGGGCGGGCGCCTCGAGCGCATCGCGCATCGCGGTCGCGGCAAATCCGCCGAACGCGGCGGCCAGGGTCAGGGCGAGCAGGATCTTGGCGGGGGTCGAGACGTGGCGCATCGCGTGGCGTTTCCCTTGGGTCCGGTAGGACATGGTGGCGGTTGGGGCCGGGCTGGCGGGGGTGGTGATCGCGGCCTGCCGATTCAAGCATGCCGGCGTGCGATCGCGCCCGGACAGTGTCGTTGAACCGCACTAAATGTGTGATGAAGTGCGCGCCGCGGTCGCTGGCTGCAGCGGGGGCGGTCCCCCGGCAAGTTGCCGGCGGCATCGCGAGGCAGGACGGCATGTGAGGGTTTTCGCGGTTCGTAGCCGTTGAATTCAATTCGCCGCGGAGGTCGCTTGACCCCTCGCCGGCGACTACATCTTGTGGTCGACCTTGCAGCCATATCCCAAGCGCAGGGTGGGCCGGAGAAGACGGTGGGGGTGGCGGGCCGCGCGCGTGGCCGCACGAGGCGGCCAGCTTGGATTGGTCAAGTGCTTCTGGGGAGCGGCAGGTGACGCGGCCCTCCATGGCGACAGCCGGCTTGGAGCTGTAACGAGACCGTCAGCATCGACGCGGCGCGGATCACGCAGCCGCGTATGTGGTCGTCGCCGTGCCACGCGCGGCGCGACGGTTGTGGCGGCAATCGGCACCGGGACACCGACACCCCACGGAAACAGCACAGGCATGAAGCGCTTGCCGCGCGTCCGGTGAGCGCGCGCCCCGTGCACAAAAACGGCCGACCCATGCGCCATGGGTCGGCCGGAGTTGCGCCTGGCCAACAACGAAATCGGCGAGGCTCGACAGTGGGTGAGGCAGCGACTGCGGAATCGGTCAGGGCAGCGAGACACGCTCGGCATTGGCCGAGCCGCACAGTTCGACCCGCACGCTGCCGTCGGCGTTCAGCGCCTGGGCGCGGATGGTCTGGGCGTAGTGGGTGCCGGCGGCATCCAGGATCAGGCTGCCATGGATGTCCTGCAGGCCGTCATAGCTGCCATTGGGCTGGTAGCGGAAGAACTGGAAGCGGCTGCTGTACTGGCCCCTGCCCTTGAACGACCATATGCCCTGGCCCGGACCGCGCGACGCCGGCGGCATCGTGTTGGCATCACTGAGCGTGCCGCCCGCGTGGTAGTTGGCGAGCGCGAGAAAGGTCTGCACCGGTCCGCCCAGGCAGGGGCCGATGGTGGCGGTGACGTGCCACAGTCCGACGATCCGGTTGGCGGGCACCGGCAGGGCGCCACTGTGGACCGGGTCGATCGACTGCGCCCAGGCTGCGCTGCACAACGTGAGCAGGCAGGCCGCGGCAAGCAGCTTCGGGGGGATTTTCATGGCACGCTCCTTCGAGGATGGTCGGACGATGCCGTGGTGCATCGGTGGTTCCAGTCTCGATGGCGGTGCCCGCAAAGTCGTTGAAATTCCGCTGAAAAAAGTTGAAAGATGGTGACGCACTGCTCGGGGAGGGACGCGATGGGCGAAAAGCGCTACGGCTTCGACGGGTTCGTGCTGGACATCGACACGCGGCGATTGCACGGCGCCGATGGCCAGCCGGTGGCGTTGACCGCCAAGGCCTTCGATACCCTGTTGTGCCTGATCCGCGACCGTGACCGCATCGTCGGCAAGGATGAACTGCTGGCGCGGGTCTGGCCCGGGCGCGTGGTCGAGGAGAACAACCTCGCCCAGGCCGTGTCGACGCTGCGGCGGGCGCTGGCAGGCGGCTCTGGCGGACCGAGCCCCATCGTCACCGTGCCCGGGCGCGGGTACCGGTTCGTCGCCGAGATCGTCGAGGACGTCTCACCCGCGGGCTTGCGCGATGCCGGTCGCCGCGAGGCCGAGCGCGACTACCTCGCCGCGCTGGACCTGATCCACGCGCCCAGTCCGCAACGCCTGCATCGCGCGATCGGGCTGTTTCGCCACGTGCTCGATCGCGACCCCGGATTCGCCCGCGCCTGGAGCGGGCTGGCGTTCGTGTGGCGCGCGTTGACCATCGTCGCCGACATGGATCCGATGCAGGCCTTCCCGCTGGCCAAGGCCGCCGTCACGCATGCCCTGGCGCTCGATCCGGAGCTGGCCGACGCCCACGTGGCGCGCGGCTTCAACCTGTTCTGGCACGACTGGGACTGGGGCGCGTCCGAGGCCGCGTTGCGGCACGCGATCGCGTTGGACCCAGGGCTGGCCGATGCGCGCTTCGTCTACGCCCACCTGCTCAATAACATCGGCCGCTTCGACGAGGCGCTGGCGCAGGCGCGCCGGGCGCGCGAACTCGACCCGCTGTCGCCGCTGATCAACACGCTGGAAGCTGGCTTCCTGGGCGCCGCCGGCCGCGTCGACGACGCGCGCGTGCGCATCACGCAGGCGTTGGAACTGGCACCGGATTTCTGGGTCGCGCTGCTGGCCCGGGCCGGCATGGCGCTCGGCCGTGGCGATGTGGCCACCGCGACCGTGGACCTGCAGCGCGCGGCCATCCTGTCCGAGGGCAACAGCCAGGTGCTGGCGATGCTCGGCATCGTCCACGTCGCGGCCGGCGAACCCGCACGCGCCGCCCAGTTGCTGAGCGAACTGGAAGCCCGCGCCGCCGCGGGCTATGTGCCGGCGACCAGCCTGGCCTCGATCCGCAACGCGCTGGGCGACCGGGTCGGTGCGCTCGATCTGCTCGAACGCGCCCATGCCCAGCGCGACATCCGCATGGCATTCCTCAAGGTCGATGCGCGCTGGAACAACCTGCGCGGCGACCAGCGGTTCCAGGCGCTGGCGCAGCGCCTGGGCCTGGAGCTCATGCAGCCCCGCGCCGACGGTCGGCTTTGACACCGCAGGTCCGCGCCCCGACCGCCGCCGCCTTCGTCGCGAGGCCGGATGGATCCAGGGCCGGCCTGCGCGAAAACCGACGCCATCGGCCGGCCCGGGGTGGCTGCGCGGAGATACCCTCGCGGCCCTGGCCCCCACCAGTCCGGCGTGCGACACCTCGGTCCCTGCCGCGCTGCGAGCAGCCCAGGGCCAAGCGTGATGGAGATCAAAAATCCGTTGACTTCATTTTCCGCCGGGGGTAGCTTGGGTCCTCGCCCAGCCACTACATCTTGTGGTCGGGTTTACGGAAAGAACCCAAGCATAGGGGTTGGCAGGACGCAAGACGTTGGGCCGCGACCCGCGTCACAGGCCACAGGAAGTGGTCCGCCTGGGTCGGTTATGTGCTTCTGGGGAGCAGCGCGTGACGGGATGGGCCATGGCGACAGCCACGCAATGACAACAGGCACGACGCGGCGCGGATGACGCAGCCGCGGGCACGGTCGTCGGCATGGATTCCCGTGGCGCGACGTTCTTGACCGCAA
>JBBRWW010000213.1:0-3394 GCA_038248955.1 Lysobacterales bacterium
CCGTAGCCGCATCCAGGACGCCGACTTCGCCAAGGAATCCGCGCAGCTGTCGCGCAACCAGATCCTGCAGCAGGCCGGTACCGCGATGCTGGCCCAGGCCAACCAGTCCTCGCAGGGCGTGATGAGCCTGCTGCGCTGATGCCTGTCATCGTCCAGCGACGGGTCGATGGAAACCGCCCACTCGACGGCCGCGGCGAAATCCTGACCTGGCGCGCCCACGGCGGAGCAACCAGCGCATCCCTGTCGACGTCCACATGACCCCAGCCGAATCGCGTTTCCGCAGCCTGTCCATCCCGTTTGATCCGCTGCTTCCCAACCTGCAGGGCAGCAGCGACCTCCCCATCCAACAGCGCGCCGTGACCAAGAGTTGATCCCGCCATGCAAGCACGCAGCCTCGCCAACCAGTACCGCCGGACCGACGTCTCCAGTTCCGTGATCGATGCCAGTCCGCACGAACTGATCGCCCTGATGCTGGGCGGCGCCCGCGAACGCGCCCGGCTGGCGATTGCCTGCATCGAGCGCGGCGACCTGCCGCGCAAGGGCCAGGCAATTTCCGATGCCAGCGCGATCATCGGCGGGCTCAATGGCGCGCTGAACCTCGACGCCGGCGGCGATATCGCCGATGGCCTGCAGGCGCTGTACGACTATGCCCAACGCCGCCTGCTCGCCGCCAACCTCGAAAACGATGCCGCGCCGCTGCGCGAGGTCGACGACCTGCTCGGCGACATCGAATCGGCATGGCGCGCCATCGCCCCCGGCCAGGTGTGATGGCCACGGGGGTGGACATCCCGAAGCTGCCGGCGGCGCAAGTGCGTGCCGCCATCGAGGCCCATGACTGGTCGCTGGCGACCGCGCTGCTGGGCGAACACCAGCGACTGCTGACCCAGGCGCCGCCGGCCGCGGTGGCAGTGGCCCTGTCCCCGACGCCGCGCGAGCGCTGGCTGGACCTGCTGGTGGCCCAGCGCGCATTGCTGCTGGAAGTGCGCATCGCGCGCGACCTGCTCGGCGCATCGCTGGCGCGGCTCAACCAGGACCACCGCGACGCGCGCACGTGGCTGCGGGAACTCGCATGAACGCCGCGTCCGCCCGCGAGGTCCTGTTCGACGATGCGCTGACCTGCGACGAAGTGCGGCGCGCGGCGTTCCTGCCCGGTGTCGTCGACAGCACCACCGTGGCGTCAAGCAACGCGCGTGGCGAGGCCCTGTTGCAGTCGTTGGCGGTGGTCGAGGACGGCGCCCGCAACGAAGAACCCGACCAGCCCGCCGACCACGCCCTGCACCGGCTCGAAGCCAAGGTCGACCTGCTCATGGCGCTGATGGCCGGCCTCTGCGCCAGCCACGACGACGATCCGATGCGGCCGCTGCAATGGTCGTCGCGCGGCGCCAGCGTGCCGCTCGACCTGCCGCTGCCGGCCGGCACCACCGGCCATTTCCGCGTCCGGCCGACCGAGTGGCTGCCGTCGCCGCTGGTCCTGCCGGCCACCGTGCTGGCCTGCGACACCGATGCCGAAGGCCGCCCGCGCGCCTGGCTGCGCTTCGGCCCGCTGTCGCCGGCGCTCGAAGCCGCGCTGGAGCGCCACCTGTTCCGCGTCCACCGCCGCGCCGTCGCCGAGAGCCGCCGCCCGCGTTGAGTTCCGCCACCACCATCACACCCTCGGGCGGCAACCCTTTGCCTGCCAAGCGTGGCGCCGTTATGGTGGCTACCAGGGCATGGCGGGGGAAAATCGATTGGTGCGCGTGCTGATTTGTGATGACCACACCCTCGTGCGCGCCGGCCTGCGGCGCCTGCTGGACTCGTTCGACGGGATCGAGGTGGTCGCCGAGGCCAGCACCGCCGACGAGGCGGTGCTGCGCAGCCGCCAGGTCCTGCCCGACATCGTGCTGCTCGACCTGTCGATGCCCGGCCGCAGCGGCTTCGACGCCCTTGCTGAACTGCGGGTGGTGTGCCCGGAGTCGGCGGTGGTGATCATGTCGATGCACGACGACGCGCTGCACGTGCGCGAGGCGCTGGCGCGTGGGGCGATCGGCTTCGTGGTCAAGGATGCCGCGCCGGCCGAGCTGGAGATCGCGGTCCGCGCCGCCGCCGCCGGGCGCACCTTCCTGAGCCCACAGGTATCGGCGCCGCAACTGCAGGGCTACCGCGCTTCACGGACCGGCGCGGCACCGTCGAGAACGGCGAACGACGGCACCAGCAAGGGCGGCCACGACGGCGAGGTCGACCACCTGCCGCGTCGCCAGCGCGAGATCTTCGGCGCGCTCGGCGCCGGCCGCACCACCAAGCAGATCGCCGCCGACCTCGGCATCAGCGTCAAGACGGTGGAAACCCACCGTGCGCGGATGATGGAAACCCTCGGCTGCCGGAATGCCGGCGAACTGCTGCGGGTGGCGATGCGCCACCACGATCGCCCCTGATCCCACCTGACGCGGATCCTACCTGACGCGGACCCACCTGACGTGCTGCGTCGCTGATTGGCGGCCGACGCACCGTTCGCGTCGGAACCATGACGCAATGTCAGGGGTTCCCCCACCCGGGCTCGGGTTTGCCCCTAGCCCGGGCCGGGTTTGCCCCGATTCGTAAACCGACACTGAACCATCACGATGGGTTCCGGGGCCAGCAGATCGCTGGCCGGGGGATCGCGATCATGAAAGCCACCGTCCGCGCCAGCATGGTCCAGGGCGTCAACCTGACGCCGCAGCTGCTGCAGTCGATCCGCCTGCTGCAACTCACCGCGCCGCAGCTGGAGCAGGAACTGCGCCAGACGCTGGAGCGCAATCCGTTGCTGGAGCACGAGGAAACCGCAGACGAGACCGAGTCCATCGACGACGCGGAACGCGCCGCCCTCGAGGCCGCGGCCTGGGACGAGTTGCCCGATGCCGCGTTCCTGTCCGGCGGCACCGGCAGCGGTGGCGACGGCGACGGCGAGGACGCCACACTGCGCATTGCCGAGCAGGCCTCCAGCGACCCGCGCGTGCGCCTGCTGCTGCAGCTCGCCCAGCACTGGAACGACCGTGACCTGCAACGCGCGGCATGGTGGCTCGACCAGTGCGACGACCGCGGCTACCTCGAGCAGCCGCTGGCGGAGTTGACGCTGCTGGCCGCGCAGGCGTTCCCGGGCCAGGGCGGCGAGCTGGAAGTGATCCGCCAGCGGCTGCTGCACGGCGACTGGCCCGGCATGGCCGCCAGCGACGCCGGCGAATGCCTGCGCGCGCAGCTCGCGGCGCTGCCCGACAGCGCGACCCGCAAGCTGGCGATGGCCATCCTTGCCGGCCACCTCGACCTGCTCGCCGCGCATGACCACGCCGCGCTGGCGACGGCGCTGAAGGCCGACACCGTCCAGGTGCAGGTGGCAGTGGCCCTGATCCTCAGCCTGCGGCCGTCGCCGGTCGAGGCACCG
>JBBRWW010000214.1:0-3385 GCA_038248955.1 Lysobacterales bacterium
CAAGGCGGCGACCATCGGCACGGTCGCCGCGCCTTGGGGCGCAGCCTGGGCGGGCGCCTCGAGCGCATCGCGCATCGCGGTCGCGGCAAATCCGCCGAACGCGGCGGCCAGGGTCAGGGCGAGCAGGATCTTGGCGGGGGTGGACAGTGGGCGCATTGCGGTCGGGGTTCCGGGGGCGTGGAAGAGCGGGCTCGCACAGGTCCATTTCGCGACTACCATGCGCGCATTCAAGCGCGGTGGGCGGCCGCGGATTACCCGAAGTGTCAACGAAGAACCTTAAAGGCAGGATGAAGTCCAGGCACGCGAATGCAGACGCCCCGGACTGGCCGGGGCGTCGGAGGGTGGCGCACGCGGCCGTCGCTATTGGATCGTCACCCGCTCGCCGTTGGCTGTACCGCATACCTCGACCAGCACATTTCCGGCCACGCTGAGCACCCGGCCGTATACGCTCGCGCTGTAGCTGGTGCCGGCGTGGTTGAGGATGACGGTGGGCTGGATGTCGTTGAGGCCGGCGAAGCTGCCGTCCGACAGGTAGCGCATGAACTGGAACCGGGTCTTGTAGAGCCCGTTGCCCTCATACTCCCAGATGCCAAAGCCCGGCCCGCGCGAGGTCGGGGAGTTCTTGTTGGTGTCAGTCAGGGTGCCGCCGGCATGGTAATTGGCCAGGGCGAGGAAGCTCTCTCGCACCTGGGGGTTCGCGCAGGGGCCGACCGTGACCTGCACCTGCCACAACCCGACGATGCGGTTGGCCGGGGTGGGCAGCGCACCGGTGGTGCGGGGCGAACCGTCCTGCGCGGCAACGTTGCCGGCCATCAGGGCCAGTACCAGTACAGCTAGTGTGCGACGAAGGCGCATGACGCTTCTCCTGACAGGGGGCGGGCGGCGGCGCCACCGGCAACGCCGACGCTGCACCTTCGTGGCCGGACAATCCTGCGATTTACGCTGAAAGAAGATGAAAGTTTCTGAAGGGCGCCCGTGACCGGACCCGCTGATCAGCAATACGCCTTCTGCGGCCATCGCCTCGACGGGCGCAGGCGGGAGCTGACCGGTCCCGACGGCGCAGCCATCGCGCTTACATCCAAGGCATTCGATGTATTGCTCAAGCTGATCGAAAGGCGCGAGCAGGTGATGGGCAAGGACGAACTGCTGGCGGCGGTGTGGCCGCGCCGCGTGGTCGAGGAGAACAACCTGACCCAGGCCGTCTCGGCGCTGAGGAAGGCGCTGGGCGGCGACGCCCGCGACCACCGCTACATCATCACCGTGCCCGGGCGCGGTTACCGTTTCGTCGCCGACGTGTGCGCCGGCGATGAGGCCTGTTTCGCCGAGCCGACAATCCCGAGGTCGGCGCCGACGCCCATGACGGTGCGGTCTGCGCCCGCGGCCGTTGTGCGCGCAGCCGGCGTGCCCACATCCGGCAGGCAGGTGGGACACCGAGCGATCGCCGTCGGCGCATTGCTGTTCACGCGGGCGCTGTTCGCGGCGGGGGCATGGCGGCTGCGTGCGGCCCCACCCACGCGCGCGCCGCAGCAGGCGGCGTTGGCAGTGCTGCCGTTTCGTTCGCTGTCGCCCGGGCCGCGCGATGAAGCGCTGGAACTGGGCATGGCGGAAACATTGATCGCGCAACTGAGCCGCTCCGGCGCGTTGCGGGTGCGTTCGCTCGCCGCCTCGCAGCGACTCGACGGCCATCGCGATCCGGTCGATGCCGGCCGGCGACTGGCTACCGACTACGTGGTCGAGGGCTCGACCCAGCGTCGCGGTGAGACCATCCGCGTCAATGCGCGCTTGCTGGGCGTGGCGGACGGCCGGACGCTATGGGCGGGCACCTTCGACACACACCGCGATCGGGTGTTTACCCTGCAGGACCGGATCGCCGTCGAGATCGGCGCGGCGCTCGCGCTGACCGCCAACGCAGTGGCAGTCGCACCCGTGCACCGTAGTCCCTGCGAAGGCGACAGTGCAGAGGCCTAACGCGCCTACCTCACCGGTCGCTACCTCCTGAACAGGGCGAGCGTCGAGCGTCTGCCCGAGGCCTTGGCCGCATTGAGCCGCGCGATCGCGCTCGATCCGGCCTGCGCCCGCGCACATGCCGGTCTGGCATCGCTCTACGTTTCGCAGGCGCTTACGGCGGACGCCGATCCGCGTGCGGTGATTCCACTGGCGCGGGCGGCGGTGGCGCGCGCGTTGGCGATCGATCCGGCGTCCGCCGAGGCCTACGTGGCCAAGGGCCGCATCGAGGCGTGGTCGGACTGGAACTGGTCGCTTGCCGCCGTATCGTTTCAGCGCGCCATCACCCTGGATCCTGGTTCGGCCGACGCGCATGTGGCCTATAGCATGGCGCTGCACACGCTCGGTCGCAGCGAGGAAGCCCGCGATCATGTGCGGCGCGCGAGCGAGCTCGATCCGCTGTCGCCCACGGTCAACGTCACCCAAGCGGCCTACCTCTTCGAATCCGATCCCGCGGCGGCCCGGCGCCGTCTGGCCAGCGTGCTGGAGATGGAACCCGACTACTGGGCCGCGCTGGTCGAGCGCAGCAGGTGGTCCATGACACAGCGCCGTCCGCGCGAGGCGATCGCCGACCTGAAACGGGCGGTCGATCGCTCCCACCGCAACAGCGTGGTGATGACTCATCTCGCCACGGCCCATCTCGCGGTGGGCGAGCGGGGCCACGCCCAGGCCCTGTTGCGCGAACTCGAGACACGCCGCAGCAACGGCTACGTTCCGGCGACGGCGCTGGCGACAATTCACAACGCGCTTGGGCATACAGACCATGCGCTTGACCAGCTCGAACGGGCGTATGAGGAGCGCGACGTGCGCATGGCCTATTTCACGGCCTCACAGAGCCTCGAAAGCCTCCGCGCGCAGCCGCGATTCCGCGCGTTGGCGGGGCGCATGGGCCTTGAATCCAGGCGGGATCATGGACGCAACTGAATCACGCACGCCTGCGAAGTCGGCGCCCGCGCGACCAGTTTTGCGGGCGGGCGTTCAACGGCGCAGGAGCGCGCGCCAGCGGGTCGTTGCAGCGGGCGCGGTCGGCGTAATCGTGCCGGCCAACGGTGATTGTCAACCTCAATGAACCCATTGACACCCTCCAGCCCCGGGCGTAGCTTGAGTCCCTCGCGAGGCCACTACATCTTGTGGTCTGGCTTGCAGACATATCCCAAGCATTGGGGTTTGCAGGAAGCAGGACGTCGGGTCGGCGACCCGCGCGCAGGGCCACAGGAGGTGGCCGGCCTGGGTCGGTTAGGTGCTTCTGGGGAGCAGCGCGTGACGGGATGGGCCATGGCGACAGCCACGCAATGACAACAGGCACGACGCGGCGCGGATGACGCAGCCGCGGGCACGGTCGTCGGCATGGATTCCCGTGGCGCGACGTTCTTGACCGCAA
>JBBRWW010000215.1:0-3257 GCA_038248955.1 Lysobacterales bacterium
CCACCAATACAACACCTTCTGCACGTTTACCCCGGCGCAGTGGGCGTTCGCCGAGATGATCGAGGCCGAGCCGCAACACTACGAGCAGCTGGGCGCGTTCTACGAGGTCAAGCGCGACCGCTTTCGCGAGCAGCTGTTGACCACCCGGCTGATGCCGTTGCCGGTGCCCGGCGGCTACTTCCAGCTGGTCGACTACTCGGCCGTGAGCGACCTCGACGACGCGGCGTTCTGTCGCTGGCTGACCGTGGAGAAGGGCGTCGCGGCGATCCCGTTGTCGCCGTTCTACGAAAGCCCGCCGCCAGGGCAGCGATTGGCGCGTTTGTGCTTCGCCAAGAACGACGCGACCTTGGACGCGGCCATCGCACGTTTGCGGAAACTGTAGGCATTGCGACAAAGCGACCCAGCGCCGATGCGGCGCTCTCCCAGTCAAGGCAGCCCCGCCCCATGAACAACCTCCGCATCTCGCTGGTCCAGGGCGCCACGCGCTGGCTCGACCCGGCCGGCAACCGCGACTACTACGGCCGCCTCATGGCGCCGCTGCATGGCACTACCGACCTGGTGATGCTGCCGGAGACGTTCACCAGCGGCTTCAGCAACGAGGCGATCGCCCACGCCGAGACCATGGACGGTCCGACGGTTGCGTGGATGCGTGAGCAGGCCGCCCGGCTCGGTGCGGCCATCACCGGCAGCGTGCAACTGCGCGACGGCGACGGTGCGGAGGGTCCCAAGGTCTTCAATCGCCTCCTGTATGCCACCCCCGACGGCGCGGTGCGGACCTACGACAAGCGCCACCTGTTCCGTTACGCCGGCGAACACGAGCGCTACGCGGCCGGCCGCGAGCGCCTGATCGTCGAATGCCAGGGTTGGCGGATCTGCCCGCTGGTCTGCTACGACCTGCGCTTTCCGGTGTTCTCGCGCAATCGCTTCGACGCGGAATGCCCGGGCCGGATGGATTACGACCTGTTGTTGTATGTGGCCAACTGGCCCTCGGCGCGCGCCTATGCTTGGAAGACCCTGCTGCGCGCGCGCGCGATCGAGAACCTGGCCTACGTCGCCGGACTCAACCGCGTCGGCACCGACGGCAACGGCATCCACTACGCCGGCTACAGCGCGGTGATCGATTTCCTCGGCCACCCGGTCAGCGAATGCACCGACGAGGAAGTGGTCGTGACCACGACGCTGCTGGCCGACGAACTGGCCGCCCACCGCCAGCGTTTCCCGGCGATGCTCGACGGGGATGCCTTCACGCTGACCTAGCCGCGGCGAAGTGACCCCGGGCGGGCCCGCTGCGGGTGGCCTTGTCGCCCCGTCCGCGGCGCTGGAGCCAGCGTGTGGCGGGCCGCTCCGCGGCAGGGACCATGCGCGCGGCCTTGACCGCGGGAGCGGACCGCGGGAGTGGCGATGGCGTTGCATCGGTCACCTCATCGATCAACCTGGCTGCGGGCCCGGCTGATGGTCCCGCGCGATGGGCGTGCCGATCCACGACGGGATGTCCCAGGACAACCTGTCGGTCAAGGTCCATGCGCTCAGCTGTTTCCGGGTGATCGTCCGCGCAAGGCGATCATCAGCGTCGGCCACTACCTGGAGGCCACCAGCCAGCTGCCCGGACCCCCTGCGCTCCGTGCGGCGCAAACACGAACTCGGCGAAATGCTGGCCGAGCGCGACGAGCTCACCCGTGACATCCAGCAGAGCCCCGGCGCGCAGACCGGCGCGGCGGGGATCAAGTCGCCAACGCAGCTCGACGATTGTCTTTCCGCGGCCGATGGCCCTGGTCGAACCGATCCTCGTGCGGCTTGAGGGTGGGTGCAGTCAGCGCAACGCGTCGCGGTCGACGCCAGCGACGGGTGCAGTGTTCGCGCTGTGGCGTATCAGCAACACCGTCAGCGTGACCACCGTGAGCGGCAGCACGAACGCGAGCATCGCTTGACTGAACGCCGGCAATGCCTCATGGCGCGTCGCTGCCAGGACCAGGTACAGCACGTAGGCGAGGTAATAGCCCACGAACAGCGCCCCTTCCCACCGCGCGATCAGGTGCCCGGTGGCGAAGATCGGCAGGCAGGCCAGCGCCACCGCAACCATGACCGGGATGTCGAAGTGCAGCAGCGATGGCGCCACCTGCAGTCCTCCGGGCGTGACCAGCGCGGCGATACCGGCGATCGACATCACGTTGAACAGGCAACTGCCCACCACGTTGCCGACCGCGATATCGCGTTCACCGCGCAGCGCCGCCATCAATGACGTCGCCAGCTCCGGCAGCGATGTACCGGCGGCCACGATGGTCAGGCCGATAATGACCTCGCTCACGCCCATGCCGCGTGCGATCGCCACCGCGCCGGCCACCAGCCAGTGGGCACCCAGCACCAGCAGCACCAGCCCGCCGACGATGAGCGCCATCTGAACCGGCAGCCGACCCAGCCACTCGTCGACACGCGAACCGGACGGCCCCGCGACAAGGTCCTGTGCCAGTCCAGCCGGTACAGGATCGACGTGCTCGCGGCCCAGGCGTATCGCGAACACCGTGTAGGCCACGATGCCGGCGGTCAGCAGCAGGCCGTCGGTGAGCCCGATGCTTCCATCCAGCGACAGGACCCACAACAGCACCGATGCGCCGATCATCAACGGGACGTCCAGGCGCACGAGTTGTTGTGACACGACCATCGGCGTGATGAGCGCCGACACTCCCAGCACCAGCAGGACGTTGAAGACGTTGCTGCCGACGACGTTGCCCAAGGCCAAGCCGGACTGGCCTGTCAGTCCGGCCTGCACGGTGACCGCCAATTCGGGGGCGCTGGTGCCGAAGGCGACCACCGTCAACCCGACCACCAGCGGCGTGATCCCGAACCGCAGCGCCAGCCGCGATGCGCCACGCACCAGCACTTCAGCGCCACCCACCAGAAGCACCAACCCCAGCAGCAGGTACCAGACGTCCGCGCTATTCATGAAATTCCGTGTCCTGTGCCGAGGCGGGTGATCGCACCGGGCCGGCCATCATTGGTCGCAGAAACGGCTTGCCCCGGAGTGTGGCCAGGCGATTCCCGCCAACAACGCACCCCGCCCGGGCCGGCGCACTCTCGACGTGCGGGTTGAACGGACTCGAACGGCCGAATGGCCGAACGGCCGAATGGCGCCGGAAGGATGGTTTGGCCAGTACGCTGGCCGCTAGTGCCGGGCCGGCTCGGAGACGTGCTTGACCACTTCGGCGGTTTTCTGGTCGCGGCCGGCCAGGGCGACGTCGGCGAGCGAAACGATCCCGCAC
>JBBRWW010000216.1:0-3055 GCA_038248955.1 Lysobacterales bacterium
CAGGTCCAGGCTGCGGCCCTCGGGTGCGCTGCCGGCATGCTCGAACAGCCCCACCATGAAATCCTGCATCGCCTGCGCGCGGCTGGCCTCGCTCACCGCCTGCCGCGCCTGCCACGCCACGATCCCCAGCGCCAGGCTCAGCACCGTTGCCAGCAGCAATCCGGTCGCCAGCGACCAGCGGTGCCGGCGCAGGTACTTGCGTACGCGATAGCCCACGCTTTGCGCGCGCGCCTGCACCGGCCGGCCCTCGGCATGGCGCTGCAGGTCCTGGGCCAGCGCTTCGACCGAGGGATAGCGATGCTCGGGGCGCTTGGACAGCGCCTTCAGGACGATGTTGTCCAGGTCGCCCGCCAATTGCCGCGCGTGCCGACGCATCGCGGCCGGGTCGGAGACCTGCCTGGCCTCGATGCCGTCGTCGGCATTGGCAGGCGCATCGGCGCGGCGAAGGACGGATTGCGATGGCCGCAACGGATCGACGGCGAGAATCGCCTCCTCCCACGCCGCGTCACTCGCGCGCTGCAGCCGATAGGGCTTTACGTCGGTCAACAGTTCGTACAGCACCACGCCCAGGGAATAGACGTCGGTCATCGTGGTGACCGGTTCGCCGCGGATCTGCTCGGGCGCGGCGTAGTGCAGGGTGAATGCGCGCACTCCGGTTCCGGTCTGCTCGACCATCGGCGCGTCGGAGTCCAGCAGCTTGGCGATGCCAAAATCGAGCAACCAGACCTCGCCGCCGGGAGTGACCAGGATGTTCGACGGCTTCAGGTCGCGGTGCACGATCAGGTTCGCGTGGGCGTGGCTGACCGCGTCGCAGATCTGCTGGAACATCCGCAACCGCGCCTCCAGCGGCGTGCGGTGGTGGCGGCAATAATCGGTGATCGGCTCGCCTTCGACGTATTCCAGCGCGAGGTAAGGCAGGTGGTCGCCGCTGATGCCGGCGTCGAGCAGGCGGGCGATGTGCGGGTGTGCCAGGCGCGCGAGGATCTGCCGCTCGCGGGTGAAGCGCAGGCGCAGGTTGGGGTCGGCCAGACCGGGCCGCAACAGCTTCAGTGCGACCCGGCGCTGGTACAGACCGTCGGCGCGCGCCGCCAGCCAGACCTGGCCCATGCCGCCTTCGCCCAGTGGGCGTTCGAGCCGGTACGGACCTACCTCATTGCCTGGTCGCAGGCCGGGAGCGGGCGGCATCACCGGCTCGGAAAGAAAATCCCCGTGTTGCTCTTCCAGCGCGATCAGCGCCGCGAGCTCGTCGGCGAGCGGGCCGTCCTGGGAACGCAAGGCGTGCAAACGCTGGTCGCGCTCGTCGGCCTCGAGCTCGAACAAGGCGTCGAGTAGCGGGGAGAGACGCAGCCAGCGTTCGCCGTCCATGGCTGCCGCGCCTCAGCCGTCCAGCGAGGCCAGCAGGAAAAGACGCGCTTTCTGCCAGTCGCGGCGGATGCTGCGTTCGGAACGCTCCAGCAAGGCGGCGATTTCCAGTTCGGACAATCCGGCGAAATAGCGCAATTCCACTACTTGCGCGAGGCGCTCGTCGACGGCGGCGAGTTTGTTGAGCGCGGTGTCGAGGCCGAGCATCTCCTCGTCCAGGCGCAGGCCACCTTCGAGGTCCTCGGGCAGGTCGGTCACCCGGTGCAGGTCGCCGCCGCGCTTTTGCGCGAGGCGTTGGCGGGCGTAGTCGACGACCACCGAGCGCATCGCCGAGGCGGCGTACGCGAAGAAGTGCGCGCGGTCGTCAAACTGCGCCTCGCGCCGGCCGATGAGCTTGAGGTAGGCCTCGTGCACCAGCGCGGTCGCGTCGAGCGTCTGCCCTTGCTGGCCAGCCAACTGGCGGCGGGCCATGGTGTGCAGTTCCTGGTAGAGCGTCGCGAGCACGCGGTCCAGCGCGCCACGATCGCCACCGCGGGCTGCATCGAGCAGCAGGGTGATATCAGCGGTTTCGGTCATCCAAACCTTCCCCGAAGCAAGTGAGCGAACTATAACGCCGTTCTAACACCAGTGACGACGCGGGAAACCAGGGGTTTTCGGCCATCGCCTCGTGACCGCTTTTGGCATCGAAATTGCGTAAGGCCGCGCCCGAAGTCCCCAGGGCCGGGAGCGGTCAGCGCTGGCAGTGCCCGCACCACACCGTCGCGCGCTGGCCGACCAGCGCCTGTTTCAGCGCGCGTCCGCAGCGGTGGCAGGGGTCTCCGCCGCGACCGTAGGCGGACAACTCCTGCTCGAAATAGCCGGGCGCGCCGTCGGGGCTGATGAAGTCGCGCAAGGTGGTGCCGCCACGCGCGATCGCATGCGCGAGGATCGCCTGCACGGCGTCGGCCAGGCGCTGGTAGCGTTCGCGGGACACCTTGCCGGCCGCGCGCAACGGCGAGATGCCGGCGGCGAACAATGCCTCGGCAACGTAGATGTTGCCGACGCCGACCACCACTTTCTGGTCCATCAGGAAGCTCTTCACCGGCACGCGGCGCCCGCGGCTCAGGGCGAACAGGTAGTCGCCAGTGAATGCTGCCCGCTGCGGTTCGGCAGACGTCGCCGCCTCGCCTCCGGCCGACCGCGACGTCCCATCGCAGACCTCTGCGCCGGTCACGCGACCCGCGTTTTCAACGCGCAGCGGTTCCGGCCCGAGTCCAGCCAGCAACGGGTGCACCTCGCCGCGCGCTTGCCACAGCAGGCAGCCGAAACGGCGCGGATCGTTGAAACGCAGCACCAGGCCCGAATCGAGCAACAGGTCGACGTGGTCGTGGGCGCGAAGCGGGGTGTCGCCGGGCAGCACCCGCAGGCTGCCCGACATGCCCAAGTGCAGCAGCGCGCTGCCGGCCGCGGTGTCCAGCAGCAGGTATTTCGCGCGCCGACGCACCGCGTCGATGCGCTGGCCGGGCAGCAGAGCGGTGATCTCCGCGGCGATCGGCCAGCGCAGGTCGGGTCGGCGCAGGGTGGCGGCCACGACGCGGCGGCCGAGCAGATGGGGCGCCAGGCCGGCGCGGGTGGTCTCGACTTCGGGCAGTTCCGGCATGGCACCAGCGTACTATCGGCGGCCTGTGATCGGCGGAAACGGTCGTTGGCGACA
>JBBRWW010000217.1:0-2896 GCA_038248955.1 Lysobacterales bacterium
CAGGCGGGGCAGGCGCCCGCGCATCTGGCACTGGCCTGTGCGATGGTCGGCGTGGAATGGCAGCCTCGCCCGGCAATGAACGTGGCCGACATCGGCTGCGGACGCGGTTTTTCGGTGAATGCGCTGGCCGCCTCCAACCCGGGCTGGACGGTTCTGGGGCTCGACTACAACCCGGCCCACATCGCCGAGGCCGCGTTGGTTGCCGAGCGCGCGGCGCTGGGCAATGCGATCTTCGTCGAAGCCGACCTGGCGGCGATGACCGATGCGGAGATGGACCGCATCCCCGAGTTGGACGTCGCCATGCTGCATGGTGTCTGGACCTGGGTAGGCGATGACGTGCGGGCCGGCATCGTGCGGCTGCTGGCGCGGCGGCTGAAGCCGGGTGGCATCGCATACTTCGGCTACAACGCGCTGCCGGGCTTTGGTCAGGACATGGGTTTGCAGCGGCTGTTCCGGCATATCGCGCCGCTGCAGGCGACCGGCAATTCAAAGGAACGCGCGCAGGGCGTTCTTGGCACGCTGAAGGCGCTGCACGCGACCAAGCCGCGCCACCTCTATGCGACGCCCATGCTCATGCGCCTGGCCGAGGACGACACGCCGATCGATGGCGCCTACCTCGCGCACGAGTTCCTGACAGCGCATTGGCGCCCCGCGTTCCACGAGGACCTGTGTGCAGCCCTGGCGCCGGCAAAACTCGAATTCGCCGCGTCCGCGACGTTGTCGGAGAACATCCCCGACCTGATCTTTGGCACCGAACAGCGCGAGGTCTTCGAGGGCCTGCCGCAGGGTCCTGCGCGGGAGTTCTTGAAGGACCTCTGCCTGTCGCGTCCGTTCCGGCGCGACATCTTCGTGCGCGGCCTGCGACGGACGGATCATGTCGCGGCCCTCGACCGCATCCCCGTCGCCTTGTGTCGCGGCGTCACGCCGACGGAGCTCAAGATCACGGTGCAGGTCGGCATCGCCGAACTGACGCCGCAGATGTGGGAGCCGATTTCCCGCGCGCTGCTGGAAGGGCCGCAGACCCTGGGCTTCCTGCGAAGCCTGCCGGAGGGCCGCAAGCCGAACCCGGCCGAGTTGCTGGCCATGCTGGACGGCTGCGGCGTGGTGCTGCCGGTGCTGCGCGCCAGCGGCCCGACGCCGGAAACCCAGCGCTTCAACCGCGTCGTCGCCACGACCTATGCCGAGGGCGGCGTCGGACGGGGGCAGTTCGCGCTGGCCTCACCGGTCGCGGCGGGCGGGGTGCCCTGCACCTCGCTCGAACTCGCGGTGGCGGTCGATCCCGACGTCGCGGCCGGGACGCCGCCGCTGCCGGAGACGCTCGCGTTGCGCCTGCTGCCCAACCTTGAGGGCGAGGCACTGACGCACGCCGCCGCTGTCATCGCCGAAATCCTGCAAGAACGCGCACCGGTCTGGCGGCGGTTCGGCATCGTCTAAGCAGACTCCGCCAGATTGACCAACGCTTGGTGGTCTGATTCCCTGCCGGCAACGATGCGTGGGAGTAAGGCATGACGGGAAGATCGCCGGTTTTGGCAACCGAGGACCAACGCGCGGCACTTTTGGCGCTGTCGTGCTCGCGTGATCGCGGCGAGGCGGACCGTGCCCGCGCTGTGGTGCTGACGCTGGCGGGCTGGACCAGTGCGCGGATTGCCGAGGCCTTTGGCGTGCGCGATGACACGGTTCGGCTTTGGCGCAGCGACTTCATGCGTTGCGGGATAGACGTGCTTCGGGCAAGCGTGGCGCCCGGCCCCCCGCCGGTGAAGAGCGAGGCAGCACTTCGCGTGGCCCTGCCGCTGCTGGAGCAACCCGTGGCCGACCGGCACAACTGGACACTCCCCCGACTGCGTGCCGAGATCGAAGCGCGCGCAGGCGTGCGCATCAGCCGCTCGCAACTCTCCAAGGCACTGCGTAAAAAAAGTTCCACTGGCGGCGTCCGCGGCACACGCTGAAGGGGCGGCAGAGCGCCGCCGAGGTCGAACGGATCGGCTTGCGTCTGCGGCTGCGCAAGCAGCAGGCCGAAGCCGGCGATATCGTCCTGCTCTATGGCGACGAGAGCGAGGCGCTGACGCATCCCTACCTTGCCCGCGTCTGGGCGAAGGCAGGGGCGGATCTGCGCGTCCCCGCGCCGGGACAGGCGAAGAAGATCGCCATGCTCGGATCGTTTGATCACGTCACACGCCAACTCGTCGTGCACACCAGCGCAACCAAGCGCAGCAGCGATTTCGTGGCCCACCTTGAACAACTGGACCGGCTCTATGGCCCCAAGCCCGGCCAGACCAACAAGCCGGTGGTCCTGGTCGAGGACAATGGCCCGATCCACACCAGCAAGCTCTCCCTGGCGGCGATCACCGCCCGCGCTCACTGGCTCACGGTCGAGTGGTTGCCAAAATATGCGCCGGAGCTGAACGACATCGAAACCGTCTGGCGTGACCTCAAGGCGCATCATCTCGCGCATCAGACCTTCGCCGACCTCAACGCACTCGATCGCGCAATCCACCAGGCCGTGGACGAGCTAAACCAAGAGCGTAAGACGCTTCCGTTGGCCAAGTTGCGAATCCCTGCTTAGGTGCGGGGCGTGCCGTGGTGCAAGGGTGCTTCCGTGGCGTTGCCCTCTCGAAGGCACCGCAGCGAGTGCGCGGGCAATCGCGCGCCGTTCTCCGCCGCCCCGATTGTCGCTACGTGGTCACCGAACCTCCCTTGTGCCTGGCCCTCGCCGTTGGTTGAGAGCTAGGCCTGCGGGACCGCGGGCGCCGGTGGCCCTTGATGGCCGGGCTGTTTGCGGGCAGCGTCCACACACCATGAAACAGGCGGCACCCTTGACCAGCTCCGCGAGTCTCGTTCGGCGGCGGCGGCTCACGGCGCAATGCGGTCTGGTCGGCGCGAGCGCGGCGGTACCCTG
>JBBRWW010000218.1:0-2848 GCA_038248955.1 Lysobacterales bacterium
CGGCCGTCCACCTTGAGCATGACGGTCTTGGCAAACAGGTGACGATCGATCCGCATCGCTTCTGCGGTGTCGTGCGCGGTGACCGTGCGGTCGTGGGTCAGCGTCGCGTATGGCGCGTGCTGTTCGTCCAGGTACTGGTGCAGGCGTGGGGCAAGCATGGTCGCCTCCTCGTGCATCGCCCGGGAATCCACGCGGGGATGCGGCTGGTGGCCTGGCGCGGGCTCCTGCATCGCGCCGCCGCGACAAGGGACCGCTGCTGGATCGGCCATGTCGTGACGGGGAGCTTACGCCCGTGACTGGCTATCGGCGTCAACGCAATGTCGCGGCGCGGCGAATCGCCCGCAGTGCACCGCATCGAAAAATGCATCGCGCCCCGGGTTGTCCCCGCTGGGCGCTCCCACCGGCACGCAGAGTCACGCATGCGTTCGGCGACGTCAGTTCCAGGCGGGCAATTTCGCCGGCTGCAGGCCGCCGACCTCGAACACCGCAGTGCGGGTGCCGCCGGCCTTGACCGGGAACTCGATCGTCAGCACGTTCGCGCCCTTCGCCAGGCGCCACAACGCGCGTTCGTCCTCGATGAACATCGCGATCGCCTCATCCGTCTTCGGCCGGCTCGCGGCCATCGACCGCGCCACGGCGTCGTCCACCGTCACCTTGACCTTGCAGCCCCCGTAGCAGTTGAAGTCGCCGGCCTCCAGGGTCAGGTAGCTGCTGCGGCCCCACTCGGGGTGGTCGCGGAAGATCAGTCGCACCGGCTTGGCACCACTGCCGTCGACGTCGATGGGTTGCTTGGCGTAGATCGCCGCCGACAACTGGCGGCCGCCCTTTGCCGCCTCGGTCTGGTAGGCCCACAGGCCGGCGGTGCGGCGCAACTCGCGCGCGGACTCGGCCTTGTCCAGGGCTTCCTGGTACTGCGGCTTGATGCGCGCCGCGGCCTGGCTGTCGGGGAATTGCGCGACCAGCACGTCGCCATGGGCGCGAGCGAGATCCCAGTGCTGCGCGGCATATTCGGCGTCGAACTGCTTGGCGGCGTCGGCGGCCGCCTGTTCGCGGGCGGCGGACCTGGCCGCGGCCGCGACCTGCGGATCCTCGGCCGGGGCGCAGGCCGCGAGCCCGAGTCCCAGCCCGAGCGCAAGCACGACGGCGGTGGCGGCATGCGAGGTTGGTCGTTTTTTCATCGGGCGTGGCCTTGCTGGATCAGGGCGTTGACCGCGGCGGCAACCGCGGCGGGTTGTTCGACCAGCGACATGTGACCGCAGTCGTCGAGCAACACCTTGGTGGCCTGCGGTATCCGGGCGGCATACAGGTCCATCGCGCTGGCGTCGATCACGATGTCCTGGCGTCCCGACAGCAGCAGCGCCGGCTGCGCGATGGCGGACGCGGCCTCCCCGGGCGAGAAGCTTTCCGGGCCGCGGCCGATGCTGTCGAGCACCGACTGCTCGAAGGTCGCCGCATCGCGCCGGTAATTGATCAGTCCGCGCGATGCCGGCCACGGGATCCACGGCTTGGCGGCGTCGCGATGGAACACGGTGTCGATGTAGCGGCGCAGGCTCTCGCGGTCATCGACCGAGAACGGATTCCGGCCAGCCAGCACGTCCAGCCCGAACTGGTTCTCGCTGAATCGCACGCCGGCGGGGTTGAGCAGGCCGACGCGATCGACCAGCTGCGGGTGCCGCGCCGCGGTCAGCGCGGCGATGCCGCCGCCCATCGAATGACCCAGCAGCACCACCTCGCCCGGCCGACTGCCGTGCTGGCGGGCGAACTCGTCGATGAACGCCGCCACGCGTTCGCTTTGGGCGATGAAGCCGTAGTCCGCGCCGGCCTTGCGCTCGCTCTCGCCCCAGCCGGGCAGGTCCACGACCAGCAGCCGGTATTGCCCGCGCAGGCGTTCGGCGACCGGGTACCAGTTCTCCTTGCTGCCGGTGAAGCCGTGCACCATCACCAGGCTCGGCGCGCCGAGCGGGGCATCGTCGGAAAACGCGTAGACCACCCGGTGGTCGCCGACGACGACCTCCGCCAGATCGAGGCCGGCGAGCACACGCTGGCGCTCGAACTGCGCGCGCACCAGCAGGTACGGCTTGTTGGCGACCACCGCGCCGACCCCGAGCATGGCGGTCACCAGGGTACTGGCCGCCGAAATGTGCCGGCGCGATGACATCGTCAGCCCTGCTTCGCCTTGGCGATCACCGCCTCGACCGAGCCGGTGGTGATCGGGTGGTAGCCCGGCCGCGCCTTGGCGAAGGTGTCCTGCGCCAGCTTGAGCCCGGCCGGGGTCTTCACCAGCGCCTCGTAGGTCGGCATGATCAGCTTGCGGCGGCCGATCTTCTGCAGGAACGCGGCAATCGCGTCATTGGCCTGGGTGTAGCCACTGCGCACGGCGAGCGGGTACCAGCGCTGGGCGATCTCGCCGTTGGGCGTGCCGGTCAACTGATAGGCCGCGTCGAGCGCGGCGAGCTGCGCGGTCGTGAGCGTTTCCGGCATCCCCTCGATGAAATGCACCCACTCCTGGGTGGTCCACTTCGTGGTGGCGGACTTCGCCGGCAGCGTGGCGGACTCCAGCCAACCCTTGCGCGCGGCGTCGACCGCATCGAAACGCGGCGAAAGCGTCTGCGGTGCATCGGCCGGAATCCCCGGCTCGTAGATCCACGCGCTGAATTCCGCCTCGCTGACCTTGCCCGGGTATTTCGCCAGCAGGTTGGCCTTGGCGTAGTCAACGAACTGCTGGGTGGAAATGCTCTGGAATGCGAAGTGGTCGAAGTACCCGCGCAGGAAAGCGTCGAAATTCTCGCGGCCGAAGCGCTGCTCCAGGAACTCCAGCAGCCACGCCCCCTTGGTGTAGACCGTCCCG
>JBBRWW010000219.1:0-2827 GCA_038248955.1 Lysobacterales bacterium
GGCGGCGCCGGCGAACGCATCTGGGTCGTCGATGACGACCGCAGCGTGCGCTTCGTGCTGGTGACGGCGCTGCGCGAGGCCGGCTACCGGGTCGACGACTTCGGCAGCGCCGCCGACGCGCTGGCGGCGCTGGCCCAACGCGGCGCCCCCGATCTGCTGTTCACCGACGTGCGCATGCCCGGCGACAGCGGCCTGGTGCTGCTCGACAAGCTCAAGGCGCGCGCGCCGCAGCTGCCGGTGATCGTGATGAGCGCCTACACCGACGTCGCCAGCACCGCCGGCGCGTTCCGCGGCGGCGCCCACGAATTCCTCTCCAAACCCTTCGATCTCGACGATGCCGTAGCCCTGGCCGCGCGCGCGCTGGGCGCCACCGCCGGCGCCGACGAGGCCGCCGGGGAGCCTGCCGCGCTGCCGGCCGACGCCGATGCGCTGGTCGGCGATACCCCGGCGATGCGCACCCTGTTCCGCGCCATCGGCCGGCTCGCGCAGGCGCCGCTGTCGGTGCTGGTCACCGGCGAGACCGGCACCGGCAAGGAACTGGTCGCGCGCGCGCTGCACCGCGAGTCGCCGCGCGCGGGCAAGCCGTTCGTCGCCCTCAACACCGCCGCGATCCCGTCGGAACTGCTGGAAAGCGAGCTGTTCGGCCACGAGGCGGGCGCGTTCACCGGCGCCCAGCGTCGTCACCTGGGCCGCTTCGAGCAGGCCAACGGCGGCACCCTGTTCCTCGACGAGATCGGCGACATGCCACTGCCGTTGCAGACGCGCCTGCTGCGGGTGCTGGCCGAGGGCGAGTTTTTCCGCGTCGGCGGCCGCGAGCTGATCCGCGTCGACGTGCGCGTGGTCGCCGCCACCCACCAGGACCTCGAGGCACGGGTCGCCGATGGCCGCTTCCGCGCCGACCTGCTGCACCGGCTCGACGTCGTGCGCCTGCGCCTGCCGCCGCTGCGCGAACGCCGCGACGACGTGCCGCGGCTGGCCGAACGTTTCCTCGCCGCGGCCGCCGCCAAGTTCCACGCGCCCGCCAAACGCTTCGCCCCGGCCGCGCTGCAGCGGCTGCTCGCGCACGACTGGCCCGGCAACGTGCGCGAGCTGGAAAACCTCTGCTGGCGGCTGGCGGCGCTCGCCCCGGGCGATACCGTCGACCGCGCCGAACTCGACGACGCCCTGGGCACCAGCCGCGGCGCCGCGACTGCGGTCATCGCGGGCGAGGCCGACGACTGGGACGCGCACCTGGCCGCATGGGCACGCGCGCAACTGGCCAGTGGCGCCCCCGCCATCCACGCCCAGGCCCGCGAGCGCCTCGACCGCGCGTTGCTGGAGGCCGCGCTCGAGCACACCGGCGGCCGCCGCAGCGAAGCGGCCAGCCGCCTCGGCCTGGGCCGCAACACGCTCACCCGCAAGCTCGGACCCGGCCGCTCGCGGCGGTGACCGCGGCGCCCGGTTCACCCACGCGCAACCCCGGCTGCGCTAGCGTGCGCGTTCACCTGAAAACAGGAATCCCGCCGATGAAGACCCTCCTGCTCGCCACCGCCGCGACCATCGCCCTGTCCGCCTGCAGCACCGTGCCGCCGTCATCGCCGCGCGCCGCCGCCGCCGCGCCCGCCAGCACGGTGTCGACCGCGCGCTCGGCCAGCGTCAACCTCGCCTCGGCCTCCTCCAGCCTGGTCAGCGGCCGGCTGATGGCGATGCCGATGGCCGGCGGCGTGCATCTCAGCGGCGAGATCGGCGGCCTGGCGCCCAACAGCACCCACGCCATCCATATCCACGAGACCGGCGACTGCAGCGCGGCCGATGCCAGCAGCGCCGGCGGCCACTTCAATCCCGGCGCCGCGCCGCACGGCAAGGTGGGCGCCAGCCCGCACCACGGCGGCGACATGGACAACATCGTCGCCAACGCCCAGGGCGTGGCCCGCGTCGACGTGCACGCCAGCGGCGTGACCCTGGGCGGCGGCGCGGCCAACGATGTCGCCGGCCGCGCGGTGGTCGTGCACGCGGTGGCCGATGACTACACCAGCCAGCCGTCCGGCAACGCCGGCGCACGCGTCGCCTGCGGCGTGATCGCGGTCAGTCGCTGACCCGCGCCCGGACCGTCCCCCGCATGCATCCGACCCTGCGCGTCCGCGACGCCCACGCCGACGACCTGACCCTGCTCGCGCAATGGGCCGCGGCGATGGCGCTCGAGACCGAACACAAGCGCCTTGACCCCGCGATCCTCGCCGCCGGCGTCGCGGCCGGCATCGCCGACCCCGCCAAGGCGCGCTATTTCGTCGCCATGAGCGAAGTCCTGGTCGCCGGCGACGAGACCATCGCCGCGTCCGTCGGCACGCTGATGCTGACGCGCGAATGGAGCGACTGGCGCAACGGCGACTGGTGGTGGATCCAGAGCGTGTACGTGCCCGAATCCCACCGCCGCCAAGGCGTGTTCGCCGCGCTCTACCGCCACGTCGAGCAACTGGCCCGCGACACCGCCGGCGTGGTCGGCCTGCGCCTGTACGTCGAGCGCGACAATGAAAACGCCCAGCGCACCTACGCCGCGCTGGGCATGGTCGACGCGGGCTACCGGATTTTCGAGTCCGAGTTCAGCCAACCCACCTGATCAAGTGACCCCGGTTGCGGCGCGCAAGCAGCCCGCAAGCAGCCCGGCGGCCTGCACCGGTCCTTCTCCCGCCTGCGGGAGAAGGTGCCCGCAGGGCGGATGAGGGCGCACGACACCAGACGTTCTGGATCTTTCCTTCTCCCGCCTGCGGGAGAAGGTGCCCGCAGGGCGGATGAGGGCGCGCGGCACCGTGGCGGTCGACGCACGACTGATTCGCGTGCCCTCACCCCA
>JBBRWW010000220.1:0-2806 GCA_038248955.1 Lysobacterales bacterium
GCCCGGCCCGCAGCGCAGCGCGAGCAGGCGGGCAACGGCGGCGACGAGGCTGCAAGGGTGGCACAGGCCGCCGCGGCGCTGGGTGTCGTGGCCGAGCGTTTTGAGCGCTACGCCGACAAGCGCTGGGGCCGCGGCTGGAAGGTGAACGCGAACGGCCGCAAGCGGGCGCTCGACGAGGTCGCCGGATTCGCCGACGACGGCGAGGGGTTCCGGGCCAAGGTCGATGCCGAGCTCGATGTCTTCAGCTGAACCCGAAGGGCGCCGTCTTGATCGGGCGAGGCGGCGCGCGACGATGGCCTCCCGACCAATCACTCAGAGCGGCTTGAAGGCAGGCCAGCGGGTGGTCGTGTCGTCGCAGTTCCTGATCGATTCGGAGGCCAGCCTGCGCGGCGTCGAGGCGCGTCTGAACGACGAACCCAAGCCGACGCAGGCGGCCGCTGCAGAACGGCATCAAGGGTCCGGTCGCATCGAAGCCATGGGACGTGACGGCATCACCCTGACCCACGGCCCTGTGCCCAGCCTCAAGTGGGGCGCCATGACCATGGAATTCAAGCCACCGCCCGCCAAGGAGATCCAACGTGGACTTGGCGTCGGTGACCGCGTCGACTTCGAGTTCTACATGGGTGCCGACGGCCCGCAGATCACCCGCCTGACGCTGCTGCCGCCCGAGCCTTCCAAGGCGCCGCCGGCCACGGCGTCGGCGCCGTCGCCAGCGCCGCGCGCCTCCGGAGCGGCCTGATGATTGCCGCGCTGATCCGCTGGTCCATCGTCAACCGCTTTCTGGTGCTGCTGGCCACGCTGGGCGTGGTGGCCTGGGGACTGTGGGCAGTCCAGCGCACGCCGCTGGATGCGCTGCCCGACCTGTCCGACGTGCAGGTCATCATCCGCACGCCCTACCCCGGTCAGGCACCACGCATCGTCGAAGACCAGGTCACTTACCCCTTGACCACCACGATGCTGTCGGTACCCGGCGCCAAGGCGGTACGCGGCTACTCTTTCTTCGGTGACTCATTCGTCTACGTGCTGTTCGTCGACGGCACCGACTTGTACTGGGCTCGCTCGCGCGTGCTGGAATACCTGAACCAGGTGCAAGGCCGGCTGCCAGCTTCAGCAAAGCCTGCACTCGGCCCGGATGCGACCGGCGTGGGCTGGATCTACCAGTACGCGCTGGTCGATCGCAGCAACAAGATGGATGCGGGGCAGTTGCGCGCGTTGCAGGACTGGTTCCTGAAATACGAGCTGAAGACCGTTCCCAACGTCGCCGAGGTGGCCACCGTCGGGGGCATGGTGCGCCAGTACCAGGTGGTGCTGGACCCGGACAAGCTGGCGGCCTACGGCATTCCCCACGGCAACGTGGTCGAAGCCATCCGCAGGGCCAACCAGGAGGCGGGCGGCTCGGTGCTCGAACTGGGCGAGGCGGAGTACGTGGTGCGCGCCTCAGGCCTGTTGGCGTCGCTCGATGATTTCCGCAAGATTCCGTTGACGGCCAACCAGGCCGGCGTTTCGGTGCGGCTGGGCGACGTGGCGCGCATCCAGGTCGGCCCCGAAATGCGGCGCGGCATCGGCGAGCTCGATGGCGAGGGCGAGGCCACTGGCGGCGTGATCGTCATGCGATCAGGCAAGAACGCTCTGGAGACAATTGAGGCGGTGAAGACCAAGATTGCCTCGTTGCAGGCCAGCCTGCCGCCTGGTGTGCAGATCGTGCCGACCTACGACCGCTCCAGCCTGATCAACCGCGCGGTCGACAACCTCACGCACAAGCTGCTCGAAGAGTTCATCGTCGTCGCGCTGGTGTGCGTGGTATTCCTGTTCCATCTGCGATCTGCGTTCGTCGCCATCGTTTCGCTGCCGCTGGGCATCCTGGTGAGCTTCATCGTCATGCATTACCAGGGGGTCAACGCCAACGTCATGTCGCTGGGCGGCATCGCCATCGCCATCGGCGCCATGGTCGACGCGGCCGTGGTGATGATCGAAAACGCGCACAAGCACATCGAGGCTTGGCACCACTCGAATCCGGACTCGAAGCTGGAAGGAAGCGATCAGTGGCGCGTTATCGGCGACGCCGCCGCCGAGGTCGGCCCGGCGCTCTTCTTCTCGTTGCTGATCATCACGCTGAGCTTCATCCCCGTGTTCAGCCTGGAGGCGCAGGAGGGACGCCTGTTCTCGCCGATGGCCTTTACCAAGAGCTATGCGATGGCGGCGTCGGCGGGCCTGGCGGTGACGCTGGTGCCGGTGTTGATGGGTTACCTGATTCGCGGCCACATCCCCGACGAGCGGCGCAACCCGCTGAACCGCTTGCTGATCGCGATCTACCGCCCGCTGCTCGACGGCGTGCTGGCCTGGCCCCGCACCACCGTGGCAGTCGCGCTGCTGGTGCTGACCAGCACGGCTTGGCCGATTCTCCAAATCGGCGGCGAATTCATGCCGCCACTCGACGAAGGCGACCTGCTCTACATGCCGACTGCATTGCCGGGCCTGTCGGCAGGCAAGGCGGGGCAGTTGCTGCAACAGACGGACCGGCTGATCCGTACGTTGCCCGAGGTCGAATCGGTCTACGGCAAGGCCGGTCGCGCCGAGTCGGCCACCGACCCGGCGCCGATGGAGATGTTCGAGACCACGATCCAGTTCAAGCCCAAGAGCGCATGGCGACCCGGCATGACCTCTGACAAGCTGGTCGAGGAACTCGACCGCATCGTCAAGGTGCCGGGGCTGTCCAACATCTGGGTGCCGCCGATCCGCAACCGCATCGACATGCTGGCCACCGGCATCAAAAGCCCAGTGGGTGTGAAGGTGGCGGGTACCGACC
>JBBRWW010000221.1:0-2779 GCA_038248955.1 Lysobacterales bacterium
ATGCCGGCATCGGCGAGCGGCCGGAAGACCTGCGGGTGTTCGACGCCGAGTCGTTCGTCGATGCGCTGCTGCCGGATTCGCTCGGCGCGTGACAACCGGTCGATGAGCGGCAGCGGCGCCCGCGTCGAGGCATGCCTGCGCCCGCCCGGTGCATTGGAGGCGCGCCGATGAGCCTCCGCCAACGGCAGGTCCTCGTCGGTTTGCTGGTCCTGCTGGCCGTGCTGGCATCGTCGCTGTACTGGGTGTCGCGTCCCGGTCGCGTGCCGGCGCTGCTGCTTGACCGGATCGGCGACGCACTGCAGCTGGAGATCAGCGCCAGCGGGGCCAGCCAATACCAGTTGCGCGGTACGCCGATGCTGTTGTTGCGCGACGTGGTCGCGCGCGAACCCGGTTCGGCCACGCCGCTGCTGCGCGCCAGCCGCGTCTACCTGTCGCTGCCGTGGTCGACGATCCGGGCCCGCGGTGGCGACCTCACCATCCGGCGTATCGAGCTCGACGGCGCGCAACTCGACCTGCCGGCGTTGCAACATTGGCTCGCGACGCGACCGGCGGCACAATCGCGCCTGCCGACCCTGACCGAGGGACTGCGCATTACCCGCGGCAGCATCGTCGACCACAGTGCCAGCGGCGGCTGGCGCATCGACGGAATCGATGCCGACCTGCCATCGCTGTATCCCGACCGCCTGCTGACAACGCGCGTGCGCGGCCGCTACCTGGCGCCGCCACTGACGATCCCATTCGACTTCGCGGTCGCGCTGCGGACCCCCGCGACCCTGCTCGCCGGCGGCATCACCGGCTTCGGCGGCAATGGCCACCTCACGATTGATCGTGGCGACTGGCGTCTGCCCGCAACCATCGAGCTGTCCGGCCCACTGCAATGGGGCGAGCCGGGGCTGCGGATCACGCCGCTGCGGATGGGCATGTCGGCGAGTTACGAATCGGGCGACACGCGGCTGCCGTTTGCCATCGGCCTGCACGGTCCAATGCGGTTCGACCGCGCGACCTGGACGCTCGCCCCGGCAGGCGTCGCGCTGCGCGGCAAGGGCACGATCCCGCTGCTCGACGCCCGCGGCGCGCTGGCAGTGGGCAAGCGACTGGTCCTGCAACTCGACGGTGCCATCGCGACCTGGCCCGACACGTGGCCGGCGTTGCCGCCGCCGATCGGCCAGTCGCGCTCGCCACTGCCGTTCGCGCTGCGCTACGCCGGCGCGGCCGACCTGTCCGACGTCACCCAACTGAATCTGCGGCGCGACGCCACCAGGTTCGACGCGCGTTTCAGATTGCCCGCCGTGCTGCAATGGCTGGGCACCGACGCGACCTCGCCACTGCCGCCGCTCGACGGACGGCTGTCGACGCCCCGGCTCGAAGTCTCCGGCGCGGTGATTGAAGGCGTCGAGGTCGAATTCGACGATGGCGATATCGGCGCGTCATGACCTGCCAGCCCGAGTCCTGCCAGCCCGAATCGCCGCCCGCCGGTTTTTCGCAACGCCTGCTGGCGTGGTTCGACGTCAGCGGTCGCCACGACCTGCCCTGGCAGCACCCGCGCGCGCCGTACCGAGTGTGGCTGTCGGAGATCATGCTGCAGCAGACCCAGGTCAAGACCGCGGCGCCCTACTTCCAGCGATTTGTCGGCGCGCTGCCGACGCTGCCGGCGCTGGCCGCCGCGCCGCTGGACGACGTGCTCGCGCTATGGTCCGGGCTGGGCTATTACGCCCGCGGCCGCAATCTTCACGCGACCGCGCAGCGCTGCATGGCGCAGCACGACGGCGACCTGCCGCGCGACATCACCGCGCTCACCGCGCTACCGGGCATCGGTCGCAGCACCGCCGCGGCGATCCTGGCGCAGGCCTGGGGCGACCGGTTTGCGATCCTGGACGGCAACGTCAAACGCGTGCTGACCCGCTACCACGGCATCGACGGCTGGCCCGGCCAGCCGGCGCTCGAAAAACAGTTGTGGGCCTTGGCGGAGCAGCACCTTCCCCACCGACGCCTGGCCGATTACACCCAGGCGCAGATGGACCTGGGCGCGACGCTGTGTACGCGCAGCAAGCCCGCGTGCGTGCTGTGCCCCCTGCAGCACGACTGCGTGGCGCGGCGGGAGGGACGCGTCGCCGAATTGCCGACGCGCAAGCCCGGCAGGACCCTGCCGCAGCGCCATGCCCACGTGCTCTGGGTCGAGGATGGCGACGGCGCCGTGCTGCTGCAACGCCGCCCGCCGGCCGGCATCTGGGCGTCGCTGTGGACGCTGCCGCAGGCCGACGATGCCGACGCGGCGCGCGACTGGTTCGAGGCCCAATTGAGCGGCGATTTCGCTGCCGGCGAAACCCTGCCCGTCATCGCCCATGCCTTCAGCCACTACCGACTTGCGCTGCAGCCGTTGCGATGGCGCGGCATCTCCCCGCTCCAGCATGTACGCGACAATGCCGACCTGCGCTGGGTGCCGCGCGCGCAACTGACCATGCTGGGCATCCCCGCGCCGATCCGCACCCTGCTCGAAGCAAACCCCACCTAAACCGAGTGACACGCCCATGGCCCGTACCGTCTTCTGCCTGCACGATCAATGCGAGACCCAAGGCCTCGACTTCATTCCCTGGCCGGGCGAGCTCGGCAAGCGCGTGTTCGCCGGCATCGGCAAGCCGGCCTGGGCGAAGTGGCTGGCGCACCAGACCATGCTGATCAATGAGAACCGCCTGTCGCCGATGGATCCCAAGCACCGCGCCTACCTCGCCGGCGAGATGGAGAAATTCCTGTTCGGTGGCGGCGCCGAGACGCCCGCCGG
>JBBRWW010000222.1:0-2779 GCA_038248955.1 Lysobacterales bacterium
ACTTCCAGGTCCGAAATCGCCGTCTTCAGCACCGGGTCCCAGTTGACCAGCCGTTGACCCCGATAGACCAGCCCTTCCTCGTGCAGGCGCACGAACGCCTCGACCACCGCCTCGGCGGCCATCGGGTCCATGGTGAACACGCTGCGCGTCCAGTCGCCGGAGGTACCGAGGCGGCGCATCTGCCGCTCGATCGTGTCGCCGGAGTGCTGCTTCCAGTCCCACACCTTGGCGATGAAGCCTTCGCGGCCGAGGCTGTCGCGCGTCTCGCCGTTGCCTTCCTGAGCCAGGTTGCGCGCCACCACCATCTCGGTGGCGATGCCGGCGTGGTCGCTGCCCATCTGCCACAGGGTGTCGTAGCCGCGCATGCGGTGGTAGCGGATCAGCGCGTCCTGCAGCGTGTGCTGGAACGCGTGGCCCATGTGCAGGGTGCCGGTGACGTTCGGTGGCGGCAGCAGGATCGTGTAGGGCTCGCCGTGCCCGCGCGGCTGGAACGCGCCACTGCTCTCCCACTGCTGGTACAGGCGGGTCTCGAACTGGGTCGGGTCGTAGCTGGGGGAGAGCGTGATGGTCATCGTGGCGCTTTGAAGAAGATGGCTAGGACCCCCTCTCCCGCTGGCGGCGCCGACCGGTTCGCGAAAACCGGTCGGCGCCCGAGTGGAACGAGGGCCGGGGCTGCTGGGCGGAAAGCTTCGAGCCTAGCAGCGGGTGGCGTGAGGGCGCGCGGTACTGGCGTGAAGCGGCGAATGCGGACTCGCGCGCCCTCATCCGCCCTGCGGGCACCTTCTCCCGCAAGCGGGAGAAGGGAAAATCACATGTCGTGCTTCTTGAGGTCGAAGCCGCGGGATTTGTACTGCTTCCAGCGTTCCCGCAACGGCCCACGGGCGCCGTCGTCGGCGGGCACCACTTCCAGCACGCGCTCGACGCTGCCCTGCACGGCGGCGTCGCGCAGGTTGATCACCAGCGTCCGCATCGGCGTATCGGCGTCCGGGGCGGCGATCAGCACCGGCGCCAACTCGTCCTCGTCGTCACCGGCGAGCTGGTGCGGGATGTAGGCGTCGTCGTCGAACGACCACAACAGGTCGTCGAGCCGTTCTGCCTGGTCGACGTCGCGCGCCAGCACCAGTGTCGACAGGTTGGCGTCCAGCGCCTTGCGCGCGAGTTCGCACACGAGCAGCAGCGGTTCCTCGCGGAACCGCTCCTTCTGGATCAGGTAGAAGTCGGCGCGCGGCATCGGCTCAGCCCGCGCGGTCGATCAACCACTGGCTCAGCATGCCGACCGGCCGCCCGGTCGCCATGCCGCGCTTGCCCTCGTCGCTGGCGACGCCGGCGATGTCCAGGTGCGCCCAGCGCTGGCCTTCGGTGAAGCGCGACAGGAAACAGCCGGCGGTGATCGCGCCGGCCCAACGGCCACCGATGTTGTAGACGTCGGCGAAGGTCGATTCCAGCTGGCTCTGGTACTCGTCCCACAGCGGCAGGCGCCAGCCGCGGTCGAAGGCGTGCTCGCCGGCGCTGAGCAGTTCGTCGGCGAGGTCGTCGTCCTTGGTCATGATGGCGCTGGCGTACTTGCCCAGCGCAACCACGCAGGCGCCGGTGAGCGTGGCGACGTCGAGCAGCGCGGCCGGCTCGAAGCGCTGCGCATAGGTCAGCGCGTCGCACAGGATCAGGCGGCCCTCGGCATCGGTGTTGCCCACTTCGATCGTCTTGCCGGACATGCTGGTCAGCACGTCCGACGGCCGGTAGGCGTCGGCGTCGACCATGTTTTCCACCGCCGGCACGATCACCACCAGGTTGACCGGCAGCTGCATGCCGACCGCGGCCACGAACGTGCCCATGACGTTGGCGGCGCCGCACATGTCGTACTTCATCTCCTCGACGCCACCCTGGGTCTTGAGGTTGATGCCACCGGAATCGAAGGTGATGCCCTTGCCGACCAGCACATAGGGCTTGGCCACGCCGCCGCCGCTGGCGGGCGCACCGTGGTACTTCAGCACGATCAGCCTGGGCGGGTTGGCCGAGCCGCGCGCGACGGCGAGCAGCGAGCCCATGCCGAGTTCCTGCATCTGCGCGCGATCGAGCACTTCGCATTCGGCGCTGTCGAAGCGGCTGGCGAATTCGATGGCCTGGTCGGCGAGGTAGGCCGGGTTGCAGATGTTGGGCGGCAGGTTGCCCAGTTCGCGGGCGAACTTCACGCCCGCGGCGATCGCCTGGCCCTGTGCCAGCGCCGCCGCGTCGTCGCCCGCGTTGCCGATGGAGCGGATCGACAGCCGGCGCAGGCCGGGTTCGTCCTGCTTCTTGGCCTTGGCCTTGTCGCCGAGGGTCGCGGTGTACTGGTAGCAGGCGTGGTCGGCGGCGATCGCGGCCTGGCGGATCGCCCAGCCGCCGTCACGGTGGGGCACCGTCGCATCGGACAGGGTGAACAGTGCGTGGGCCACCGGGCCATCCTTCAGGGCGCGCGCGGCGTCTGCCGTGGCCTTGAGGTACTGCGGCACCCCGAACTTGGCCGTCTCGCCGAGGCCGACCACCAGCACGCGCGACGCGGCGATGCCGGGCAGGTCATGCAGCATCGAGGTGCTGCCGGTCTTGCCGCTGGCGTCGCCGCGCTGGAGCAGGGCGGTGATGCGGCCCCCGCTGGCGTCGTCGATGGCGTGGCCCGAGGGCGTCAGCGTGTGATCGGCGAACGCGCCTACCACGATGCAGTCGGCGGCGACGGCGATGGGCGCGTCGTGGTTCAGATCGAATTCGAGGGCCATGCAGCAGGGTTCCAGCAGCTATAAGGGGG
>JBBRWW010000223.1:0-2696 GCA_038248955.1 Lysobacterales bacterium
GACGAGCCTTCCTTGCCGAACGCGATCATGTGCTCGCTGAGCACGCTGGCGCCGGCGCTGGTGCCGGCCACGTGCATGCCGTGCGCGTTGCGGGTGCGGATCAGTCGCGCCGCGGGGGTGCCGCCGAGGATCGTGGTGATCCGCAACTGGTTGCCCCCGGTGAAGAACACGCCGCTGGCGCCTTCGATCTGGCGCAGGTAATCGTCGCGCTGACCGTCCTCGCGGGTGGCGAAGTCCACCACCGACGACTGGCCGGCTTCCAGGCGCTGGAACAGCTCCTCGTAGCGGCTGCCGGTGTCGGCCTTCTGGCTGGCGGTCGGGATGATGACGATATTGGCGTCGCGGCCACCGCACAGCTGCACGAAGCGTTTCAGTATCCGCCGCCGGCTTTCCCGGTCCTCGGCCCCGCCGATCGGAATGATCCAGCCCCGCTCGTTACCGTCGGGGGTCCTGCTTGGGCACATTCGTCGCTCCGGGGCCTGTCGGGTCAATCCCCGGAACCATCAGGGCCTTCGAAAATACCACGGCGCCGCACCGCGCCGGCCCGCACGTGCACGGCGCCGCCGATCCATACGTCGCTGGCCGCGCCCTGCGCGTCCAGGGCCACCAGGTCGGCGTCGCCACCGCAAGCGACGCTGCCCTTGCCCGCCAGCCGCAGCAGCCTCGCCGGGTTGCACGTGAATGCCGGCAGCGCATCCTCCAGCGCCACGCCACGATCCACGAGTTCGTTCAACGTCGCGAGCAGCGCGCCGGACTCGCCCACCTCCATCCCGCACACGCGGCCATCGGCGTCGAAGCACGGCAGGCAACCGCCGGCGTCGGAGCTGATCGTGACGCGATCGGCAGGGGCGCCACTGTCGCGATAGCGCAGCAGCGCATCGGCCGCGCTCCAGGCGTCCTCGCCGTGGGCCACGGGAAATGCGGTGATGTCGATGCTGCAGCCGCGCCGCGCCAGCTCAACGGCCTCCTCGAACAGCGCCTTGCGCCGGTTGACGTGGGTCGGGTTGAACACCCGCGCGGGCAGTTCGCTCTGGTCCAGCGCGCGCCGCACCAGTTCCAGTCCGCGCGTGCCATCGCCCAGGTGCAGGTGGACGATGCCGGCCTTGCCCGTCATCAGGCCGGCAACGTGGACGTCCGAGGCGAGCCGCAGCAACTCGTCGAGGGTCGGCTGGCTGGAGCGGTGGTCGCTGATCGCCACTTCGCCGGCGCCGATCAACGCCTCCACGAAGACGATGTCGCCACGCACGCTGCCGGTCAGCGTCGCTGGCGGCAGATGGTAGCCGCCGCTGTAGCCCCAGGCGTTCAGGCCCTGCTCGCGCAGCGCGTGGATCGACGCGACCAGCTCGCGGGTGCTGCGCGCACAGTCGTCGGTGCCGAGCAGGCCGACCACGCTGGTGACGCCGGCGCGGGTGTAACGGGACAGGAACGGCGCCGGCACGCGGCTGCCGAACCCGGCCTCGCCACCGCCACCGGTGACGTGGACGTGGCCATCGATCAGGCCGGGGATCAGGCGCCGGCCCTCGAGGTCGGTCACCTCGACCGGCAGCGCCGCGGGCAACGCCGGAAGATCCGCCCCCATCCACAGCACCTTGCCGCCGCCGAGCAGCAGCTGCCGCACGCCCAGCGGTCCGGGCGCGTACACCGCGGCGTTGCGGATCAGCTGGAGGGTCGGTGGTGGCGTCGGGTTCGAAGTCATCGCCGCAGCGTGGGCAGCGCCGGCGACGACGTCAAGCGCGATCAGGCGGCGGCAAGGCGTTGCGTGGTGGCGACAAACTCGTCGAGCTTGGCGCGCGCCGCCCCCGAGGCGATCGCTTCGCGGGCGCGGGCAATGCCATCGGCAATCGACTCCGCCACCCCCGCCACGTACAGCGCCGCGCCGGCGTTGAGCGCGACGATCTCCAGCGGCAGGCCGGGCCGGTTGTCGAGCGCGGCCAGCAGCATCGCCTTCGATTCAACCGCGTCGTTGACGCGCAGGTTGCGGCTGGCGGCCATCGCGATGCCGAAGTCCTCCGGATGCAGTTCGTATTCGCGCACGACGCCGTCGCGCAGCTCGCCGACCAGCGAACCGGCGCCGAGCGAGAGCTCGTCCATCCCGTCGCGGCCCCAGACCACCAGTGCCCGTTCCGCGCCGAGTTCCTGCAGCACGCGCACCTGGATGCCGACCAGGTCCGGATGGAACACGCCCATCAGGATGCTCGGCGCGCCGGCGGGGTTGGTCAGCGGGCCGAGGATGTTGAACAGCGTGCGCACGCCCATCTCGCCACGCACCGGCGCAACCATCTTCATCGCCGGGTGGTGCACGGGAGCGAACATGAAACCGATGCCGGTTTCGGCGATGCAGCGCGAGACCTGCTCCGGCTCCAGCGCGATCGCCGCGCCGAGCGACTCGAGCACGTCGGCGCTGCCGGACTTGGACGACACGCTGCGGTTGCCATGCTTGGCGACTCGGGCGCCGGCCGCGGCGACCACGAACATGCTCGCGGTGGAGATGTTGAACGTGTGCGCGCCATCGCCGCCGGTGCCGACGATGTCGACCAGGTGGGCGCGATCGGCGACCTCGACCGGACGCGAGAACTCGCGCATCACCATCGCCGCGCCGGCGATCTCGCCGATGGTTTCCTTCTTGACCCGCAGCCCGGTCAGGATCGCCGCGGTCATGGCCGCGGAAACCTCGCCGCGCATGATCATGCGCATCA
>JBBRWW010000224.1:0-2660 GCA_038248955.1 Lysobacterales bacterium
CCGCCATCGGAAGTTGCGCGCGTACCGTGGTGCCGGCGCCGGGCGCGGTCTCGACCTGCAGGCGTCCGCCGAGCAGTTGCGCGCGTTCGCGCATGATCACCAGCCCCAGGCCGGTGGCCTCGCTGGGCACGAAGCCGCGGCCGTCGTCGGTGACCACGAGCGCCAGCAGGTCGCCATCGGCGGCCAGTGCCACCTCCACCCGGCTCGCGCCGGCATAGCGCAACACGTTGGTGAGAGCCTCCTGGACGATCCGGAAGCACGCCAGTTCCACCGCCGGGTCCGGCCGGACCGGCAACGCGGTGAAGGCGAACTCCAGTTGCGGCCCGCCGCCGCGGAACAGCGTCTGCGCCTGCCAGCGCACCGCCGCCTCCAGCCCCAGCGTGTCCAGCTGCGGCGGACGCAGCAGCATCGACAGGTCGCGCAACTTGGCGACCGTCTGGTCGGCGATGGCGACGACCTCGTCGATGACTTCCTGTCGCGACGGGTCGTGGTCGGCCAGCGTCACCACCCCGAGCTTGATTGCGGTGATTGCCTGGCCGATGTCGTCGTGCAGTTCGCGCGACAGCGTGCGGCGCTCGTCCTCCTGCACCGTGATCAGGCGGCCGGCGACCGCGAGCAATTGCCCGTTCTGTTGCTGCAGGCGTGCATCGAGGCGGTCGCTTTCGGTCAGGTCGTCGAACAGCAGCACCCGGAACCGGCGCTGGTCGAGGTCCAGGTCGTGCACGCCGACCGCGGCGCGGAACGTCTCGTCAGTACTCGCGCCCCCGCGCCGCAGCCGTACGCTGCTCAGCAGCGGCAGCGTGCCGGTGAGCGCGGCCTCGGCCACGGCGCTGTCCGCGAACAATTGCGCCGGCCGGCGTTGTGACCAATCGGCCGGATCCAGATGCAGCTGCTGCACCGCGATCGCGTTGGCGGCGACGATGTGGCCGTTACGCAGCACCAGTGCGCCGATGGGCAGCGCCTTGGAGAGCGCGAGCAATTGCTGCTCGCACTGGCCGCCTGGGCCATTGCCGTTGATGTGGCCCGGTGCCGGTGTGTCGCCGCGTGCATCCCCGGATGCGAGCGAGCCCGCCCGAAGCAGCCCGTAGAGCCCGGCGCCGCCGGCCAGTGCCGCCAGCGCAAACACCAGCGCCGATGCCCGGCTCGCGTCCAGCGAGGGCAGCAGCCAACGAACCAGCAGCGGCGCGGCGAGGGCCTGCCAGGCCAGCGCGGCCGCCACCAGCGCGGTTGCCAGCACGTACAGGCGAAGCGGAGCACTCGCTACGTGGCCCGGCCGGGGAGATTTCATTGCCATGGCCGCACTGTGCCGCTGCGGTCGTGACGGTGGTCGTGACGTCATCGTGTGTTGAACGCCGAACCTCGGAAGCTTTCGACGCTACCAGCGTCGGCGCTTCCGGAACAGCGCCGCGCGGACGACGCGGCGCTTGTGACCGCCTGGATGCCGCCGGCGCGCCTGTTCGGAACAGCTCGATGCTGCGTGCGTACTTGCAAGCCCTTGCCGCGGTCCGCGCGCGCGCTCAGAACAGCTCGACGCTGCCCGCATCCATGGACTGCTGCATCACCGGCTTGTGTGGCGGTCGTTCCCATTCGCCGCGCATCTGGCCGATCCGCTGGCCGAGCGCGCCGAGCGCCTGGCGCACCTCCGCGCTGCCGGCGCCGCCACTGCGGTGCAGCAGGTCCTGCAGCGCACTGGCCTCGCGGTTGATCGCGCCCAATCGTTCCAGATGCACGTTCGCGGCGGTCAGCGCCTGGGTGGCAATGTCCTCGAACTGCAGCGAGCGCACCGCGTCGGCAACCGAGCCGTCGATCGAGCGCCCGCATTCGGCGATCTCGCTCATGCCCTTGCCCAGGCCGCGGTTGATGCCGTCGACGCGCTCGAGCATCGCCGCCGCCTCGATGCGGGCGCCGCGGCTGCGGTCGAGGTCGCGCGAGGCCATCTGGCTGACGGTGTCGCGGACCCTGGCAATGGAATCCTTGGAGCTGTGCGCGAGCTTGCGGATCTGCTCATTGAACGCGGTCGAGCGCTCGGACAGGTTGCGCACCTCGTCGGCGACCACCGCGAAGCCGCGACCCGCTTCACCGGCGCGCGCCGCTTCGATCGCGGCGTTCAGCGCGAGCAGGTTGGTCTGGTCGGCGATCGACTTGACGTCCTCGAGCAGCGAGAAGATCCCGTCCAGGTGCACGGCCATCGCATCGATGTGGGTGACGGTGGTGTTGCTCTGGCCGCTGACCGCTTCCAGCGCCTCGACCAGCTGTTCCATCTGCTGGCTGGCCTGCAGCGCGAAATGGTGCACGTCAACGCCACCGCCATGCTCGCCGTCGCCGGTGCGATCGATCAGGCGGGCGACCACCTCGCCCTGCTGCCGAGACTTGCGGTTGACCGCCTCGAAGCTGCCGCCGAGCTTGCCGACCGATTCACGGATCAGATCGCGGGTGCGCTCGATTTCGCCGCGCGAACCCTGCACCTCGGTGCCGATGAACGCGCGCAACTCCTCGAGCAGGCGGGACTGCTCGCCCATCAGGACGATCGTGCGGGCGCTCGGCCGCAGCACGGTCCAGGCGAATCCGAGCCAGGCCAGCGTCATCGCGGTCAGTGCGCCCCAGCGCACCGGTGCGGACAGATCGGATGCCTCGACGGCGACCAGGGTGAGGGTGAGCGC
>JBBRWW010000225.1:0-2654 GCA_038248955.1 Lysobacterales bacterium
CCGTAGCCGCATCCAGGACGCCGACTTCGCCAAGGAATCCGCGCAGCTGTCGCGCAACCAGATCCTGCAGCAGGCCGGTACCGCGATGCTGGCCCAGGCCAACCAGTCCTCGCAGGGCGTGATGAGCCTGCTGCGCTGATGACTGAACGGGGCGCGGCAACCGCCGCGCCCCGTGCTTTCCTGATCCGGAAGTTCCGCCTTGCCCGTTCCGCTTCACCCGCTTTCCGCTCCACCCGCTTTCCGCTGCACCCCCAATTCCCCATCCCGCCAAGGATCCCGCGATGCGCCGTCAACGACCTGCCCCGAAGCAGACGCTCGACCGCCGCGGCGCGATCCCGGCGGGATTTTTTCTTGAGAGTCCCGCGCCGTGACCACCATCGGCAGCGCCGGCAAGCTCGACGTGGCGACCATGGTGTCGCAACTGGTGGCTGCCGACCGCGCGCCCACCGACGCCCGCTACGATCGCACCGGTCGCCAGTTGACCGCGCAGGTGTCCGCCATCGGCACGCTGCGCAGCGCGTTCGCCGGCCTGGCCACCACCATCAATGCGCTGTCCAACAAGGACGCCGCGCAGGCCCGCAAGGTCAGCCTGCCGCCGGACGCCAACTTCGCCGCCACCGCCACCAGCGGTGCCGCGATCGGCCGTTACCAGGTCGAGGTGCTCGCGCTGGCCACCGCCCAGAAACTGGCTTCCGGCGCCTTCGCCGATAACGCCACGGTCGTGGGCACCGGCCAGCTCACGCTCAGCGCCGGCGACACCACCCTTACGATCGATATCGACGACAGCAACAACACCCTCGCCGGCATCCGCGACGCCATCAACGCCAAGGCCGGCGGCAAGACCGTGACGGCCAGCATCGTCACCGGCGACGACGGCGCCCACCTGGTGCTCAACGCGATCGACACCGGCCTCGCCGGTGCGCTCACGATCACCGCCAGCGGTGGCGACGGCGGCCTGTCCGCGCTGACCTACGATCCGCTGGGCAGCTCGGCGCTGACCCAGCTGGTCGCGGCCGGCGACGCCCGGGTCAAGGTCGATGGCTTCGCGCGCACCAGCTCCCGCAACACCATCACCGACATGATCACCGGCGTCAGCCTGACCCTGACCAAGGCCGAGCCGGGCACGGCGCGCGAGCTCGGCATTGCCGCCGACCCCGGCGTCCAGCGCACGGCCGCCAAGAATTTCGTCGGTGCGTACAACGCGGCGCTCGGCGCCATCGCCAGCACCACGTCCTACAACACCACGACCAAGGTCGGCGCCGCGCTCAATGGCGACTCGATGGTGCGCAACGCCACCCGCGACCTGCGCGACACGGTCAGCAGCAACGTCAGCGAGCTCAAGGCGATGGGCATCACCATCAACAAGGACGGCACGTTGAAGCTGGACGATGCCGCCTTCGATGCCGGCATGCTGAAGGACCCGGCGGCCGCGACGCGCCTGTTCAGCGGCAGTGTCGACAGCCTGGCCGGCAGGCTCGACGCCACCGTCGACCGCCTGGTCGATCCCAAAGGCCTGCTCGACAGCCGCAGCGAAAGCCTGACCTCGCGCACCAAGAGCCTGGCCAACCAGCGCAGCGCGCTCGACTTCCGCATGAGCCAGGCCGAATCGCGCTACCGCACCCAGTTCACCGCGCTCGACCAGTTGCTGACCAGCCTGCAGGGCAGCAGCGACTTCCTCACGCAACAGCTCGCCGTGCCCAAGAGTTGATCCCGCCATGCAAGCACGCAGCCTCGCCCACCAGTACCGCCAGACGAGCGTTTCCAGCGCGGTGCTCGATGCCAGCCCGCACCAGCTGATCGCATTGATGCTTGGCGGCGCGCGCGAGCGCGCCCGGTTGGCGATCGCCTGCCTCGACCGCGGCGACCTGCCCCGCAAGGGACAGGCGATCACCGACGCGAGCGCGATCATCGGCGGGCTCAACGGCGCGCTCAATCTGGAAGCCGGTGGCGAGATCGCCGACGGCCTTCACGCCCTGTACGACTACGCCCAGCGCCGCCTGCTCGATGCGAACCTCGACAACGATGCCGCGCCGCTGCGCGAGGTCGACGACCTGCTGGGCGACATCGAGTCGGCCTGGCGGGCGATCGCGCCGGACCCGGACCGGTGAGCGTTCCGGTGCTCCCGGTCGCCGACCTGCGCGCCGCCATCGAGGCTGGCGACTTCAGCGCTGCGGACCACCTGATCGCCGCGCACCACCGCGCGCTGGTCGCGGCGCTGGCCACGACCGACCTCAGCGCAGGCGCACACCCGGCATGGGACGACCTGCTGCACACCCAACGCGCGATGCTGGCCGAACTGCGCAGCGCACGCGACGACAGCGCGCGCGAAATGGCCCGGCTCGGCAACGACCACCGGGGCGCCCGCGCCTACCTCCAACACGGCGCCGAATGAGCGTCGACCCACATTCCAGCGCAGCTGCGCGATTGCGCGAGTCACTCGTGCGCCACGAAGTACGCCCGGCGGCGTCCATGCCGGATCCAACCCGCAGGAGTTCGGCATCATGCAAGTCATAAACACCAACGTGATGTCGCTCAACGCGCAGCGCAACCTGACCACGTCCGGCGCCCAGCTCGCCACCAGCCTGCAGCGCCTGTCCTCGGGCCTGCGCATCAACAGCGCCAAGGACGATGCCGCCGGTTTGGCGATCTCCGAG
>JBBRWW010000226.1:0-2615 GCA_038248955.1 Lysobacterales bacterium
ATTGGTCGGATCGACGATGAGGTTGGCGAAGTAGAACGGCCGCCACACCATCATCTGGCTGTCGTCGCGACGATCCCAGGTCTTGCCGCCGTCATCGGAACGGAACAGCGCGCTCTTGACCCCTTCGACAAAGGCGTAGACCACCTTCGAGTCCGAAGGCGCCACCGCGACCGCGATGCGGCCATAGGGCTTGGCCGGCAAGCCGCCGCCGCTGACTTCGCTCCAGGTCTTGCCGCCGTCGGCCGAGCGATACAGGCCACTGCCCGACGGCGCGTCGGCGTTCTCGCCGCCGGAGCGGAAAGTCCAGCCCTTGCGGCGGAAATCCCATAGCGAAGCAAACATCACGTTGGGATTCTTCGCGTCGACACTCATGCCGCCGCAACCGGTGGACCCGTTGTTGCCCTTGAGCACCTGCGTCCACGACTTGCCAGCGTTGCTGGTGCGATACACGCCGCGCTCGGTGGAGTCGCTCCACAGCTTGCCGGTGACGCAGGCGAGCACGGTGTTGCCGTCGCGCGGATCCACCGCGAGCTTGACGATGCGCTCGGACTGCGGCAGGCCGACGTTGGCCCAGGTCTCGCCGCCGTCGGTCGAGTGGTACACGCCATTGCCGATCGAGACCGAACCGCGCGTCCACGCTTCGCCGGTGCCGACCCAGACGTTGTCCGGGTTGTTCGGGTCCAGCGCGATCGCGCCGATCGACTGCGCCGGCTGCTTGTCGAACTTCGGCTTGAACGTCGTGCCGCCGTCGGTGGACTTCCACACGCCGCCGCTGGCTGCGCCGACGTAGAGGATGGTGTCGCCCTTCTTGTCGTGCGCGGCGGTGACTGCGGCGATGCGTCCGCTCATCGCCGCCGAGCCGATGTTGCGGATACCCAGACCGGAAATCACCCCTTGGTCGAAGCGCGGGCCTGGCGTCTGCGCGCCGGCGGTCGCAGTGAGCGCGGTGCCGACAGCCAGGGCGAGCAGTGTCATGGAACGATGCATGGCGATCTCCGGCTCAGCGCTTGGCGGGGGGAAAGGGGAACATCGCCGCGTCGAGCGGCTTGTTCAATTCGGCGGATTCGATGTGGTTCTGGCCCTGCTCGAACGGGAAGTAGATGCCGTCGACTTTTGCGTATTCGCCCAGGTCGGTGGTCTGGACCTGTTCCTGCCCGCGCACCACGCGGTGATCGACCACGCGGATTTCCAGGAACGCGTCCGGATCGAGATAGATCACCCGACGGTCGCCGTTCCTGAAGGTCACGCGCAGCTTGTGCGCGTCGGTGCCGTCGATGTCCTCGGTGCCGAGGTATTCGATGCGCTCGCCTTTCTTCTGCGCATCGAGCAGCGGCCCGGCGATATCCGCTGACTGCACCAGGTCCTTGGTGTCGTCGCCGCTGAGTTTCTGCGGATCGCGCCGGCCTTCGAAGGGATCGATCGCCCATGCCTGCTGGCCGTCCCAGGACTGCACCGCCGTCAGGCCCTGCAGCGAAAACTCCTGGCGGTACTTGTCGGGCGCCAACGCAAAGCTCTCGGTCTTGGCTTCCAGTCCGCCGCCCAGGCGCATCCTGCCGAGCGTGTGCATCGACGTGATGGCGCGCAACTGGTCGGCGCCGCCACGCGCTTGCAGGTTCTTGGCGACCAGGTCGTCGGCGGTGACCGCCCACACTGGCAACGACAGGCCGGCCAGCACGGCCGACAACGCGATCAGGAACGGACGCATCGAAATTCTCCCCGGGGCGGATGTGCGCGGCCAGCCCTGTCCGCGTGAGCCCGGAGGGTAACGCGAAACCGCTGGCGACCGTCCCGCGCCGGAGGATTCGTACCCGAGCCATCGCGGAGCCACCCGCGTCAGCGACGGCCGCAGTGATCTGGGCGGTGGCGCCTAGAGCTGATCGCCCAGGCTATACGCGACGATCTCATCGGAGCGACCGAACCGTTCGCCGGCACCGGGTCCCACTGCCGAAGCCGAAGTCTACGGCCGCGCCCAGGACGTGTTGTTCACCGAGGAAGACCGCGCGGACCGCATCCCGCAACGAGAGTTGGCCACCGCGCTCAGGAACGGCCGGGCCGCGGACATCCGCTGGCATCTGCACAAGGATGGGTCGCGTTCGTGGACGGAAGGTGCGATGAAGCCGATGTACAGCGCAGACAGCGAGTTGGTCGGGTACGTCAAGATCCTGCGCGATGCCACCGAGAACCACACCTACGAAAGCAAGATCGCCCGCCTCGCGCGCGTCGATCCGTTGACGGGACTGGCCAACCGGACCGAATTCGGCGACCGGGCCAAAGGCATGGCCGCCGCGGCGGCGCGGCACCGCCAATGGCTGGTCCTGCAACTGATCGACCTGGACCATTTCAAGCAGGTGAACGACCGGTTCAGCCACCACATTGGCGACATGTTGCTACAGCAGGCCGCGCAGCGGCTGCGCGCGACCGTTCGGGAAACCGATTTCGTGGCCAGGCTGGGCGGAGACGAATTTGTGGTGCTGCAGCCGGACGCGGACGCGCCCGAAGTGGGCGGGACCATGGCCGACAAGCTGATCGAGGCTATGGGGCGGCCGTTCCTGATTGATGGACTGGAAATCCGCATCGGCGCCAGCATCGGCATCAGCGTCTACCCGCAGGACGCC
>JBBRWW010000227.1:0-2596 GCA_038248955.1 Lysobacterales bacterium
AGGCGCGGGTCCCAGTCCCACCACGTACCCCACATCGGCTTGCCCCAGATCGAGCCGGTCAGCAGGGTGATCAGCGTGAAGCCGGCGCCGATCGGCGCGCACGCCATCGCCAGGATCTCGCAGAGCTTGATCCGCCACACCAGCGCGATCGCGGCGTACACCGCCATCAGGCCGAACACCGCCATGCTCATCCACGCGCTCGGCACGTGGATGTAGAGGATCCGGAAGCTGTCGCCCTGCTGGTAGTCGGCCGGCACCTGGAACAGCGCACCGTACAGGCCCCACGCCATCACCAGCAGCCCACTCGCATACGCCCACGGCGCCCAACGCGCGGCGAAGCGATCGAAGTAGGGGGGGGAGCCGAGTTTGTGGAACCAGCGCAGGAGTGGATTCATCGTTTCAGCATCCGCGCGGGCGGCGGAGCGGGGGCTCGAAGTGGGTGGCGATAGTGTGACCGTCGCCAGCGGCGGCGGCTTGACCTGACTCAATCCAGCAAGATCCATCCAGCATGATCGATTCAACGCGATCAATTCAACGCGATCCGGATCGCGGCCGCGGCCGCCAGTGGCGCCAGCACCACCGCGACGACCAGTCCGGCCCCAAGCAGCAGCAGCGCCCCGACCGGGTCCATTCCCTGTGCCGAGCGGGCCACGCTGCCGGCACCGAAGATCAGCACGGGCACATACAGCGGAAGCGCCAGCAGGCCTACGAGTATACCGGAGCGCCTCATGCCCACCGTCAGCGCGGCGACCACGGCACCGATCAGGCTCAGCAACGGCGTGCCCAGGGCCAGCGACGCCAGCAGCACCGGCAACTGCGCGCGCGGCAGGTGCAGCAGTTCGGCCAAAAACGGGGTCGCGACCAGCAGTGGCAGGGCGGTCGTCGCCCAATGGGTGACCGTGCGCACCCCGACCAGCCAGCCCAGCGGCACCGGCGCCAACATCCATTGCTCCAGCGAACCGTCCTCGGCGTCGCCGCGAAACAGCGTATCCAGCGACAGCAGGCCGGCCAGCAGCACCGCGAGCCACAGCACCGCGGCTGCGACCTTCGACAACGCCTCGGCCTCGCCGCCGAGCGCCAGGGCGAACAGCACCACGACCAGCAACGCGAACAGGGCCGGTTGCAGCGCATCGCCGCGTCGGCGCCAGACCAGCCGCAGGTCCCGGGCCATCAACGCCCTGGCCGAACCGACCAGGCCGGGGAGGGCCGCGCTGTTGCGCATCCGGATCATCGCGCCACCGCCGTTTTCGCCAGCACCAGCATGCGCGTGCGAACGGGGGGCGCGGCATAGGCACCATGGGTGGTGACCAGGGCCGCGCCGCCGTCGCGAAGGTGCGCCTGCACCATGCGATTGACCAGTTCGATGCCGTCGAGGTCAAGGTTCGCGTAGGGCTCATCAAGCAGCCACAGCGGCGCCGGGGACAGCCACAGCCGCGCCAGCGAGAGGCGCTTTTTCTGGCCCGCCGACAGCTGCCGGGCGAGCGCGTCCTCGAAGCCGGCCAAGCCGACCATCGCGAGCGCATTGACCGGCAGCTGCGCGCGCCGGCGTCCCTGCAGGCCGCACAGGAACAGCAGGTTCTCCATCGTGGTGAGGTCTGCCTTCAGGCCGGGCAGGTGGCCGAGGTAGGCGATCGCCCGCGCCCGGTGCGAGGCGCGTGCACGCTGGCCATCGATGTCGATCTCACCTACGTCGGCGCGCAGCAGGCCTGCCAGCACGCGCAGCAGCGTGGTCTTGCCCGAGCCATTGTCGCCTTGGACGAGCAGGGCTTCGCCGGCGTCCACGGAAAAATCCAAGGGGCCGAACACGGGTTCGTCGTTGCGTGCGAATTGCAGGCCGCGGGCTTCAAGCAGCGGCGGGGCGGGTCGGTCTGGTGGGGTCATCGGTTCGGCGCAGGCGGCCGGCGGGCCGCAAGACCGTCATTCTACCCAGTCGATGCAGTTTGACGCGGCCGCATCCGGGGGCCGGGCCAGCAGCATCCGCAGCCGCACCGGCTGGCCGCGCTCCCAGGACAGCACCCCGGCCTGGCCGAACTCCTGCGCCAGGCGCACGCACCGGCTGGGTTCCAGGTCCGCCAGCAACCACCCCGGTTCCCGCCAGTTGCCGTCCGGGCTCTCCGCCCAAGCCGGCTGCCGGGACACGCCGGACTCGTCCAGTTGGCCCACCAACAACGCGTCGGCGGTGGCGTTGGCGGTGTCCGAGCGAGGCTCCGACGCCGGATTCCACGCGGTGATGAACAGATAGCACTGCGCCGGCCAGTACGCCTCCAGGTCCGCGGCCGGCTGACCCACCCGCACCGGCAGCGCTTCGCCATCGAGCAACACGGAGTAGTCCGCGACCGCATAGGCGGCCGCGAGTTCGGCGGCATTGACGACCCGGAGTTCGCGCATGGGGCCAGTTTCGGGCGCGCGTGGCCCGAGCGCAACGTTCAGGGTGGTTACGTTGGGCGCAGGGCATTTCGTACACTCGGGCTCCCCGCCAACGCGCTGCCCGGACCGACGATGACGCCCGAAACCAAGTTGCCCAAGGTCGGCACCACGATCTTCACGGTGATGTCCCAGCTCGCCGTCGAGCACGACGCCGTCAATCTCGGCCAGG
>JBBRWW010000228.1:0-2555 GCA_038248955.1 Lysobacterales bacterium
CGGCCGCCTGGGCGACGTGCTCAGCCAGCTGTACATCGCCAGCGCGATGCTGAAGCGCTACGAGGACCAGGGTCGCCCGGTTGCCGACCAGCCGCTGCTGGCCTGGGCGTTCCACAACGCGGTGCACAAGATCGAGATCGCTCTGTCGGGCGCGCTGCGCAACTTCCCGATCCGCCCGGTCGGCTGGCTGCTGTGGGTGCTGGTGTTCCCGTGGTGCCGCCGCGCGCAGGCGCCGAGCGACCGTCTCGGCCACCGCGCCGCGGCGTTGCTGATGTCGCCCAACGAGGCGCGCGACCGCCTCGGCGTCGGCGCGTTCCTGACCCCGACCGCCAACAATCCGGCCGGCCGCATCAACAGCTACCTGCAGAAGGTGATCCTGGCCGAGCCGGTGGAGCGCAAGTTCCTCAAGGCGCTCAAGACCAAGGACATCGAGGCGTTGAGCTTTGCCGAGCAGCTCGACGAGGGCGTGCGCGAAGGCTGGATCACCGCCGGCGAGCGCACCCAGCTGGAGGAATTGCGCGAAATGGTGATCGACACGATCAGCGTCGATGACTTCGATTCCGACGAACTGCGCGCGGCGGGTTACCGCACCGAACCTGGCGAGGCCCGCGCGGCGGCGTGACTCCAGCAGTGAAGAATTGACGCAACACGCGACGGCGGGCAATGACCCGCCGTCTTTTTTTGTCCGCACTGCCCAGAGCGTCGCCGTGAGCGCATCAGTCCTGTCGCTGTACCGCCGCATGACTCGATGGCCGGGGGGACGCTGGCTGTTCGCACGCTTGGCCTGCCTCAAGGCGCCCTACTTCGCCACCATCGCGCCGCGTTTGCTGCGGCTGGAACCCGGCCGCTGCGAGATCCAGATCCGCGACCGCCGCCGGGTCCACAACCACCTTGGCAGCGTCCACGCCATCGCGTTGTGCAACCTGGCCGAACTCGCCGCGGGTTTGATGACCGGCGCCAGCCTGCCACCGACCCTGCGCTGGATCCCCAAGGGCATGACGGTGGAGTACCTCAAGCAGGCCCGCGGCACGATGCACGCGGTCGCGACCGCCGACATCGCGGCGCTGGATGCGGACCACGGCCAGGAGTTGCCGGCCAGCGTGATGGTGTCGGATCCTTCCGGCGCGGTGGTGTTCCGCGCGCACATCACGATGTGGGTGTCGCCGCGGTCAGCGCGCGACGAGCGTTTGCGCCACCGCTGACGTCGATCGCGCCGGCCGCCCCGCGACGGGGCTGAAGCGGGCGAATCACTACGCGCGTTACGCCGGCACTGGAGCGGCCCGCCGGAAAGCGGCGATGATGGATCGGCGCGCTACCCCGGCGTGGTGCAGCCGCGGAACAGGTCGAGGCGGCCGTCGTATTCGCCCGTGCGCACCTGCATCAGTCCCAGCACCGAATGGAACAGGTTGTCCTGGCTGGCCGGCGCGGCCGCGTGGCGCTTCAGGCAGGCAACGTCGATGCGCTGCTCGGCCGCCAGGCCGGGCGACAGCCACATGACCATCGGCACCTTGGTCTGCGTTTCCGGAGCGATGGCATAGGGCACGCCGTGCAGGTACAGGCCGTTCTCGCCCAGCGACTCGCCGTGGTCGGACAGGTAGATCAACGCCGTGTCGTGGGTGGTCGACTGCGCGATCAGGAACCGGATCGTGCGGGCGACGAATTCATCCGTATGCAGCACGGCGTTGTCGTAGGCATTGACGATTTCCTGGCGCGTGCACTTGCCCAGCTCGGAACGCTGGCAGGCCGGCACGTAGCGTTCCAGCCGCTTCGGATAGCGCAGGTAGTAGCTGGGACCGTGGTTGCCCAGCTGGTGCAGCACCACCACGCGATCACCCGGGCGGCGATCGATTTCCGGAGCCAGCCCGCGCAGCATCACCTCGTCCTGGCAGCCACCGGCATCGCACAGGTCGGCGTCGGTGGCATGTTCGTACGACTCGAACGCCAGCCCGTCGCATACACCCTTGCAACCGGTCTGGTTGTCGCGCCACAACGTTCCGATGCCGGCGTGCTCCAGCACGTGCAGGAGCGACTCCGATTGCTGGATGCGCGCCTTGTCGTAATGGGCCCGGCCAAACGGCGAGAACATGCATGGCACCGACACTTCGGTACTTGAGCCGCAGGCGGTCACGTCGGGAAAGTTGACCGGACCGATCGCCGCAAGCTCCGGCGTGGTCTGCCGTGCGTAGCCGTTGAGCCCCCAGTTCTGCGCGCGCACCGTCTCGCCCAGCACCACGATCAACAGGCGCGGCTTGGCGGTGGCGGCGCGACCGACCACTTTTGCCTCGGTGCCAATCGGCGTGCGCGGGCCTTTCGCCTTGTGCGCGTCGTGCATCACCCGGCCCAGCGACACGAGGTAGTTGCCAGGCGTGATGAGGTGGCGCAGCTCGGTGTGGTTGCGCATCAGCGATGACAGATTCTGGAACGACGCCACGATCGCGCCCGCCGCCAGCAGCACCGAGGCGAGCAGGCACAGGGTGCGGATCAGCAATGCCCGCAGCGGCGGACGCGTCTTCAGCCGCACCCGCCAGAGCACCGCCACTGGCACGACGAAGTAG
>JBBRWW010000229.1:0-2540 GCA_038248955.1 Lysobacterales bacterium
CCCGGCGGCGGCTTGCGCTTCATCGCCGCCTCGACCGCGCGCCGGTTGGCCACGGCGTCGTCCATGCGGCGGCGCTGCAGCGCGCGGTCGTACGCCGCGATCGCCTGCGGATACTGCCCGGCCTTGGCCAGGGCATTGCCACGGTTGTACTGCGCGTCGGCGCTGTCGATGCCCGCAAGCAGTTGCGCGGCGCGCGGGAAGTCGCCCTTGCGGTAGGCCTGCGCCGCCTCCTGCATGCGGGCGTGGGCCACCTGGTCGGGGCGTCGCCACAGGTCGGCGGCGTGCACCGGTTGCCAGGGCAACCACGCGCACAGCAGCAGCACGGCCAGCCCACCGCCGCGCCGGCGGAACCCGAACACCGCCAGCAGCATCAGCGGCGGCAACAGCCAGAAACCCCCGTCCTGCCACGCGCGTCCCTTATCGCCCTGCACGGACGTTGCGTCGGCGACTGCCGGGTCGAGCACGCCCAGCGCGTCGAGATCGGCGTTGTCGGCGGTCAGTGGCGTGTAGCGGCCCCCGCCCTGGGTGGCGAGCGCACGCAGCGATGCGTCGTCGAGTCGCGCCGCCGCGATCGAGCCGTCGCTGCGCTGGTAGTTCGCACCAGCGTCGCTGCCCAGGCCGATCACCGAGACACGATAACCGGCAGCCGACGCCTGTGCCGCCGCCTTGCGCGCGGCATCGTCGGCGTGGTCGGTCAGCAGCAGGATCTGGCCGCGATCGAAGCCGGCCTGCCGCAGCAACGTGGCCGACCAGGCGATCGCGCGATCGCCGCGCTGGCCGTCGACCGGCATGACCTCGGGCGCCAGCGCATCCAGGAACAGCGCGAGGTTGGCGGCATCATCGGTCAGCGGCGCGACGGTGAACGCGTCCCCGGCATAGGCGACCAGCCCGACCTGGCCGCCGGCGCGGTCATGCAGCAGCGTCGCCAGCTTGGCGCGCGCCTGCGCCAGCCGCGAAGGCGGCAGGTCGGGCGCCAGCGTGGCGCTGGACAGATCGAGCGCGATCACCAGCGGCGCCTGGCTTTGCCACAACGGCTGCTCGATCTGCTGCCAGCTGGGACCGGCAAGTGCACATACCGCCAGCGCATAGCCCAAAGCGGCCAGCGTCAACGTCCAACGACGCTGACCGGTGGGCGTCGCGTCGAGCAGGTGCGGCAGCAGGTGGGCATCGACCGCGCCGCGCCAGGCACTGGCGCGACGTTGCCGCGCGCGCCACCAGGCCGCCAGCACTGGCAATGCCAGCAGCGCCCACAGCCAGTGCGGCCGCAAAAAGTGCATCGCGTTGGCGGCGTCGAGCGCGGCAGCGACCGTCACGTGCGACTCCGTTTCGGCGATGCGAACGCCAGCAGCGCCAGCACGAACGCAGCCGCCAGTGGCCAGGCGTAGCGCTCCAGCTTGGGGCGCACCGCCTTGCCGGGGCGCTCGACCGGTTCGAGTCGGTCGATCTCGGCGTAGATACCGGCCAGTGACGCGGTGTCGCGGGCACGGAAGAAACGTCCGCCGGTCAGCGTCGCGACCGTGCGCAGCGTGTCCTCGTCGATCTCGTCGCCAGCCCCGGGCATCGGCAACTGGAACCCGAACAGCGACAGCGAGCCATCACCGCCGAAGGCGATCGTGTGCACGCGCACGCCTTCGTCGCGGGCGAGTTCGGCGGCCTTCTTCGGCTCCAGCACGCCGGCGGTGTTGACGCCGTCGGTCAACAGGATCAGCACGCGCTGGCCCGCCGGCTGGGTGCGCAGGCGCTTGACCGCCAGACCGATCGCATCGCCGATCGCGGTCTCCTGACCAGCCAGGCCGACGATGCTGTCGCCAAGCTGGTCGCGCACGGAGTCGCGATCGAGCGTCAGAGGTGTCAGCGCGTAGGCGCGGCGGCCGAACACCAGCAGGCCGACGCGGTCACCGCCACGGCGATCGAGGAAATCGGCTAGCACCGCCTTGGCCGCGGTCAACCGGTCGACCGGCCGCCCACCCAACTCCATGTCCGGCTCGCTCATGCTGCCCGACAGGTCGAGCGCGAGCATCAGGTCGCGTCCCGCCAGCGGCGGCTGCACGGCTTCGCCGAGTTGCTGCGGACGCGCCGCGGCCACGCACAGCAACGCCCACGCCAGCCACCGTAGCCAGCCCGCGCCGCCACCGCGCCCGGCGCTGCGGCCAGCGTGCGCGATCGCATCCAGGCGCGCGCCGTACGGCACCCTCAGCGCCGCCGACGGCGACCCCGACGCAGGCAGCCAGCGCCGCGCCAACCACGGCAGCGGCAAGGCCAGCAGCCACCATGGCCACGCAAACAGCTGCTGCGCTGCGTCCAGCGACGTTGGCCAGACGCTCATTGCTTCGCCATCCAGCCGAGGAACCGCACGCGTGCGATCGCGCGCAGGGCAGCGACCTGGCCTGGGTCGACATCGCGCCTGAACCCGCCGTCGAGCAGCAGCCGGCCCGGCCCCTGCGCGAAGGCGTGCGAACCCGCGGCCGATTTCGGTACGCGCTTGCTGCCGCGCCTGCGCGTGGCGTTGGCGGCGGAATCGTCCAGGAACATCAGCCAGG
>JBBRWW010000230.1:0-2489 GCA_038248955.1 Lysobacterales bacterium
CGAGGTCAAGGCGATCGCGGTACCTGGCGCGCTGATCCGGATCGTGGTCGCGACCGCGATGGGCTGGGGACTGGCGCGGTTGCTGGGCTGGTCCAATGGCGCCGGCATCGTGTTCGGCCTGGCCCTGTCGGTCGCCAGCACCGTGGTGCTGCTGCGCGCCCTCGACGATCGCCGGATGCTCGAGACCCGCAACGGCCAGGTCGCGGTCGGCTGGGTGGTGGTCGAAGACCTCGCGATGGTCCTGACCCTGGTGCTGCTGCCGGCGCTGGCCGGCGCGCTCAAGGGCGGCGCGGCCGAACCGGGCGCGATCGGGATCGCGCTGCTGACCACCCTGGCCAAGGTCGGCGGCTTCATCGCGCTGATGATGATCGTGGGCCGGCGGTTCATCCCCTGGCTGCTGGAGCGCGTCGCCGGTACCGGCTCGCGTGAATTGTTCACCCTGTGCGTGCTCGCAATCGCGCTCGGGGCGGCGTTCAGTTCGGCGGCGCTGTTCGGGGTCTCGTTCGCGCTGGGTGCGTTCTTCGCGGGGATGATGCTCAACGAGTCCGAGTTCAGCCATCAGGCCGCGACCGAGACCCTGCCGTTGCGCGACGCGTTCGCGGTGTTGTTCTTCGTGTCCGTGGGCATGTTGTTCAACCCGATGATCCTGATCGAGCAGCCGCTGCAGGTGCTGGCCACGTTCGCGATCATCGTGCTGGGCAAGTCCCTCGCGGCGTGGGCGACGATGCGGGCACTGGGAACGTCCAACCGATCGGCGCTGATGATCACCGCCAGCCTCGCCCAGATCGGCGAATTCTCTTTCATCCTGGGCGGGCTCGGCGTGCAACTGCAGATCCTGCCGGTCGCCGGCCTGAACCTGATCCTCGCCGGCGCGCTGCTGTCGATCATGGTCAACCCCCTGCTGCTGGGCTGGCTCGATCGCCGCCACCAGACGCGCGACGGGGACCCGGCGGTGCCCGAAACGGCGACCTGGACCAATCCGCCGATTGCCGAAACGATCACCGGCCACGTGCTGCTGATCGGCTACGGCCGCGTCGGCAGCGAACTGGCCCGGCTGCTGGATGATCGCGGCGTGCCGGTGGTGGTGATCGATGGCGAGGACTACCTGATCGATCGCGCGCGCGCCGCAGGGCTCCCGGCGATCCGCGGCAACGCGGTCAACCCGCGGGTGCTGCGCGAGGCCGCGCCGGAGCGCGCGCACACCGCGATGGTCGCCATCCCGAACACGCTCGAAGCTGGCGAGATCATCGCCAGGCTGCGCGAGATCAACCCGGCGCTCACCATCCTTGCGCGTGCGCACTCCGATGGCGAGGTCAAGCACCTGCTTGACCACGGCGCCGACGGCGCGGTGATGGCCGAGCGCGAGCTCGCCCACAGCCTGGCCGAGATGGTCCTGGCGACTCCCGCCTACCGTGGCTCGCGCAGCCTGCCGCGGGTGACCGCGTGACCCGTGCCGGACATCGTCCGATCAGCGGGCTCCATGACGTGATCGACACTCCGGCTTGCCCACCCCTGCACTTTTCCACTGGATGACGATGGACGACACCGACAGCCCCTCGACCGAGGCGCAACTGAGCGCTACCGAAGCGCGCATCGTCGCCAGCCTGGTCGAAAAGGAAGCGACGACCCCCGACACCTATCCGCTGACGCTCAACGCGATCGTGCTGGCCTGCAACCAGAAGACCGCACGTGATCCGTTCCTGCAGCTGGAGCCGGGTGAGGTCGGCCACGCGCTGCGGCAGCTGGAATCCCGCGGCTGGGTGAAGTCGCAACACGCCGCGCGCGCCGACCGATACGCGCACCGGGTCGAGGCCAAGCTCGACCTGGGCCGGGCCCATACCGCACTGATCGCGTTACTGATGCTGCGCGGGCCACAGACCAGCAGCGAACTGCTCGCGCGCAGCGAACGGCTGGCGAAGTTCGAGAGCCTCGGCGACCTGCAGTACGCGCTGGAGCGCCTGTCGCAACGCGATCCGGCGCTGGTGCGTCTGCTGCCGCGCCAGGGCGGGCAACGCGAGGACCGCTACGCGCACCTGCTCAGCGGCGAGCCGGCCTACGTGGCGCCGGCGCCGGGCGCGGCATCGGTGGGTGGCGGTGCGGGCGCCGCGCTCGGCGAGCGCGTTGCCGCGCTGGAGGCGCGCCTGGCCGAACTCGAAGCGCGCCTGGTCGCGGCCGGGATCGAGCCGGCGTCGGACTGAGCAGCGCCACTTTTTTTCGCGCCGCGACCGGCCGGCAGGTTCGATCACGCTACAGTGCCGCTCCGGAGCGCGAGCCTGCGCCGCCGCCACCCAGGGAGACAGCCGCGCATGAGCCTATTCGACACCGTCCGGCGCCTGTTCCGGCCACCTGCCGTGGAGCCGCCCTCGCCTTCGTCCTCACCGTCTCCCGGCGCGCGGCCCATGCCTCCCCCTTCCCAGAAGCCGATGCTCGATCGTCGCAGCGCTGGGCGCGCCGACGCGAGCCCGGGCCTGCGCGTGCTGATCATCGAC
>JBBRWW010000231.1:0-2452 GCA_038248955.1 Lysobacterales bacterium
GCGACGTCCTTGCAAGGCGCTGCAAAGCCCCACGGCTAGGACTCGCCTACTGCCCGCCCTCCTGGCGCTCTGGCTGCGCGCACGCGCTCCTGCGCCGCGTGGTCGGTGCCATTGTCGTCGGCGAAGTCGTGGGGCTCGCCGTCGAGCGGCGCGGCGCGGCGCGGCGCGGCGCGGCGTTTCCGCAGGGTATCGCTGCGCACGCGGGGTAGCACCACACCCATCGAGATGCTCACTGGTCACAGCGAAGGATACGGGGCAATCCGCAGTATCGCGCTACCCGGGTGCAGATGTCCCCATTCAGAACCGTTGGCCTTCACGTCGATAGTCACGAATCGGTGTCCTGGCGATGAATGAGTCCGTCCATACGTCGGCGCAGGTCATTGCCCTGACCTCGATGCACGCCGACAATGGCCGCTCCTGTAGGGGATATCTCTTTGAGCAACGCCGATAGCACCACCAGCCCGACCGCCGCGCCCACCGTCAACCTGCGCCAGTTGTGCGCAAGCTTCGCCAAGCCGCACCTCGGCCGCGCGGCATGGCAGCTGGTCAACACCCTCGTGCCGTTTGCTGCCCTGTGGGCGCTGATGGCCTGGAGCGTGGTGGGCGAGTGGGGCTACGGCTGGACGCTGCTGATGGCGCTGCCGACCTCGGGCCTGTACGTGCGCACCTTCATCATCCAGCACGATTGCGGCCATGGCTCGTACTTCGCCGATGCGCGCATGAACGACCTCGTCGGCCGCTGCCTCGGGCTGGTGACGCTGTTTCCGTACGGCTACTGGAAGAAAACCCACGCGATCCACCACGGCACCTCGGGCAACCTCGACCGCCGCGAGATGGGCGACATCGAGACGCTCACCGTCGCCGAATACCAGTCGCGATCGAAGTTCTGGCGGCTGATGTACCGCCTGTATCGCAGCACGCCAGTTCTGCTCGGCATCGGGCCGGCGTACCAGTTCGTGATCAAGCACCGCTTCCCGTTCGACCTGCCGTTCTCGTGGCGCAAGGAATGGGCCAGCGTGATGCTCAACAACCTGATGCTGCTGCTGGTCGGCGGCGGGCTGGGTTACCTGATCGGCTGGCACACGGTGCTGATGGTGCACCTGCCGATCGTGCTGGTCGCCGGCGCGCTGGGGGTGTGGCTGTTCTACGTGCAGCACACCTTCGAGACCGCGTACTGGACGCGCAAGGGCGACTGGGACTCGCACGAGGCCGCGGTGGCCGGCAGTTCGTTCTACGACCTGCCGCGCGTGCTGCACTGGTTCACCGGCAACATCGGCTACCACCACATCCACCATCTCGCCAGCCGCATCCCCAACTACCGCCTGCGCGAGGCGTTCGAGTCCAGCCCGCTGCTGCAGGCCGCGCCGCGGCTGACGCTGTGGACCAGCCTGAAGAGCGCCGGCCTGAAGCTGTGGGACGAGGAGCACAAGCGCATGGTCGGGTTCCCGAAACGCGCGCGCGCCTGAGCGCGCCGGACATCGAATCAACACGAAGCGGGCCGAGGCCCGCTTCGTGTTTGTGGCATGCAGGAATGGGTGAAAAAAGGACGGAAACAAATCGCGTTAATTGCCTCCGTCCCCTTTTTGGCGGCAGGCTCGCGTTTTATTACGGTGCGTTGAGTGCCGGTGCTTTGTTTATAACCGTCGGATCGATCAGCAACACCGCGCCGGTTTGCAGGTCCTTCACCGTCACCGTGTACTTGAACGGCAGCCCGTCCGAGACCCGCCCCGCGCGCATGTGGAACACCACGCTGTCCGGATGGACCACGGCCAGCTTGAACGGGCTCACCGCGGGCTCGAAGCCGTACGGATACTCGAAGCGGATGTCCTGGAACCTGAAGCGACCGCTGTCCGCCAGGGTCAATACGACGGTGCCGCCGCCATGCAGGCACAGCGAGTCCATGGCGTTGTTGGCCCCGAGGCTCACCGCGTAGTCGACGACGTTGCGCGCGGAGCTGGCGGTACTGAGTTGTCTGGCCTGGATCTGGATCGGGACCTCGCCATCGCCGTAAATCTATGCCCCGCGGCATTCACCGGAGGCGACGGATTGGGCGACGGCGTGCGCTGCCGGCAGCGCGAGCAGGGGCAGCAGCATCAAGGGGAGAAGTTTCATTGGGGGACTCCTGTGGTTGCTAGGCGCGGGGCTGTGTGCGGTGGGTCTGCTCACTGGTCGGCCTGGGCCGGTTGATGACCTCTGGATCGCAGGGGAAGGTGCAGTTGTCGGTGATGTCGGTCACGGTGATGCTGTAGTAGCCGGTGCCTGAGGAGCTGTCGCTGTCAGTGATTACTGCGCTGGTCGACAACGGCCCCCCCGGCCAGGACAGCTGGTTCTCGATATCGCCGCTGAAGACAACGCCGCTGATCTGGTAGCGCAGGTCGCTTTGCAGCGCGACGGTGATCGTGGCGCTACCACTGGCGGCGGTTTCATCGACGGTGCCGTGGCCGTCGCTGCC
>JBBRWW010000232.1:0-2446 GCA_038248955.1 Lysobacterales bacterium
ATCCGCGTGGCGCTGGGCGAGGGGCGCGAGATCCGGACGTTGCTGCGCAACTACCGCAAGGACGGCACGCTGTTCTACAACGAATTGCAGCTGGCGCCGGTGCGCGATGCCGGCGGCGTGCTGACCCATTACGTGGGTGTGCAGAGCGATGTCACCGAGCGCCAGCAGCACGAGCAGCAACTGGCCTATCGCGCCTCGCACGACGAACTCACCGGCCTGCCCAACCGCCAGTTGCTGCTCGACCGCCTGCAGCAGATGGTGCTGGGTGCGCAACGCCACGGACACGAATTCGCCGTGCTGTTCATCGACCTGGACGACTTCAAGCTGGTCAACGACAGCCTCGGCCACAGCGCCGGCGACGAGGTGCTGCGCATGGTCGCGCGGCGACTGCGCGACGTGGTGGCCGCCGCCGACACGGTCGGACGGTTCGGTGGCGACGAATTCGTGGTGGTGCTGCGCGAGTTGGTCGGCGAGGCCGAGCTGCAGCCGGTCATCGCGCGCATTGTCGCCGCGCTGACCGAGCCGGTGAATATCGCCGGGGTGGCCTACACGCTCACCCCGAGCATCGGCTACTGCTGGTATCCGCAGGCGGGCAGCGACGCCGAAGCGCTGCTGATGCGCGCCGACATGGCGATGTACCAGGCCAAGCAGCAGGGCCGCAATCGTGCGGTCGGCTACCGTTTCGAGTTCGATACCGCGGTGTCGCAGCGGCTGCAACTGGTCTCGCAATTGCGCGACGCGCTGCGGCGCGAGGAGTTCCAGCTGGTGTTCCAGCCGTTGTTCGGCGCCGGCGGCCAGCCGGTGGCGCTGGAGGCGCTGGTGCGTTGGCAGCATCCGGAGCGCGGACTGCTGCTGCCGGACCAGTTCATCGCCGTGTGCGAGGAGAGCGGGCTGATCGTCGAGCTGGGTCGCCGGGTGCTGCGCGAAGCCGTGCGCCATCACGCCCTGTTGGCGGCGACCGGGTTGGGCCACCTGCGCATCGCGGTCAACGTGTCGGCGGCGCAGTTCGCCCAGGACCTGCACGCGGACATCGCCGCGGTGATGCACGAGTTCCCGTTGCCGCCGGGGATCCTCGAACTGGAACTGACCGAGAGCGTGATCATGGCGCGCCCGGAGCAGGCCATCCACGCGATGCAGCAGATCGCCAGGCTCGGCGTGAGCATCTCGGTGGACGACTTCGGCACCGGCTATTCCAGCCTCGCCTACCTCAAGCGCCTGCCGATCGAGCGGCTGAAGATCGACCAGTCGTTCGTGCGCGACCTCGGCGTCGACGAGGACGACGCGGCGATCTGCGCGTCGATCATCGGCCTGGCGCATTCGCTGGGACTGGCCACGGTCGGCGAGGGCGTGGAAACCGCGCAGCAGCGCGACTGGCTGCTCGCGCGCGGCTGCGACGAGATCCAGGGCTACCTGTTGGGCCGTCCGCAGCCGTTCGCCGAGCTGTTGCCGGCGCTGGTGTCGCCGCGCGAGCCGGTGCCGCGCGAATAGCCGGCATCCGCGGCATGACGGACGAGGCCAGCCGCGGCGCGGCCGTTAGAATGGCGGCATGGATGTCTCCCACCTGCTCGACGCGCTGAACCCGGCGCAACGCGAAGCCGTCAGCGCGGCCCCCGGTCACTACCTGGTCCTGGCCGGTGCCGGATCCGGCAAGACCCGCGTGCTGACCCACCGGATTGCCTGGCTGAACGAAGTCCACGGCATTCCCACCCACGGCATCCTTGCGGTGACGTTCACCAACAAGGCGGCCGGCGAGATGCGCGCGCGCGTCGATGCGCAGCTGCGCAACGGCGGGCGCGGGATGTGGATCGGCACGTTCCACGGCCTCGCCCACCGCCTGCTGCGCCTGCACTGGCAGGACGCGAAATTGCCGGAGGCGTTCCAGGTGCTCGATTCCGACGACCAGCTACGGCTGGTCAAGCGGGTGGTGCAGGCGCTCGAGCTCGACGACACCCGCTTCCCGCCGCGGCAGATCGCCTGGTGGATCAATGCCCAGAAGGACGAGGGCCGTCGCCCGCAGCATCTGCAGGGCAGTGATGATCCGTGGGCGGAGACGATGCGCAGCGCGTACGCGGCCTACCAGGAGCGCTGCGAACGCGCCGGCCTGGTCGACTTCGCCGAACTGTTGTTGCGCGCGCACGAGCTGCTGCGCGACAACGCCGGGCTGCTCGCGCACTACCGGCACCGCTTCGGCGAGATCCTCGTCGACGAGTTCCAGGACACCAACGCGATCCAGTACGGCTTCGTGCGCCTGCTCGCCGGCGAGAGCGGCCACGTGTTCGTGGTCGGCGACGACGACCAGGCGATCTATGGCTGGCGCGGCGCCAAGGTCGAGAACGTGCAGCGCTTCCTCAAGGATTTCGGCTCAAGCGACGGCAGCGGCGCGCAGACGATCCGGCTGGAACAGAACTACCGCTCCAGTGCCAATATCCTCGACGCCGCCAATGCG
>JBBRWW010000233.1:0-2389 GCA_038248955.1 Lysobacterales bacterium
CGAACCATGCCGGGCTGGAGCCCGGCGTTCCCGGGTGAGCGGGAAAGCCAAATGCAGACCGCCAATCGGCAGATGCGCCCTAATGGAAAGGCCGCGTGAAGTCCGTCGGTTGATTGCAGATTTGGAGCGCGCGGGATTTGTTGATCGCGGAGGCAAGGGCAGTCACCGCAACTTCGTTCACCCGAAAGGCCCTCGCGTCACGATCTCCGGCAAAGCCGGGGCAGATGCCCAGCATACCAAGAACGACAGGTCCGCCAGCGCATTGAGGAATCGCAAAAGTAAAAATCCCCGGAGCAAGCTCCGGGGCCTGGAGTTTGGCTCGGATGGTAGCGATCAGGAAGGCGGCGTAGCGAGGATTACGCAGCGGAGAGGAGCGCGTGGGTAAGACTGGGGGTTAGTTTCTCATCGTTGGTGTCGCACGAGGCGGGCGACGTGAAGTGGGCGAAACTCTCCGGGCTGAGCTGCGCCGCCCACAACTCACTGCGCAGGACGCGCAATAAATCGCCCGTCGAGAGTGCGGGCGCGGCGCGGGCGTCCTTGGCCCGGCGCCATTTGGGTGGCTGCAAGTGCGGGGGGCCTGGCCGTCGCCGATGAGCTTGAGCGCGGCAATCCACAACAGCGCATAAGCGGCGACGGTCACGGCCGGCTGATTGCGGTTGGAGGCGGGATCGCGCACTTGCGCTTCGCCGGTGCCGAGCAGCGTCTTCTCGTCGCGGAAGTTCACTTCGATGCCCCAGCGCCACAGATATTCCTGCAGCACCTCAGCCAGGGGTTTGTCCGGATCGGTGCAGATGAGGAAGGCGGGCTGCCGATACAGCACGCGCGAACTCTGGCGCAGACGGTAGCCGACCGGAGCGATGACCACCACGCGCAGCGGACACGCGGCGCCGCTTTTGCGCCACAGGGCCGGCTGGGCGAGGGTCTTCACTTTGAAGGTGTGGCGTCGGCCGGCCGCGAAGGCGTCGAGAGTTTGCCAGGGGACGGTGTCGTCGGTGCGCAGCTGTTCGGGAGCTGGGAGCAGTGCGCCATAGGAAGGCGGCCGGCCGGTGGCCGGGGGCGGGCCGGGCCGGGCGTGCAGCACGGCGTCCTTGCGGATCCGGCCAATGTCGACGGTGTGCGCGGGCAGGCCCTTGAGGATGGTGGCGTTCGTGTAGCTGCCGTCACCGGCGACGACCAGTTTGCGCGCGGCGGGCAGCATCTGGCGCAAATGGGCGATGCGGGCGAGCGCCACGACGTTGAGGCGCTGCTGTTTTTGTTGTTCGTTATACTGCTGTTTCTCGGCCGCGGAGGCGCGCTTGCCGGGCTTGGGCGGGGTGGGCGCGTGGGTGAAGTCCACGGGGATCATGCGCGCCTGGCCGTCAGGGCCGGGCCAGGCGGCGCTCAGTTGCACGAAACGCTGGCCGCGCACCAGATTGGTCTGGAAGGCGGGGCCGAGTGGATCGCGTTTCCAGCCGACGCCGTCGATTTTGGTGCCGCTCTTGCGCACGAGCGTGTCGTCGATGGCGGTCACCAGCGCCGCCGCCGCGGGCAACTGCGCGTGGATCGCGGTGAGCGCGTGCGCGAACAAAAGCGCCGGCTCGACGCGCTCCTGCGAATACAACCGGTAGTCGGCGGTCCAGTCCAGATGGGCGCGTCCGCACAGGCAGATGAGGTTGGTGATCGTGCCGCGACATGGGGAGACGAGCGTGGCGAGCAGGTGTGCGTAAAGCCGCCGGGCGCACGCGGGCGAGGTGGTGGCGGCGCGGGTGGCAGGGCCGAGCAGCCCGTGCAGCCAGGCCATCAATCGCGGCGGAGTTTTTTTTTAACCTCGACCGGGTCGGGCGGCACGACGGTGCGGGAGACGATGAGATGCTGCTTGTCGACGACGGTCCACTCGACGACCTCGCCCTTGGTGAAGTCCATCGCCTGGGCGATGGACGCCGGGAAATTGATATAGAACTGCTGGCTGTCTTTGCGCGCGATGAGCTGGACCTTGGTGGGATAACCCATGCTTGACTATCTAGCCAAAAAACTAGACTATATCAATCAAATAATGCACCCGAAAAAATTGCTCTGCTCGCTCCCACCGGGAGGCGTCTAGTCGGGGCCAAACTCCAGCGCCGGGCTCCAGCCCGGCCTGGTTCAGCCTACAGGCCGAGCTGGAGCTCGGCGCTCCCGGGTCGCTACCGCCGACTCGGAGATGCGCCCGACGCGTCAATCGCATCAACCCGTGCATCACCCCCGTTCACCGGCCCGCCAACGCGGCTGACCGCCGCGACAAACGCGTTGGCATACACGCCAGACGCGTTGGCATACACGCCAGACGCGTTGGCAAGCCAACCATTCGCGTTGGCATGCACGCCAGACGAGTTCGCAAGCCGGCTATTCGCGCTAACGACCCGGCTATTCA
>JBBRWW010000234.1:0-2373 GCA_038248955.1 Lysobacterales bacterium
CAGCCATTGCCAGTCACAGCGGAACTCGAGGTGGTCGTTGCGCATCAGGACGCCGGGCAGCAGCCCTGCCTCGGCCAGGATCTGGAAGCCGTTGCACGACCCGATCACCGGCGCCCCGCGCGCCGCGAACGCCTCGACGGCCCGCATCAGCGGCGAGAAGCGCGCGATCGCACCCGTGCGCAGGTGGTCGCCGTGCGCGAAGCCGCCGGGAAGGATCACCGCATCGGCGGCGCCGAGATCATCCTCGGTGTGCCATACCAGGTCTGCCTGCCAGCCGAGGGCGTCGGCGACGTCGACAAAGTCGCGCTCGCTCCAGGTTCCGGGGAAGACGGCGACGGCCAGGCGCGGGGTCACATGTCGTCCTTCTCAGGTTCCTGGTCGGCACGCAGCTCCCAGCTGGCGGTCTCGATCACCGGATTGGCCAGCAGCTTGCGGCACATGTCGGCGACGGCCGACTCGGCGCTGCCGTGATCGGCGGCCACGAAGGCGACGCGCAGCAGTTTGCCGGAGCGCACCTGGCTGACGGTGTCGAACCCCAGCGAGCGCAGACCGCCGGCGACCGTCTGCCCCTCGGGATCGGCGATTCCCGGCCGCAGCGAGACGTGTACCTCGGCCAGCCAGCGCACTAGACCGATGCCGCCCAGGCCATGTCCGTGAGCAGCTCGTAGGCGCGCGCATAGCGCTCCCGCGTGCCGGAGATGACCTCCGGCGCCAGCTCCGGCGCCGGCGGCTCCTTGTTCCAGCCCGATGCCGCCACGAAGTCGCGCACGTACTGCTTGTCGAAGGACGGCGGGGACTGTCCCGGGGCATAGACCGATGCGTCCCAGAAGCGCGAGGAATCCGGTGTCAGCACCTCGTCGATGAGCGCCACCTTGCCGTCGATCACGCCAAACTCGAACTTCGTGTCGGCCAGGATCAGCCCGACCTGCTCGGCGCGCTGCGCCCCGGCGCGGTAGAGCGCCAGTGAACGCTCCTCGAGCTCGCGCGCCAGATCGGTGCCGACCATCGACGCCAGCTGCACGCGGCTGATGTTCTCGTCGTGCCCGACCTCGGCCTTCGTCGACGGGGTGAAGATCGGCTGTGGCAGGCGATCCGCTTCGCGCAGCCCCGTGGGAAGCGCATGTCCGACCACCGAACCCGCGCGCTGGTACTCGGCCCAGCCGGAGCCGGCGAGATACCCGCGCACCACGCATTCGGCATCGATCCGCTCCGCGCGCCGCACGAGCATGCTGCGGCCCGCGAGCTGTGGCGTCCGGGCGGCATCGGGCAGGTCGGCGGCGTCGACCGACAGGAAATGGGTCGGCCCCAGGTGGCCGAGCAGGCCGAACCAGTACGCCGACAACTGGGTCAGCAGCCGCCCCTTGTCGGGGATCGGCTGATCGAAGACGACATCGAACGCCGAGATGCGGTCCGTGGCAACCATCAGCAGCCGATCGTCGCCCACGGCGTACGTCTCGCGCACCTTGCCCCGGTGCAGCAGTTCGAGCTCCTCAATCGCGCTGCGCAGCATGGTCACGGTGCCAGGTCCTCCGTCTTGCCCTCGTCTTCGGCCACGTCGAATCCCTCCGGCGGCAGGCCGTAACGCCGTCGCGCCGCCTTCTCGACACGGTCGAACAGCGACAGGATGATCAGGATCAGGATGGTGCCCATGATCGCCAGGACGTAGAGGCCGGTGCCGGTCGCCGTTCCGACGGCCGCGACGGCCCACAGCGAAGCCGCCGTGGTCAGGCCGCGAATATGACCGCGGTAATGCAGGATCGTGCCGGCTCCCAGGAAGCCGATACCCGACACGATCTGAGCCGCGATGCGTGTCGGATCGGCATTGGCGCCGGTGAAGCCGTACCCCGAGATGATGGCGAACAGCGCCGCGCCGAGCGCCACCAGGCTGTGGGTGCGGAAGCCGGCGGGCTGACGGTGCAGCTCGCGCTCCCAGCCGATGATCGCGCCGAGGACCAGCCCCGCCGTCAGCCGCACGGCCAGCTCGAACTGGACCGCCATGCTCAACGTCGGGTTGATATCCATCAGGCCTGACCGATCTCCTCCACGCTGGTCGACGGCTCCATCGGCTGCTGCCTCGCCGGCTCGAGCTCGAGCATCCACCAGGCCGATGCCCACGCGTGCAGCGCCCCAACACCGATCAGCAGGCAGAGCCAGATCGCCACGAAGCCTACCAGCAGCAGAAGGGTCTGCGGGCCGCCCAGCTGCCCCTGAGCGAGCTGCACGCCGATGGGTGACCACAGGAGACGCAGCAGCAGGAAGGCGATCGCCAGGGAGGCGAGGTAGGCGAGCAGGGTCACCACCGCCAGGATCGCCAGGCGACCACCGCGTTGCAGCACGTCGCGGGCGGCGGCGGCCAACGCGCCGGCGACGCCG
>JBBRWW010000235.1:0-2362 GCA_038248955.1 Lysobacterales bacterium
TCACCATCGGGCGCCATGCGGACGCGCCGGCACGCGCCGACCTCGAAGGCACCGTCTGACATGGGGGATGTCTGACATGGCCATTGGCGTCCGCCTCGACGAACAGCTGCACGCGCGCCGCATGACGCTCACCGAGCTGGCTGCGCGCATCGACATCACGTCGGCCAACCTGTCGATCCTTAAGGCCGACAAGGCGAAGGCGATCCGCTACTCCATGCGCGAGGCCATCTGCGCGGCGCTCGAATGCCAGCCCGGCGACCTGCTCACCTTCGATCCCACGCTTCCCACCCAGCAGTTACTCCATGATGTTCTTCGCGATCGGCTACAACACCATCTGGCTCGCGTTCGTCGCCTACCCGCTGTGGCAGGCCGGCGCGCTGTGGGGGTCGGCCAGCGGCGAGCTCGCCGGCTCGTTTCTCGCCCTGCCGATGCTGCCCGCGGTGGTGCCCTGGGGTTACGCTGGGAGGACGTATTTCGCGTACCCAAGGCGGACGACCGCGGCGCGCGCCCGATCAGCGGGCGAAGCCGCGTACGACCGCATCACGCCGGCGCTGCTATCGCGACTGGTCGTAGAAATCCCCGCCGATGATCGTGCACACCTGTTCTTCGGTGAAGCCATGGAAGCGGCGTCCGCCGGGGGCATGCAACCTGGCGAACAGCTTGCCGGTGGCCGGGGTGCGTTCGCGCTGCTCCTGCAGCAGCCACTTGGCGTAATCGTTGGTGAGGTTCCGCGCCCGGATCGGGTCGAGTTTCAATCGGGCCATGGGGGTAAAGGTCCTGCCTGGAAATTGCCGCCAATTTATCCGACACAGGCAGGCTGCGCAGCAGGCAACTTCGGTTGGCCCTTAGCGCTGCCTACTCAGCCAGCGCCACGCCCGAACCGCCCAGTTCGGACGGGAAGTCCCTAAGTTTGGGGAGGCTGTCCTTCATCGGCAGCACCGTCTCGGCATAGTTCACATGCAGGCCAGGCTTGAAGGCGAGCGTGGGGATGACCGCGGCGTAGACGTCCGTCAGGCCGAACGGCGGGTGGTGGGTCATCAAGTGGCCGCCGCACTGGGTGCAGAATTGCCGGTCGCTGTTCCTGGTCTGGCTGTAATGGCCGACGAACTCGCCGCCCCGGGTTACCCGGACGCTTTCGGGCTTCCACAAGGTGAAGGCGTTGACCGGCCCCGCCGACCAGGACCGGCACGACTGGCAATGGCAGTAGCCCATCGCTTCCGGCGTCCCGGTGACCTCGACGCCGACGGCCCCGCAGAAGCAGGTGCCGGTGTGTGTGTCGCTCATGTCACTGCTCTCCTGCTCCGATGTTGTCGTGGCTTTGCGCGGCGCGGCTGGGAGGGCTCCCGCCGTCATCAGGAACCGGCGCCCGGGGCCGGCTCAGCAGCCGGCGGATCGTCCGAGGGGTGGTCGACGACATACAGCCAACGACCACCGATCTGCTTTGACACGTCGGTGTAGCGCCCGGTCTCGGTGCTTTCCGCGCCGGTGGCCTTGTCGGCCGTGCGGATCGAATACGTGCCCCACGAGGCCATCGAAGTGCCCATGCGCTCCTGCCCGAGGGCAGTGAGGCTGACGTCCAGGATCGTGGAGTTGGCGAAGTAGCCCGCGAACCCATCGCGAATCGCCGCCCGCCCCGTGGCCATCGGCCCGCCCGGGAACCACATGATCGCGTCCTCGGCATAGCACCCCGCGACGGCATCGGCATCCCCGGCCTTGAAGGCCGGCGTGAAGCACTCCTGGGCCGACGGCCCCTTCCCCTGCGCGGCCGCCGCGCCGGCGGCCATGACGCACGCACACAGCAGTCCCGTTGCGGAGAATCGATTGCGTATGCGCATGTCATGTCCTTTCCGATGATGGGAATGCGCTTTCGCTCGCCCGGGTCAGCGGGCGGGTGAACAGGCACACGTTCCAACGCGTGCCAAGTGGGTTGCCGGCCAACGGGTGAGCGCTAACCGGGCCGCGCCTTCACGAATCCCGGCGCGGGTTTCCGAAACCCCACGTTCGCCTTTCGCAAGGGCGATTCAGGGTTCGCGAACCCCGCCTATGCCTTAGGGAAGCCCTCGCCCGAACTCCATCGCGCCGTCCCCTGACCTCGCGCGACGATCCGCCTGCCGGCGGCTGTCCTGGGCACGTGTAATCGTCCTTCACACCTTTTTGAGTCACGTCGCTCCGTTGACGGCCGGCTAACCCACGCAGGTGCACGCTGCGGGTTCAATTCCCTGCAAGGAGCTTCCGATGATTCGCACGACGAAAACGAAAACCACCCTGTTGTTGTCGATGCTGGGCGCGCTCGCGCTGTCGGCGAGCGCCTGGGGCCAGGGCGCTCCCGCGCAGGGGATGATGGACAGCAACGGCGACGGCA
>JBBRWW010000236.1:0-2279 GCA_038248955.1 Lysobacterales bacterium
ACCCTGTCCCGCGTGATCCACGCTTACCCGACCCAGGCCGAGGCCATCCGGAAGGCCGCCGATGCCTACAACCGCACGCGGCTGACGCCGACGGTGCGCTGGCTGCTGCGACGGTGGCTGCAACGGTGATCCTGCCGACCACGCTGCGACCACGCTGCGACGCGGATACTGCCCCCACTGGGCGCGTGCCAACGCCCGGGTTCGCCACGAGGAGACAGCGATGCAAATCGGAATGATCGGTCTTGGCCGGATGGGCGCCAACATGGTGCGACGGCTGCAGCGCGGCGGTCACCAGTGCGTGGTGTTCGACACCTCGACGCAAGCGGTTGATGCGCTGGCGCAGGAGGGCGCGACCGGCGCGACGTCGCTGCTGGACCTCGTGAAGCAGCTGGAGTCGCCGCGGGCGATCTGGATGATGGTTCCCATCGCCTTCGTGGAGCCACTGATCGCCGACCTGGTGCCGCACCTCGAGCCGGGCGACGTCCTGGTCGACGGTGGCAATTCCTGGTACGTCGACGACATCCGCATCGCGGCGCAACTCGCCGCCCGCGGCATCGACTACATCGATTGCGGCACCAGTGGCGGGGTGATGGGACTGGAGCGCGGCTACTGCCTGATGATCGGTGGTCCCGGGCATGCCGTGCGCCACCTGCAGCCGATCTTCAGCACCCTCGCCCCGGGCACCGGCGACATCGCGCCCACGCCGGGACGATCGACGCCGGGCACCGCCGAACAGGGCTACCTGCACTGCGGGCCCAGCGGCGCCGGGCATTTCGTGAAGATGGTGCACAACGGCATCGAGTACGGCCTGATGGCCGCCTATGCCGAGGGCATGGACATCCTCAAGCACGCCAACGTCGGCCACCGCGAGCGCGCGGACGATGCCGAGACGACGCCGCTGCGCCACCCCGAACGCTTCGAGTTCGACCTCGACCTGCCCGCGATCGCCGAGGTCTGGCGGCGCGGCAGCGTGATCTCGTCGTGGCTGCTCGACCTGACCGCCACCGCGCTGTCCCGGGACGCGGAACTGGCGGCGTTCGACGGCCGGGTATCGGACTCCGGCGAGGGCCGCTGGACGATCAAGGCGGCGATCGACGCGGGCGTGCCGGTGCCCGTGCTGAGCACCGCGCTGTATTCGCGCTTCAGCTCGCGCGGCGAGGCGGCGTTCGCCGACAAGCTGCTGTCGGCGATGCGCTTCGAGTTCGGCGGGCACCTCGAGAAGCCCACGGAGAAATAGCAGTCCGCCAGCATCGCGCGCCGCCCGGCGTCCATGTTCGGGCCCCAGCGGCCACTGACCGATGCGGGTCATATGAGATGGCGCGATGGCTTACCTGCCGCGCCCATCACGGCGTTGCCGGCACGCTCCATTGCCAGTCGCGGATCTCCGGCAGATCCTGGCCGTGTTCGACGATGTACTGCTTGTGCTCGAGCAGCTTGTCCTGGAGCCGCCGCTTGATCGCGATGCCGCGGTCGCCGGTCTGCGGCAGGCGGTCGATCGCGTCCATCACCAGGTGGAAGCGGTCGAGGTCGTTGAGCACCGTCATGTCGAACGCGGTGGTGATGGTGCCCTCCTCCTTGTAACCGCGCACGTGGATGTTGTCGTGGTTGGTGCGGCGGTAGGTCAGGCGGTGGATCAGCCACGGATAGGCGTGGAACGCGAAGATCACCGGCTTGTCGCGGGTGAACAGCGCATCGAAATCCGGGTCGGACAGGCCGTGCGGGTGCTCGGTGTCCGGCTGCAGTCGCATCAGGTCGACGACGTTGACGACCCGCACCCTCAGTTCCGGCAACTCGGCGCGCAGGATCGAGACCGCGGCGAGCGTCTCCAGCGTCGGCACGTCGCCGCAGCAGGCCATGACCACGTCGGGCGAGGTGGCCTCGTCGTTGCTGGCCCAGTGCCAGATGCCGATGCCCTTGGTGCAATGGGTGACCGCCGCGTCCATCGCCAGCCATTGCGGCGCGGGATGCTTGCCGGCGATCACCACGTTGACGTAGTGGCGGCTGCGCAGGCAGTGGTCCATCACCGACAGCAGGCAGTTGGCGTCCGGCGGCAGGTACACGCGCACGACGTCGGCCTTCTTGTTGACGACGTGGTCGATGAAGCCCGGGTCCTGGTGGGTGAATCCGTTGTGGTCCTGGCGCCACACGTGCGACGCCAGCAGATAGTTGAGCGAGGCGATGCGGCGTCGCCACGGCAGCTCCCGCGTCACCTTCAACCACTTGGCGTGCTGGTTGAACATCGAATCGACGATGTGGATGAACGCCTCGTAGCAGTTGAA
>JBBRWW010000237.1:0-2224 GCA_038248955.1 Lysobacterales bacterium
GCGAGCGGAACCTGATCTTCGCGCTGGCGATCAAGGCGCTCAATGCGACGATGCGCGGCGAAAGCCTGCGTCACATCGGTTGGATCGGCCGAGCGGGAGGGAGCGAGCCGGCCGAGCCTTTTCCGGTGCTCGAAGGCTACAAGGGTCTGGCCTTATCCGGCCCGGCCGTTGCAGTCAGCGTGCCGGACGACGAGGCACCCGCGGCGGGCTTCACCGCAGCCTTCGAAGTGATCGACCAGGCCGCCGCCACACGTTATCTTGCGATGAAGATCGCCAAGCTTGAAGTGGTCAAGACGCATGTCTCGGCCATGGCGCGTGACATTGCCGCAGGGCGCTGGATGCGCAATGCGCAACCGATCTGCTTTTCGCGCAGCGGTCGGCTGATGAATGGCCAGCACCGCCTGATGGCGGTGATCGCATCGCGCGGCACCATCGTGGTTCCGGTGATGCGCGGCCTGCCCGACGCGGCCTATGCCACCTACGACACCCACGCGCGGCGCGCGCCACCGGTCGAGGCTGACGCCGGGGCCTTCGGTGACCAGGCTTTGGCGGCGGCGATGGCCAATCTGCTGTGGCGGCGGGAACGCCGCACACCGACCACCCGCGGCAAGAAGGCCACTGTCGCCGAAATCCGGCAGATCCAGGCGGAGTTCCCCCGCCTGCTCGGCCTGCGCGGCTTCGCGCGCCGCATGGTGTCGTTTGGCCGCTCCTCCGTCATGGGTTACGGCGCCTTCGTCATCGAACGCGACCTGCCGCAGCAGGCGCCCGGATTCCTGCGCGGGCTCGAAACCGGCGCCGACCTGCCCGAGGGCCATCCGATCCTGGCGCTGCGCGAGCAGTTGCAACGGCTGCGGCGCGACGGCGCGTCCCAGGACGAGCAGTTGGGTGCACTGCTGGCGGGCTGGGAGCGCTTCAAGGCGCGCCAGCATTTGCGCGAAGCGCCGGGCCCAAGGCCGGCACAGGAAGCGGTGGATGGCTTGGCATCGCGATATGCGCGCAGCCTGAAGCTTGCGAACGCGGCGCTCCTCGCGCCGGCGCCGGTTCGCCCGCAAAGGCTTGCCGCCGCGGCTGGCGCGGTGGGGCTGTCCCGCCAGGGGCTGCAGCAATCGCTTACCGAGGCGTATGTTGCCTTTGCCGTGCGGCACGTCGACTCCACGCAGTTGATGCAGGAAGCCGCCCGCATCGCGGCCGAAGGCTTGGCCAGCGGCTTTGCCACCGTGATGGAACACCAAAGTGAGACCGGCAGCCTGCTGCTGCGCGGCGGGGTCGGGTGGCGCGACGGTGTGATCGGGGCCGTGCGTCTGCCAACGGACGCATCCTCGCCGGCGGGATATGCTTTCATGAACCGGCAGAAGATCGCCTCCGACGATCTTACGGCCGACCAGCGCTTCACCACGCCATCGCTGCTGTCCGACCATGGCCTGCGGCGGGTGGTCAGCGTCCTGATACCTGGCAGTGGGGCGCCGGTGGGCGTGCTGGAGGTGGGCGACACCCGCGCTGGTGCGTTCAGCACGACCGATATCCGCTTCCTGGAGACTGTGGCAGGTGCGCTCGGCCTTGCGCTCGAACGTAGCCGTGCGGCAGCGGCGAACGCCATGCTGCGCGCTGAACGAAGCGGCTCATTGGCCGGCGTGCGCGGTCATGTCGGCAGCGAACTGCAGGCGGTCCATGCGATGCTGAGCCTTGCGGCGCAGGGTGCCGACAGCGCAGAGGCGCGGCGCGCGCTGGAGCGCAGCGCCGTTCGGGTCATGAGTATCGCGGCGGTGCACGAACAGCTCGACCAGGCTGATGGGGCCGATTCGGTTGAGATGCGGAGCTACCTGACCGGGCTGGTCAACCTGCTTCAGGCTCGGCTGGCGGGCCCGCTCGGCGGCCGTTCGATCGAACTGAGCGCTGAAGCTGGCGCGCGGTGGTCACCGCAGCGGGCGAAGGCGATCGGCCTGGTCCTCGGCGAACTCCTGGCCGACGCCATGTCTCGTGACGCGAACGGGCTGCGCATTCGCTTCGAAGAGGGACCCGACGGCGCGCAAATGGCGTTGGAAGATTCGCGTGGCGACCGGCCGCTGTCCGATGCCGAAGGCGAAGGTATCGGTCTGGGGTTGGTCGCGGTCTTGTTGAAGGAGCAAGGCGCCGAGGTCTCCATCATACGCCACGAAGGCGGATCGCGCGTGGTGGTGGCCTTTCCGCCGTGCGTGGGGGCAGGCTGACCAGCACGGCGGCGGAA
>JBBRWW010000238.1:0-2205 GCA_038248955.1 Lysobacterales bacterium
CCGATTCGGGTTTGGAGGTCAGTTCGGCGAACAGCGCCGGCGCGCGCCGGCTCACGTGCAGGCCACCGGGCAACGTGCCGGTCTGGCGGATGCCGCGGGTGACGCAGGCCTGCATCGCCGACCACAGCTCGTCGAGGCCGCAATCGATCTCGACCGGGGTATGCCATGCCTGCTCGTTGGCGAACATCATCTGGGCGATCGTCAGGCCGCTGGCGGCGGCGCGCGCGAGCAGTTCGTCGCCGGAATGGAACGGGTATGGAAGCTCGGTCTCGTCGGCGACGATGCGGTCTTCGGCCGCTTCGTCCTCGTTGACCACGAAGCCGCCGCCGACCGAGTAGTAGTCGCGCGTGGCGATCAGTTCGCCGTCGGCGTCGAACGCGCTGAAGCGCATGCCGTTGGTGTGGAACGGCAGCTTCTGGCGCTTGTTCATGATCAGGTCCTGCTTCTCGTTGAAGCCGATCTCATGGCGCCCGAACAGGTTGATGCGCTTGCTGGCGCGGATGCGTTCCAGGGTGGCCGGAATCACGTCAGGATCGATCTGGTTCGGCCAGTGACCTTCCAGACCCATCAGCACGGCCTTGTCGGTGCCATGGCCGCGGCCGGTCAGCGCCAGCGAGCCGAAGACCTCGGCGCGGATGCGCGCGGTGCGGGCCAGGGCGTTGCTGTCGCCGGCAATGCCCTCGTCGCTGCCTGACTGGACCAGCCAGCGCTCAACGAAGCGCGCCGCGGCGCGCATCGGGCCGACGGTGTGCGAGGAACTCGGTCCGATGCCGATCTTGAACAGGTCGAAGGTGCTGACGGCCACGGGTAACTCCACCGACGCAGTCGGATCAGGCGGGCGCCCCGCAGTGCGGGGAATCGGGGCGTGGACGGCTATTCTACGCGCGCCGTCGGGTCGCTCCGGCCGTACCCCGCCGCACGGAGGATTGCGATGACCACATCCGGATGGATCCTCTACCAGCGCGACGACTGCCACCTGTGCGACCTCGCGCTGGAGGTGCTGGCCGTGGCGCGGGCGCCGGAGTTCGACAGCGTCTTCATCGACGACGATCCCGAACTGGAGGCGCGCTATGGCGTGCGCGTTCCGGTGTTGCGCGATGGCATCCGCGGCGTTGAACTGGATTGGCCGTTCGACGCCGACGCGCTGCGACGCGTGCTCGACCGCTGACCGCTGACCGCGCTGGCGCGCCGGCTATTTGACCAGGTCGAACACCACCCGGGTGCTCACCGCGACCTCGTTGGGAATCAGGTCGGTGTCGGCCCAGTCGCCGCCGCCGACGCCGAAGTCCAGGCGCCGCACGGTGGCCTTGCCGGTCAACACCGGCCGCGCGCCGGGCGTCCAGTCGAAGGTCAGCGTCACCGGCTTGCTGGCGCCGCGCAGGCTCAGCGTGCCGTCGGCGGCGTACTGGTTGCCGCCGAGGCTCCGGAACCCGGTCGCCGTGAAGCGTGCCTGCGGAAACGTGCCGACCTTGAAAAAGTCCGGACCCCGCAGGGCCTCATCGCCTTCGTCGTTGGCGATGCTCACGCCGGCCAACGCGATGGTGACGTCCAGCTTCGCGGCCGCCGGTTTGCGTGGATCGAAGCTGAGACGGGTGCTGAACGAAGGCAGGCGGCCGACGAACACTTCGCCCTGGTATTGGGTCGCGAACGCCAGGGTCGAGCCCGGCGCCTGGGCATAGTCGGCCGCGAAGGACGGTGTAGTGCCGGCCCATACCAGGACGGCCGCGACGGTGGCGGCCAGCGGGCGGGTGCGGGGTTCATGCGGCATGACGGGTCTCCGGACGCTGGGCAGTGCGCGTTCCACGACGCGGCAACATCCGCGTCAACGTGGGATCGTGCAGGAACAGGTGGTGATAAAACGCGGCGGCGGCGTGGGCGATGACCAGCGCCAGCAGGAGCCAGTAGCCACCTTCGTGCAAGGTGGCGGCGAGCTTGCGCAGCGCCGGGTCGGTGCCGGCGATGCGCGGCAGGTTGAACAGTCCGAACCACTGCAGCGGGAAGCCGGCGGCCGAATTGAACAGCCAGCCGGTGAACGGCTGCAGCAGCAGCAGGGCGTACAGCGCGCCGTGGGTGAGGGTGGCGATGCGTTCCTGCCAGCGCGGCGTACCGGCGACCGGATCGGGAGCGCCGGCAATCATGCGCCAGACGAGCCGGATCGCCATCAGTGCTAGCAGGGTCAAGCCGAGGGACTTGTGCAGCGAGTAG
>JBBRWW010000239.1:0-2197 GCA_038248955.1 Lysobacterales bacterium
GCCCGAAACCGATCAAGCCTGGCTCGGCAAGCGCGGTACGGCGCTGTCCACTCTGCGTCCGGCCGGTGTCGCCGACCTCGAGGACCAACGGGTGGACGTCGTGTCGGACGGTGAGCTCATCGAGGTGGGCGAGCCCATTGAGGTGGTTCGCGTCGACGGAAACCGGGTCGTGGTGCGACGGCTGCGCGCCGATTCAACCAAATCAACTTTATCAACCAAGGAGTAAGTCATGGGCATCGTGGAAGTCGTAGGACTATTGGGCACCTTCGGGTTGCTCATCCTTGTGTTGGCGATCATCGCCTTCATCCTCTATCTGGTGCCCATCCCATTGTGGATCGCCGCCTGGGCGTCGGGCGCGTACGTGGGCCTCATGACCCTTATCGCGATGCGTCTGCGCCGCGTGCCGCCCGGCACTGTGGTGACGGCGCGCATCAGCGCGGTGAAGGCCGGTCTAGAGATATCCATCAACGATCTGGAGGCCCACTTTCTCGCGGGCGGCAACGTCGTCAGGGTCGTGAACGCGATGATTTCAGCGGACAAGGCCAACATCCCGCTGCCCTTCAAGCGGGCCGCGGCCATCGACCTGGCGGGACGCAACGTGCTCGAGGCGGTGCAGATGTCGGTCATCCCCAAGGTGATCACAACACCGAAAATCGCAGCCGTGGCGAAAGACGGCATCCAGCTGATCGCCGTTTCTCGCGTGACTGTGCGCACGAACATCGATCGACTGGTGGGCGGCGCGGGCGAGGAGACGATCATCGCGCGCGTCGGTGAAGGCATGGTCAGCGCCATCGGCTCGGCGGTGTCGCACAAGAACGTGCTCGAGAACCCGGACCACATTTCCAAGCACATCCTCTCTAAGGGGCTCGACGCGGGCACGGCCTACGAGATCCTGTCCATTGACATTGCCGATGTCGATGTTGGCGAGAACATCGGCGCCAAGCTCCAGATCGACCAGGCTGACGCCGACAAGCAGATCGCGCAGGCCAAGGCGGAGGAGCGGCGCGCCATGGCCGTGGCCCTGGAGCAGGAGATGCGAGCCCGCGTCGTCGAGGCCGAGGCCGACGTGCCGCGCGCGATGGCCGACGCCTTCCGTCAGGGGAATCTTGGCGTGATGGACTACTACCGGATGAAGAACGTGCAGGCTGACACGGCGATGCGCGATGCCATTGCCGGCACGGAGGGTCCGCCACCGGTGCAGCAGACCGGGGGACCGCGATGAGTCAGGAAAATCTGCTGGTTCTGTTGGTGTTTGCTGCCGTAGCCTTTTTCCAGTTGATCCTGCCTTGGTTGCGCAAACGCCGCTATGGCGCACGACCCGGCGAACCCGACTCCGACGAACCGGGGTCCGATGTGACCGAGGAGGTGCAGTGGGAGCTGGTGGAGGTCGCGCAGCCCGCGATAGCCCATATGCCATCGGCGCCGGTAACGCAGCCCACCGAGCTTCACGAGCCACCGCTGCGAGCGCGAATGCGCTTGGCGCCTGCAATACCGCCGAGGGTGGTCAGACTTCCTCGGCACTCATTGGTGGGCAGCCTTGCGGACGTGCGCCACGGGATGATTCTGAGGGCGGTCCTCGGCCCCTGCCGCGCGCGGGAGCCATTCGATGAATCCTCGAACTGACCGGCCCACGGAGGCGCGCTGGCCCACCACCAAGGAGTTGAGGCGCACCGACGCGCGGGTGCCGACAAGAAAGGCCAACCCAGTGATGACGACCCCTCTCGGCCAAGCGCCGCAGCCTGCTGGCGACCACGCAGCGGTGATCGCTGTCGTCGAGGCGACGCTGCGCGAGTTGCATGCCGGCGATCCGGAACTGCCGCCGGTCACCACCGACAGCGTGCTGGACGTGGATCTCGGCTTCGACAGCCTAGGGCGCATGGAACTACTGCTGCGCACCGAACGCGCGTTCGGCATCGACCTGCCGGCGGACACCCTGCAAAGTGCGGAAACCGTGGGCGACTTGCTGCGGGCCGTGCAGCGAGGCGCCGCTGTACATGACCCATCCGGCGTTAGGGCCGCGATGGCGCTGGCTGCGCTGAATTTGGCGCCCGCGCGACCTGACAGTCACATCGATGGCAACCTCGATTCGGTGCCGCCTGGAACACCACAGGCCGCCACCACCTTGCTCGAGGTCCTGGACTGGCACGTGCAAGTCCATCCCGAGCAGACGCAGGTCGTCTATCTGGCGGACGACAGC
>JBBRWW010000240.1:0-2194 GCA_038248955.1 Lysobacterales bacterium
CCTCGCCCACCTGGGCAACGGCGCCAGCCTGGCCGCAGTGCGCGATGGCCAGGGGATCGACACCTCCATGGGATTCACGCCCGCGTCGGGGCTGGTCATGGGCAGCCGCTCCGGCGACCTGGACCCGGGACTGGTGTCCTACCTCGCGCGCACCGAACACATGGGCGCGGCGCAATTCCAGCAGATGGTGAACCACGAATCCGGACTGCTGGGCGTCTCGGAAACCAGTGCCGATGTGCGCGAGTTGCTGCGCCGCGAAGCAAGTGACGTCCGCGCCGCCGAGGCGGTGGCGCTGTTCTGCTACCAGCTGCGCAAATGGATCGGCGCGTTCGCCGCGGCCCTTGGCGGCCTGGACACCCTGGTGTTCGCCGGCGGCATCGGCGAGAACGCGCCAGTGATCCGCGAGCGTGCTTGCCAGCAACTGGGCTTTCTGGGCGTTCAGCTCGATCCGGCGCGAAACGTCGCCAACGCTTCGCGGATCTCCGTCGACGGCGCGCGCGTCGGCGTGCGGGTCATCCGCACCGACGAGCAGCTCATGATCGCCAGGTCGGTGGTCCGCGTGCTCGATCTGCCATCCACCCGGGGAACCACCTGATGAACACCACCATCCTCTCGCCGTCGTTGCTGCAGCGCATGGATGCGTACTGGCGCGCCGCCAATTACCTGTCGGTCGGGCAGATCTTTCTCTACGACAACCCGTTGCTGAAGCGCCCGCTGGCGCTCACCGACATCAAGACGATGCTGCTCGGGCACTGGGGCACCACCCCGGGACAGAACTTCATCTACGTGCATCTCAACCGGGTGATCAAGCAGTACGACCTCGACATGATCTACGTCTCCGGGCCCGGGCACGGCGGTCCGGCGGTGGTCGGCAACACCTATCTCGAAGGCACCTACAGCGAGGTCTATCCGGACATCAGCCGCGACGAGGCCGGCTTGCGCAAGCTGTTCCTGCAGTTCTCGTTTCCCGGCGGCATTCCCAGCCACGCCTCGCCCGAGACCCCCGGCTCGATCCACGAGGGCGGCGAATTGGGCTATTCGCTGAGCCACTCCTTCGGCGCGGTGTTCGACAATCCCGAATTGATCGTCGCCTGCGTGGTCGGCGACGGCGAGGCGGAGACCGGGCCGCTGGCCACGGCGTGGCACTCCAACAAGTTCCTCGATCCGGTCACCGACGGCGCGGTGCTGCCGATCCTGCATCTCAACGGCTACAAGATCGCCAACCCCACGGTCCTGGCGCGCATAACGCGCGACGAGCTGGAGCAGTTGCTGCGCGGTTATGGCTGGACGCCTTATTTCGTCGAAGGCCACGAGCCAGCGCTGATGCACGAGGCGATGGCGGCGACGCTCGACATCGCGGTCGGGCAGATCAAGGCGATCCAAGCCAATGCCCGCGAGCACGGAAACGGCGAGCGGCCGCGCTGGCCGATGATCGTGCTGGTCTCGCCCAAGGGCTGGACGGGGCCGAAGTTTGTCGACGGACTGCCGAACGAGGGCAGTTTCCGCTCGCACCAGGTGCCGCTGCATCCGCGCACCCATCCCGGACATCTGGAGCAGCTGGAGCAGTGGCTGCGCAGCTACCGGCCGCAGGAATTGTTCGATGAGCGCGGCCGGCTGCGCCCGGAGCTGGCCGAACTGGCGCCCACCGGGGCCCGTCGCATGGGCGCCAACCCGCATGCCAACGGCGGCCTGTTGCTGCGCGACCTGCGGCTGCCGGATTTCCGCGACTACGCCGCCGACGTGCCGACGCCGGGCACGCCGGGCATCGGCGACACCCGCGTGCTCGGGCCGTTCCTGCGCGACGTGGCGAAGCTCAACGACGAGCAGCGCAATTTCCGCGTGTTCGGTCCTGACGAGACCATCTCCAATGGTCTCGCGGCGTTGTTCGAGGCGACCGATCGGCAATGGGATGCGGCGACCGCGCCGGGCGACGAGTTCCTCGCGCCTTCCGGACGGGTGATGGAAATGCTCAGCGAGCACCAGTGCGAGGGCTGGCTGGAGGGCTACCTGCTGACTGGGCGGCACGGTTTGTTCAACTGCTACGAGGCGTTCATCCACATCGTCGATTCGATGTTCAACCAGCACGCCAAGTGGTTGAAGGAGACGCGGGAGCTGCCGTGGCGACGCCGCATCGCCTCGCTCAACTATCTGCTGGCGTCGCACGTGTGGCGCCAGGACCACAACGGATTCACCC
>JBBRWW010000241.1:0-2148 GCA_038248955.1 Lysobacterales bacterium
CGGCGCATCCCGTCTTATTGGGGAATCGTCTAACGGTAGGACGACGGTCTCTGACACCGTCAATCTAGGTTCGAACCCTAGTTCCCCAGCCACACAGGAAAAGGCCTCGCGAAAGCGGGGCCTTTTTTTTGTCCGCCGCCGCAAGCGGGGAGGGGCCCGCGTCGGCCCGGCACCGATGTATGCGCGGCACGGCTGCGCGTCGGCCGGACCGGTCGCGGCCGCGACTACAATGGCGACCATCGCGCTCCGGCGCCGGCAATTGGAGTCACTGGATGAAGCTGGGTTCACTCAAGGAAGGCGGCCGCGACGGCACGCTGGTCGTGGTGTCGCGCGACCTCGCCCGCGGCGTGCGCGCCACCGGGATCGCCGACACGCTGCAGCACGCGCTGGAAGACTGGTCCAATCTCGCGCCGCGCCTCAATGCGCTGTCCGACGCGCTTGCCGCAGGAACCGCCGAGGGCGCCTTCGAGCTCGACATGGCCGCGCTGGCGGCGCCGTTGCCGCGCGCCTACGAGTTCCTCGATGGCAGCGCCTATCTGCCGCATGTCGCGCGCGTTCGCCGCGCGCGCGGCGCCGAGGTGCCGGAAAGCTTCTACACCGATCCGTTGATGTACCAGGCCGTCAGCGCGGGCTTCCACGGCCCGCGCGACCCGGTGCGCGTGCCCAGCGAAGACCACGGCATCGACCTGGAGGCCGAGGTGGTCATCGTCACCGACGACGTGCCGATGGCCGTCACACCGGAACAGGCCGCCGGCCACATCCAGCTGGTCGGGTTGATCAACGACGTGTCGCTGCGCAACCTGATCCCGGGCGAACTGGCCAAGGGCTTCGGCTTCGTGCAGTCCAAGCCGCGCTCGGCGTTGAGCCCGGTGTTCGTGACTCCCGACGAACTCGGCGACGCGTGGCGCGACAGCAAGGTGCACCGGCCGCTGCTGACCCACGTCAACGGCCAATGGTTCGGCGCGCCGGAAGCCGGCGTCGACATGCAGTTCAATTTCGCCCAGCTGCTCGCGCATGCGGCGAAGACGCGTCCCTTGTCGGCCGGCACCATCGTCGGCTCGGGGACCGTCGCCAACGAAGACACGAGCCTGGGCGCCTCGTGCTTCGCCGAGAAGCGTACGGTCGAAACGCTCGAGCACGGCAAGCCTTCGACCCCATTCATGAGCTTCGGCGACGTGGTGCGGATCGAAATGCTCGATGACGCTGGCGCCAGTGTGTTCGGCGCGATCGAGCAACGCATCGAACGCCAGCCGGCCTGATCCCGCGCAAGGCACACGCCTGACCGGCGGGAGGTAGCGGCCGGCGGAAGGTCGACGACCCGTGCCATGGACGGCTATGGTGGTGCATGATCTGGGGGGATCCATGACACAAGACACTCGACGCATGAATGACCATTTGCGGCTGTACTCGTATTGGCGTTCGAGCGCGGCCTACCGCGTCCGCATCGGACTGAATCTCAAGGGCCTGGCCTACGAGACCGTGCCGGTGCACCTGACGCGCAATGGTGGCGAGCAGCACAGTGCGGCGTATCGCGCGACCAACCCCCAGGAACTGGTGCCCGTGCTGGAACACGGCAGCCGGATCATGCGGCAGTCGCTCGCGATCCTCGAGTACCTGGACGAGACCTGGCCCACGCCGGCGCTGCTGCCGGCCACCAGCCGCGACCGCCAGCGCGTGCGCGCGATCGCCCAGGCGGTGGCCTGCGACATCCATCCGCTCAACAACCTGCGCGTGCTGCAGTATTTCGAGCAGACCTGGCATGTGCCACAGCCCGAGCGCGACACCTGGGTCAGGCACTGGGTCGACATTGGCCTGGCCGCGATCGAGGTGATGCTCAACGACCATCCCGCCACCGGCCTTTACTGTGAGGGCGATACGGTCACGCTGGCCGATTGCTGCCTGATCCCGCAGGTCTACAACGCGCGGCGTTTTGGCGCCGACCTGGGGGCGTTCCCGACCATCGTCAGGATCGAGCAGGCCTGCCTGGCGTTGCCGCAATTCGATGCCGCCCGCCCCGAGCGGCAGGCGGATTGCCCGAATCCGTGACGGGGCAATACTCCCGTCCCGGCGCCCCGGGAGCGGCGGGCTATGACGACTGGTTGAACACGTCGGCGTAGGGGTCGTGCTCGCCGGACGCGCCTTCGGCCA
>JBBRWW010000242.1:0-2114 GCA_038248955.1 Lysobacterales bacterium
CTGCTGGCCAGTGGCGGCTCGATGCGCTCGCGGCCCAGGGTGTCGACGTCCTCGACCGCGCTGACCAGCACGCCGATCATCTCGTCGTCGCGCTCGACCACCACGATCCGGCTGCGGTCGTCGCCGTGAACGCAGCCCGCGCCCAGCCACTGGCCGAGGTCGACCACCGGCACGATGCGGCCGCGCAGGTTCATCACCCCGAGCACCGCGCGCGCGGCGCCGCGCAGCGCGACGATCGGCGCCAGCCGCACCACTTCCTGCACCCGCAGCAGCTCCAGCGCGTAGCTGTCGCGGCCGACCGTGACGCGCAGCCAGCGATGCGAGGTGGCCAACGCCGACACCGGCACGTCCTGGGGCGCAGGGGCATGGGGCGCAGGGCCATGGGGAGCAGGGCCATGGGGAGCAGGGGCCTGGGCGCTGGGCAGCGGTCGGGTGACGGCCGCCGAGCTGGGCACGAACGCGGGGACGAACCCCGGCACCGCAACCGCTGGCGCGGCAGGCGGCATTTCGGCAATGGGATCGAAGGCGGGCTGGGACATGGGGTTCGCGGCGGCGGGCGGCATCACCACCGTATCGGCCGCGAGGCCGGTTTCCAAAGTGATCCCGGCCGCGAGGCCGGTTTCCAAAGTGATCCCGGCCGCGAGGCCGGTTGCCAAAGCGATCCCGGCCGCGAGGCCGGTTTCCAAAGCAATCCCGGCCGCGAGGCCGACCTCCACCGCGTCCTGGAAACCGCGTGCTGCGAAGTCCTCCGCGGTGTCGTGATGGCGGTCGCCTGCGAACGGCAGGGCGTCAAGGTGGGAGCCGTCCAGCAGCGCGTCCACGTAGTCCTCGATCAGGGTCATCGTGCTCATGCGGCCTGCCGTTGCGGTGCGGCGTCCTGCGCCAGCAGCCAGTTGAGTGCGCGTCGATAGGCATCCACGCCGCGCCCGCCGGGCGAGGCCGCGGCGGTGAGCGCGGTGGCGTCGCGCAGGCGCGTGTCCATCGGCACCGCGCTGGGCCACACGCGGCCCTCGTAGCGGTCGTGCAGCAGCTCCAGGCTGTGCACGCCAGAGCGGGTGCGGCGGTCGTACAGCGTCGGCAGCACGTGCCGCGGCAGCGGGCGGCGGCGTGAGCGCTCGACCATCTCGGCGGTGCGCAGCATGTCGGCCAGTCCGTGCAGCGCGAGCGGGTCGGTCTGGGTCGGCACCACCAGGCGATCGGCCGCGGCCAGCGCGTTGACCATCAGCAGGCCGAGCGTGGGCGGACAGTCCATCAGCACGTAGTCGTACAGCGCCTGTACGCCGTGCAGGGCGCGGCCCAGCGACAGGCCCAGGCCCGGCTGGCTGGCGCCCCGGCGCTCCAGCGTCGCCAACGCCGGTTGCGCGGCGATCAGCCTGACGCCATCGATGTCGGTGGCGCGCGCCAACGACGCCAGCGACGCCGCCTGGGCGCCGAACAGGTCGTGGGTGCCGGCCGGTGGCGGGTCCGACGGCACCGCGAACGCGCGGGTGAGCGAGGCATGCGGGTCGAGGTCGAGCAGCAGCACGCGGTGGCCGGCGGCGGCCAGGCCGCGCGCCAGGCACAGGCTGGTGGTGGTCTTGCCGACGCCGCCCTTCTGGTTGGCAATGGCCCAGGACTGCATGTCAGCCGGCTCCCGGCAGCGGTTTGGCACGCATCGCGACCGCGCCGGTCGGGGATGAGGTCTGGGTCGTGAGCGCTTTGCGGCGGCTCGATACGGGCGCCGCCGGCATCCTGGCCAACGCCGCCGGCATCGCTGGCGTCGCCGCCACCGCGGCCGCGAGCCCCGCGGGTGCGCGATCGCCGCCCTGCCGCGCGATCGCCGGATTTGGATCGGGCACCGCGTCGGGGCCTTGCGGGGTGGCCAGGATCACCAGCAGCACGCGGCGGTTGGCGTTGCGGCCGGCATCGGTGGCGTTGTCGGCGACCGGCTGGTGCTCGCCGTAGCCGACCACCGCCAGGCGGCCGGCGCCGACGCCCTCGTCGATCATCACGTGCACCACGCCGGCGGCGCGCGCTGCCGACAGTTCCCAGTTGGAGGTGAACTGCGCGGTGCGGATCGGGCGGTCGTCGGTGTAGCCTTCCACGCGCACGGCGTTGGGCGATGCACGCAGCAC
>JBBRWW010000243.1:0-1973 GCA_038248955.1 Lysobacterales bacterium
GCGCGGTGTCGCCGTCGTGATCGTGGGCGCGCACGAATGCATGACCACGCGTGGCGTACACAAGCGAGGCGTCAGCATGATCACCTCGAAGATGGTCGGCAGCTTCCGCGAGGACGCGCGCACCCGTGCCGAATTCCTGCGCTTCATCGACGTCGGTCCCGGCCGCTGATCGCCTGCGCGGGCCGTCGGTTGCCGGCGTCAGCCGCCGATCGCCACGGTTTCCGCGGCATCGGCAATGATGGTCGCGACGCGGCGCAGGTCGTCCACCTCCACATGCAGGTGAGGCGCGATCCTCAGTAGCCCGTGCCGCGCGGTGACCACGACGCCGGCCGTGGACAACGCCGCCTCGACCGCGCCAAGCGATGCCGCGTCCGTGGGCCGCACGCCAATAAAGTGCGCCATCGGCCCCGACGGCAGCCAGGCCGACAGCCCGCGTTCGCGCAGTGCCACTTCGAACGCCGCGGTGCGCGCGCGCAACGCCGTGGCGATCCGCGTCACTCCCCAGGCCTTGACCTGCGCGAGCGCGGCGTCCGCCATGGCCAGGTGTAGCGGATCGGCCACGCCGCCGGCATCGTAGCGACGCGCGCCGGCCCGGTACGGCGGCGGTCGACCGGTGGCGACGTGCCAGTCGCGGATGTCGCGCGCCTGCCAGTGCTGCTCGATCGACACGCCCCGCGCGCGCCACTGTGGCGCCGCCCACAGATAGGCCAGGCCGGGCGCGCCGAGCAGCCACTTGTGGCCGACCGCGACCGCGAAATCCGGCTGCCAGCGAGCGGTCGCGGCCGGCAATGCGCCAAGGCTCTGGCTGAGGTCGAGCACCAGCGCCGCGCCAGCATTACGCGCACGCGCGCTGATGCGGTCGAGGTCGAGCAGCGAGCCGTCGTGCCAGTACACCTGTGGCAACGCCAGCACCCGGATCGCCGGATCGGCGTCGAGCGCGGCCAGCACCGCGCCGGTCCAGTCCTGGCCGGGATCGCGGCAGGCCGCGACGAGCCGCGCCCCGACCTCGCCGCAACGCTGCTGCCAGGGCAGCAGGTTGGACGGAAACTGGCCATCCAGCACCAGCACCGCGTCCCCCGCGGACAGTGGCAGGTTGCGCGCGGCGATCGCCAGCGCGTACGACGCCGATGGCACCAGCGCGACAGCATCGCCATCGCCATCGCCAGCAAACAGCGCCGCGGCACCCGTCCGCACCGACTCGATCGATGTCTCCCAGGCGGAAGTCGACAGGAGCCACGGCGCGACGCTGGCGACCAGCGCCGCCTGGGCTGCGGCCTGCACCGTGCGCAGCCGGGGCCCATGCGCGGCGGTGGCGAGGTACAGCGTTCGCGGAGGGAGTTCGAACAACCCATTCAGCCCAGGCAGGGTCGCGGCGGAATCGCTGGCATTGTTCATGGAGCGATTCTAGTCGCCGTGCCGCTCGGACCGGCGCATCACCCGGGCATCACCTCGCCGCGACCCTGCTTCATTACCCTTGGCCAGATGTCGATCTCTCCTCCCGTGGCACTCCCGCGACCGGCCGCGCTTTTTTCGCGTGATCCGTCCCCCGCCGGAGCGTTGGCGCGCTACCGGGCAGCGCGCGCGCGCAGCGTCGACCTCGCCTCGCCGCTGTCGGCCGAGGACGCGATGGTCCAGAGCATGGACGACACCAGTCCGAGCAAGTGGCACCTGGCGCACACGACGTGGTTCTTCGAACGCTTCGTACTGGCCTTGCGCCCGGATTACCGTCCCGTCGATCCCCGCTGGGACTACCTGTTCAACAGTTACTACCAGTCGGTCGGGCCAATGCATGCGCGACCGCGCCGCGGCCTGCTGTCCCGGCCGACGCTGGCACAGGTGCTGGACTACCGCGACGAGATCGACGCGCGCATCGACCGCGCCTTCCAGTGCGGCGATCTCGATCCCGAGGCGCTGCGCCGCATTACCCTGGGCAGCCACCACGAACAGCAACACCAGGAACTGCTGCTGACCGA
>JBBRWW010000244.1:0-1860 GCA_038248955.1 Lysobacterales bacterium
ATGATCTTCCTGGGCGTGGTGGTCGGCGGCATGGTGATTGGCATGTACCTGCCGATCTTCAAGCTCGGCGCGGTCGTCGGCTGACCGGCGGCGCGCGACTAGATGTCATTCCTCGACCAGAACCCCGGCCTCGGCTACCCGCTCGCGGCCGGTTTCGGGCTGTTGCTCGGCAGCTTCCTCAACGTCGTCATCCTGCGCATTCCGCCCCGGCTGGAATGGGCCTGGAAGCGTGATGCGCGCGAGATCCTCGAACTGCCGGAGGTCTACGACCCGCCGCCGCCGGGAATCGTGGTCGAGCGCTCGCATTGCCCACAGTGCAAACGCGCGCTGAGCTGGTACGAGAACATCCCGGTAGTCAGCTGGCTGGCGCTGCGTGGCCGCTGCCGCAGCTGCAAGACCTCGATTTCGATCCAGTACCCGGCGGTGGAACTGCTGACGATGCTGCTGATGGTCGCCTGCGTGTGGCGCTTCGGCTTCGGCTGGCAGGGTTTCGGGGCGATGGTGTTCACCGCGTTCCTGATCGCGCTGTCGGGCATCGACCTGCGCACCCAGCTGCTGCCCGACCAGCTCACCCTGCCGTTGATGTGGCTGGGCCTGATCGCCAGCGCCGACAGCCTGTACTTTGGCGCCAAGCCGGCGCTGCTGGGCGCGGTGGCGGGCTACCTGAGCCTGTGGTCGGTGTGGTGGCTGTTCAAGCAGATCACCGGCAAGGAAGGCATGGGCCACGGCGACTTCAAGCTGCTGGCCGCGATCGGCGCCTGGGTCGGCCTGAGCGGCGTGCTGCCGACGATCCTGCTGTCGTCGCTGGTCGGCGCGATCATCGGCTCGATCTGGCTGGCGGTGAAGGGCCGCGACCGCGCCACCCCGATCCCGTTCGGCCCCTACCTGGCGGTCGCCGGCTGGGTGGCGTTCTTCTGGGGCGAGCAACTGGTAGGCGCCTACATGCGCGTCTCCGGCCTTTCGTAGGAGTTCCGCGTGGGCGTTCCAGCCCTTGCCCGTCCCAAGGCAGTACTGCCCGCAGGCGCGAATGCCGCCGTGCATCGCAGCCACAGGACGTGGCGATCGGCGATGGGCAACCGGACATGAGCGGCTACATCATCGCCGTCACCGGCGGCGTGGCGGCGGGCAAGAGCGCCGTCACCCGTCGCTTTGAGGCGCTGGGCATCTTCGTGGCCGATGCCGACCTGGCCGCGCGCGCCATGGTCGAACCCGGCTCACCCGGACTGGCCGAAGTGGTGGAGGCGTTTGGGCCCCGCGTGCTGGCCGCCGATGGCAGCCTCGACCGCGGGGCGATGCGCCAGCGCGTGTTCGCCGACGCCGATGCACGCCGGCAACTGGAATCGATCATCCATCCGCGCGTGCGGGCCCGGCTGCGGTCGGATTGCGCCGCCGCCCCCGGGGCCTATGCCGTCGCCGCGATACCCCTGCTCGCCGAAGGCGGCGGTCGCGACGCCTACCCATGGCTGGACAGGATCCTGCTGGTCGACGTGCCCGCTGCACTGCAGCGTGCCCGCCTGGTCCAGCGCGACGGCATCGACGCGGCGCTGGCCGACCGCATGATCTCGGCGCAGGCCACTCGCGGCGCTCGCCTGGCGATTGCCGACGACGTGATCGTCAACGACGACGCAGTCGAGGCGCTGGACGGCCACGTGGCCGCCCTGCACCGCCGTTACCTGCTCCTCGCCGGCTCAGCCTGACCGCCAGAGTCCGCGGATCGCGGCGATACCCTGTGCGCCGTGGCGACGCGCCTGCGTGATGTCGTCGCCGGCCAGGCCACCGATCGCGTACAACGGCAGCGACACCGCCTCGCGAAGCGCGGCGAATCCGCGCCAGCCCAGCGTGCTGGCACCCGGATGACTG
>JBBRWW010000245.1:0-1849 GCA_038248955.1 Lysobacterales bacterium
CAAGTCGTGGTTGACCGAAGCCGCGTACCGGATGATCCAGAACAACCTCGATACGGAGGTCGCCGAGAACCCGACCGAGCTGGTGGTCTACGGCGGCATCGGACGCGCCGCGCGCGACTGGCAGTCCTACGACGCGATCCTCGATTCGCTGCGCATACTCGAGGACGACGAGACCTTGCTGGTGCAGTCCGGCAAGCCGGTTGGTATCTTCCGCACCCACCCTGATGCGCCGCGCGTGCTGATCGCGAACTCCAACCTGGTGCCGCACTGGGCGACGTGGGAGCACTTCCACGAACTCGATCGCAAGGGCCTGATGATGTATGGGCAGATGACCGCGGGCAGCTGGATCTACATCGGCAGCCAGGGCATCGTCCAGGGCACGTACGAGACGTTCGTCGAGATGGGTCGCCAGCACTACGCCGGCGACCTCACCGGCAGGTGGATCCTGACCGCGGGCCTGGGCGGCATGGGTGGCGCGCAGCCGCTCGCGGCGAGCCTCGCCGGCGCCAGCAGCCTGACGATCGAATGCCAGCAGTCGCGGATCGACATGCGCCTGCGCACGCGCTACGTCGACGAACAGGCAACCGACCTCGACGACGCGCTCGCCCGCATCGGCAAGTACTGCAAGGCCGGCGAGGCGAAGTCGATCGCGCTGCTCGGCAATGCCGCCAAAATCCTGCCCGAACTCGTCCGCCGCGGCGTGCGCCCGGACGCGGTCACCGACCAGACCAGCGCCCACGACCCGATCCACGGCTACCTGCCGATCGGCTGGAGCGTCGAGCAGTGGCTCACCGAGCAGAAGCACCACCCCGAAGTCGTGCGCGACGCGGCCAAGCAGTCGATGCGCGTGCACGTCGAGGCGATGCTCGCGTTCGAGGCGATGGGCATCCCGACGTTCGACTACGGCAACAACATCCGCCAGATGGCATTCGATGAAGGCTGCAAGGACGCGTTCGGTTTCCCCGGCTTCGTGCCTGCGTATGTGCGGCCGCTGTTCTGCCGCGGCGTCGGCCCGTTCCGCTGGGTCGCGCTGTCTGGCGACCCGGAGGACATCGCCAAGACCGATGCGAAGGTCAAGGGACTGATTCCCGACGACAAGCACCTGCACCGCTGGCTGGACATGGCTGCCGAGCGCATCGCGTTCCAGGGCCTGCCCGCGCGCATCTGCTGGGTCGGCCTGGGCGTGCGCGACAAGCTCGGCCTCGCGTTCAACGAAATGGTCCGCAACGGCGAGCTCAAGGCGCCGATCGTGATCGGCCGCGACCATCTCGACAGCGGCAGTGTCGCGTCACCGAACCGCGAGACCGAGGCGATGCTCGACGGCAGTGACGCCGTCAGCGACTGGCCGCTGCTCAACGCGATGCTCAACGTTGCCGGCGGCGCGACCTGGGTGTCGCTGCACCACGGCGGCGGGGTGGGGATGGGCTACTCGCAGCACTCCGGCGTGGTGATCGTCTGCGACGGCAGCGCCGAGGCCGACAAGCGCATCGCGCGGGTGCTGTGGAACGACCCTGCAACCGGCGTGATGCGGCATGCGGACGCGGGGTATGAGATTGCGAAGGCGTGTGCGAGGGAGCAGGGGTTGAACCTGCCGATGGCTTAGGCGACTGGGGTTTGGAAATGAACCTGACCCTATTTGTCAAAGATCAGGTGGCGCGAATCCTTTTGAAAAAGGGAAGGAAAAAAAAGGGGTTTCAGGGGCAATCTATCGTCGGATCATGAGCCGATGAGCGTCAGCGCCGAGTCCTTGTGCATGGCGACGTGGTCGGTCTTGTCGCTCTTGATCTCATATTGCGGTTCGTCGGGCGTGCAGTGGCGGGGGTGACCCTTGTATCGGGTATCACGGGTG
>JBBRWW010000246.1:0-1823 GCA_038248955.1 Lysobacterales bacterium
GCGCAGGTCGTCGGCATCGAACGCGTCGAGCCAGTCGGCGACCTCGAACTGCCGCTCGCGGTAGCGCCGGTCGAAGCCGGGGCGGGGCTCGTCGTGGGTGAGGTTGAGGCCGCCCTTGCCGGCGATCAGGAACTTGCGCCCAACGGAGCCCTTGGCTTCGTACAGGTCGACCTCGATGCCGGCCGCGCGCGCGACCTCGGCGGCCATCAACCCCGCGGGGCCGCCGCCGATCACGACCAGGCGGGGAATGTTGTCAGCGCATTGCGGCATGGTCGGTTGGGTCGAGTGTGGAGGTCATGATCGGTGAGGTCATCATCGATGAGGTCATGATCGATGAGGTCATGATCGGTGAGTGGACGCCCGACGGCGAGCTTTAGCTGCCCGACCGATGATCGTCATTTCCGCGACCGCCGAAGATCGCGGTAGGCGATCGGGGGCCGTGGCCGTCGCAGAAGCGCCTCGTGGTGGTTCCGTTAGACCCGGTTGCCCTCGCCGCGGGGCCGCAAAGCAGCCGGATTGAGCCCGGACGCCGCGGCCACGGCCGGTGGCATTCACCGCCGGCCGTCCCCATGTCGTGGAGCCGGCATACGAGCACCCCGACATGATCGCGTTCTCCATCCTCGACCTCGCCCCGGTCACCGAAGGTAGTGATCCCGGCCGTGCGTTCGCCAACATGCTCGACCTCGCGCGCCACGCCGAGCGCCTGGGCTACCAGCGCTACTGGTTGGCCGAGCACCACAACATGCCCGGCATCGCCAGCGCCGCGACCGCAGTCCTGATCGGCCATGTCGCCGGCGGCACGTCGACGATCCGCGTCGGCGCCGGCGGGATCATGTTGCCCAACCATTCGCCGCTGCAGGTGGCCGAGCAGTTCGGCACGTTGGCGTCGCTGTACCCGGGCCGCATCGACCTCGGCCTTGGCCGGGCACCGGGTACCGACCAGGCCACGGCCCGCGCGCTGCGTCGTTATTTCGATGGCGCCGACTCGTTCCCGCAGGACGTGGTCGAGCTGATGCATTACTTCGACCCGGCCCAGCCAGGCCAGCCGGTGCGCGCGGTGCCGGGCGCCGGCGTCGAGGTGCCGATGTGGCTGCTCGGCTCCAGCCTGTTCAGTGCCAAGCTGTCGGCGGCGCTCGGTCTGCCGTTTGCCTTCGCCTCGCACTTCGCGCCCGACGCGATGGACGAGGCGCTGGCGCTGTACCGCCGCGAGTTCCAGCCGTCGCCGAGGCTGCAGGCGCCGTACGCGATGCTGGCCCTGAACGTGGTGGCGGCGGCCAGCGACGACGAGGCCCGCCGCCTGTTCACCACCCAGCAGCAGAGCTTCGTGCGCCTGCGTCGTGGCCAGCCCGGGTTGATCCCGCCGCCGATCGACGACATCGAGGCGTGGTGGACGCCGCAGGAGAAGGCCGGGGTCGAGCGCGCGCTGGCCTGCGCGGTGGTCGGCGATGCGGCGCGGGTCGAGCGCGGTATCGGCGAGTTCATTGCCCGCCATCGCCCCGACGAGCTGCTGTTGACCGCGAACATCTTCGATCATGCCGCGAGGGTGCGGTCGTTCGAGATCGCCGCGGGCGTGCGCGCGGTGCTCTAGCCGCGATCGTGGCTGCGCGCCCAGCGGTGACAATGCGGCACCCCCGATCGGAGCCTGACCAGCATGCTGACCGCCATCATCCGCGAGGTAAGCCCCAGCCTGGCTGCCTGCGAGCTCACCCACGTCGCGCGCACCCCGATCGACATCGGCCTGGCCACCACCCAGCACCTTGCCTACCAGCAGGCGTTGGCGTCGCTGGGTTGCCGATTGTTGACGCTGCCCGCCGAGCCTGGCA
>JBBRWW010000247.1:0-1727 GCA_038248955.1 Lysobacterales bacterium
GGATCACGCCTGGGTGTCGGTGGGCCACTTCGGCCTGGACCAGGGCATCGTCGTGATGATGGTCGAGAACCACCGCAGCGGACTGATCTGGCGCTTGATGCGCGACTGTCCGTACATCCGCGCGGGCTTGCAGCGCGCCGGCTTCCGTGGCGGCTGGCTTTAGCCGCCGTCTCGCCCATCGGATCACGACGATGCCACAGCCCGGCGACCTCGGCCCCACGGTTCCACAAGATGCCCACGAGCGCGAGCGGCGGGACAACGTCCATCCGCACCGATGGCGAAACCCGAGGCCCGCCGGCCGCTACGGACTGGTCGTGATCGGTGGCGGCACGGCGGGTTTGGTCGCCGCGCACGCCGCCGCGGCACTGGGCGCCCGGGTCGCGCTGGTGGAGCGCGACCTGCTCGGTGGCGACTGCCTGAATGTCGGTTGCGTACCGTCGAAGGCCATCATCCGCACGTCGCGGCTGTACGCCGAGATGCGCGATGCCGGGCACTACGGCGCACGGGTCCCCGACGACATCCGCGTCGACTTCGCCGCCGTCATGCAGCGCATGCGCGGCATCCGCGCCCGGATCGGTCGCGCCGACTCCGTGCAGCGCCTGGTCGCGGCCGGCGTGGACGTGTACTTCGGCCAGGCGCGCTTCACCGCGAGCGACGCGCTGGACGTCGAGGGCGCCGCGCTGCGCTTCAGCAAGGCCGTCATTGCCACGGGCGCGCGACCACAGCTGCCGTCGATTCCCGGACTTGCCGATGCCGGGTTCCTGACCAACGAGAACGTCTTCAACCTGACCGCCCTGCCGCGGCGGCTGCTGGTGATCGGCGGCGGCCCGCTGGGCTGCGAGCTGGCGCAGGCCTTCTGCCGTTTCGGCGCGAACACCGTCATTGCGCAGGACTGGCCGCTGTTCCTGCCCCGAGAGGAGCGCGATGCGGCGCAGATCCTGTCGGACGCATTCGCGCGCGACGGCATCGAGGTGCGGCTGAACACCACGGCCACCGCCGTGCGCATGGAAAACGGCGAGAAGCTCGTGGACCTCACCAGCGATGGCGAGACGAGCACGGTGGCGGTGGATGCGATCCTCACCGGTACCGGCCGGGTACCAAATACCGAGGGCCTCGACCTGGCGGTGGCAGGGGTCGATTTCGACGACACGCGCGGCGTCCACGTCGACGACTTCCTGCGCACGAGCAACCGGCACATTTATGCGGCCGGCGACGTCTGCCTGCAGCATCGGTTCACCCACATGGCCGACGCATCGGCGCGCATCGTGGTGCAGAACGCGCTGTTCCTGGGTCGCCGGCGATTGAGTGCGTTGACGATCCCGTGGTGCACGTACACCGACCCGGCGATCGCCCACGTCGGCCTGTACGTGCGACAGGCGCGCGAACGCGACATCCCGGTGAAGACCTTCACGATCCCGATGCATGACGTGGATCGCGCGATTACCGACGGTGAGGAGAGTGGCTTCGTCAAGATCCACGTCCGGGAGCGCAGCGACCGCATCCTCGGGGCGACGATCGTGGCCCGCGATGCCGGCGACATGATCAACGAGATCACCCTGGCGATGGTCGCGGGGGTGGGCCTGCGCACCCTGTCCCGCGTGATCCACGCTTACCCGACCCAGGCCGAGGCCATCCGGAAGGCCGCCGATGCCTACAACCGCACGCGGCTGACGCCGACGGTGCGCTGGCTGCTGCGACGGTGGCTGCAACGGTGATCCTGCCGACCA
>JBBRWW010000248.1:0-1718 GCA_038248955.1 Lysobacterales bacterium
CGATCGCGATGGCACGGCGACGCTGATCGACACCCGCGCGCCATGACGATCACTCCATGACAATCAACCCCTTTACGAACGCGCCCCAGCGACACCATCAGCGATGCCGGCGCGGCGCGTTCACGTCCGCGCACCTAGACTGCGCGTCCCTGCCAGCCGCCCCGGAGCCACCATGCGTGCCGTGTTCCTCGCCGCCCTCGTATCGATCGCCGCCGTGACCCTGTCCGGCTGCACCACCGGCGCCAGCCCCACGCATGCCAGCGCTCCCATCGGCCAGCCGATCCAGATGTCGCCCGGGCAGCAGGTCTTCCTGCCCGACGGCGCCGCCCTGCGCTATGTCGAAGTCGCCGCCGACTCGCGCTGCCCGCCGGGCGCGCAGTGCATCCGCGCCGGCGATGCCGACGTGGTGTTCGAGTTCACCGACAACGCGCAGGCGCCGCGCCGCATCACCGTCAACACCGATCCGCCGGCCATGGCGACGGTCGGCAACTGGCAGTTGCACCTGTTGTCGCTGGCCTTCGGCGACGCGCCCAAGGTGACCGTGCAGGTCGATCCCGCCACCCGGTAGCGCCGGCAGCGCCGCGCGCGGCGCAGGACGCTCCATCGCGCGCGTGCCGGCGCCAGCGAGCGGCGCTCATGGCATGGCCTGCAGGGCATGCAGACCTGGCTCGCGCTGCCGCTGGCCGACGGGGGAAACCGCGCCCGCGTTCCACCACCCCCGGGCATCGACGCTGCCGCAGCCACGGCGCGACGGCGCCTGGCTGCGGATCGTCGCCGATGCAGCTTCGGCGGGCAGTCGCCAGTGCGGGTGTTCGCCGACAGCCTGGGTGGCGGGCGACGACGAGTTCATCCCCCTGCCCGAGTCCTGAACGAAGCGGCACGAACTCCCGGGAGATAAACAGGGCCTATTTGTCAAGCCCCGGGAACTGGCTTATGGTCAAAGTCGATCACATCCACTTTCCAGTGATCTCGACAGGGGGAATGTTTCCATGAAGAAGACGGCATATGGCCTGTCGTTGCTGCTGGCGTTGGCCGGCGGTGCGCAGGCACAGGCGCAACCGGAAGTGAAAGGGTCCTGTCCCAGACTGGCCGCCGACAGCGGCCTGACCTGGGAGTACAAGGCGGCCGCCAACACCGACTTCTGCCGGGCACTGCGCAGCGATGGATCGGAGGCGTTCGGGCTCTACATCGCCCGCGAATCGGCGTTCAGGCCCAGCCGCAGCGCCCGCGAGGAGCAGGGGACCATCGATGGCCGGGAGATCCACTGGTATCGCAGCGAAATTGCCTCGAAACCGGATATCCAGGCACGCGAAACGGAACTGGGGCTGGCCGACGGCCGCGTGGCCCACCTTTGGGTACAGGCAACGACCCAGCAACTGGGTGAAGCCCTGCAACAGGCGCAGGCGATCCGGTTCGAAGCGGCGCGGCTGAGCAACAAGTAGTCGCGCGTCGCAGGCACTGCGGCGCCGCGATGGGCGGGGCCGCAGTGCCGCTCCCGAGGTCATGCCGGCAATCCGACGCGGCCTTTGGGGAGATGGCCGTCGCGTCAGAACCGGCCTTCCTGGAAGTCCACGAAGGCCTGCATCACTTCCTGGCGGGTGTTCATCACGAACGGGCCGTGACGGACTACCGGTTCGCGCAGCGGTCGTCCCGCCACGAGGATCAGGCGCGCGCCGCTGCCGGCGGCCGCCTGCACCTTGAAGCGCCCGCCGCCGGCC
>JBBRWW010000249.1:0-1691 GCA_038248955.1 Lysobacterales bacterium
GGTATCTGGCCCGCAGCCGCGAGGGGCGGGTGCTGGCGTGCGCCGTCTGGGCCTCGGCGGCGCTGAAGGTGGGTTGTCGCGACAGCTGGCTCGGCTGGACCCCGGCGCAGCGCATGGCCGGACTGGCGCGGGTGGCGAATAACTCGAGGTTTTTGGTTTTGCCCTGGGTGCAGGTGCCGTCGTTGGCCAGCCACCTGCTCGCTATGATGACGCGACGGCTGGTGACCGACTGGCGGCAACGCACCGGGCACGCGTTGGCACTGGTGGAGACGTTTGTGGACGAGACGCGATTCCGGGGCACGTGCTATCGCGCGGCGAACTGGTTGGAACTGGGCCGGACCACGGGGCGCACGCGCGACAACCGGGACAAGAAGATCCGGGTGGCGGTCAAGCGGGTGTGGATCTGGCCGTGCCACTCGCTGGCGCGGCTGCGCCGGGAGTTGGCCGGATGATCGACCTGGCGCAAGTCTGTGCGTTGCGTCCGGATTTGGCGCAGCTCGTCGCGCAAGGCCCGGCGGCGCTGGTGGCGCGCGTGCTCGCCCTGGAGGAGGAATTGGCCGCGGTCCGACGCCAACGGGTTCCGCTCGGCGACAGCCGCACCACCCACGCGCCCCCCTCGAGCGATCCGCGGCCCAAGCCCCGCAGCGAGCGCCGCAAAAGCCAGCGGCGAACGGGCGGACAGCCCGGACATCCCGGGCACTGCTTGGAGCCGGTCGCGCAGCCGGACGCAGTGGTCCGGCATCCGGTGCACCACTGCAGCGGCTGCGGCCTCGACCTCTCGCAGCGGTTGGCCGATGAGCTGATCAAACATCAAGTGTTCGATCTGCCCAAAACTCCGTTGGTGGTGACCGAGCATCAAATGGAGTGCAAATGCTGCCCGCAGTGTGCCGCCGTCACCCGCGCGGCGCCTCCGCGCGGGGCCGAGCAACCGACCCAATACGGCCCACGCCTGGCGGCTTTCGCGATCTTCCTGTACGTGGTCCACTTTGTCCCCTTCCAGCGGGTCACCGACGTGATCGCGCAACTCACCGGCCGGCGGGTCAGCGAAGGCTGGATCAAAACCTGTCACACGCGCCTTTCGGCCCAGCTCAATCCGTTCCTGACCGCGGTGACCAGACTTCTACACGCGGCGCCGGTCGTCTGCTGCGACGAGACCGGCTTCCGGTTTGCCGCCCGCCGTTTCTGGTTGCATGTGTGCTGCACCGCCGCGCTTACCCTTTACGGCTGCCACCGGCGCCGCGGCGCCGAGGGGATCCGCGCCCTCGGGATCCTGCCCGCCTACTCCGGCGTCGCCGTGCATGACCACTGGTCGGCCTACTTCACGTTTCCCTGCAAGCATGGCGTCTGCAACGAGCACCATGAGCGCGAACTGACCGCGGCGGGCGAAGCGCCCGGTCAGGCTTGGGCGGCCACCCTGAAGCAGATCCTCTATGACGGCCGGGACCTCAAGCTGCAGTATCATGGCCGCGATGAAGTCATCCCCCCGGCCGAGATCGCCGCCCTCACCGCACGTTATGAATCCGCCTGGCGCGCCCGCTGTGCGGCCAATCCTGAACCGCCGATCACCGGCCCACCCAAACGAGGTCGGCCCGCCCGCGGCAAAGTCCTCAGCTTGCTCGATCGGCTCCGCGATCGTCAGGTCGCAACGCTGCGCTTCCTCCATGATCCTCAAGTCACTTGGTCCAACAACC
>JBBRWW010000250.1:0-1681 GCA_038248955.1 Lysobacterales bacterium
GGCCGAGCTGCAGCGCCTCGCCGACGCCACCGGACTCTCGATCCAGGTCTGCCACTTTCCGCCCGGCACCAGCAAGTGGAACAAGATCGAGCACCGCCTGTTCTCGTTCATCTCACAGAACTGGCGCGGCAAGCCCCTAATACGGCTCCGTTAGGTTGGGTGGAGTGGGTGTTCGGGCGGCAGTCGTCTGCGGCAGGTGGGGCAGGTGCCGTGCCAGCAGGCCAGGAGCTGTTGGAGCTCTCTGACGATCTCGAACAGTGAGATCAGGCGGCCGCCCGCGGTGGCGGGCGCCGGAGCCGTTCGGTGGTGAGAAACCCGTGGGCGATGGACACGAGGGTGACGTGGTGGTGCCAGCCGCGCCAGGAGCGGCCTTCGAAGTGATCGAGGCCGAGCGCGTCTTTGAGTTCGCGGTAGTCCTGCTCGATGCGCCACCTGAGCTTGGCCAGGCCGACGAGCTCGTCGATCGGCGACTCGGCGGGCAGGTTGGAGAGCCAGTACTTGGTCGGCTCGGCCTTGCCGTCGGGCCATTCGCAGATCAGCCAGGCGAGGTCGAGCTCGGTGTCGGCGGCATGCGCGGCGCGCCGCAGGTCGATGTTGGCGGGCCGGACCCGCAGGGCCAGGAATCGTGATCGCATCGCGCCGCGGGTGCCCTCGCGCCACTGGACCTCGACTGCCGCCTGTTCGCCGGCCTCAAGGGCAAGGTCGCGCAACGATGACGGGTCGGCGCGGTAGCGCGCTGCGGGCGGCCGGCCGCGGCCGGGCTTGCGCTCGGGCGTCTCGGGGACGACGCTCTCCGGATAGGCCGACGTCACGGCCTTGACGTCAAGCACGTAGGAGATCGCGCGCTGCGTGAGGCCAGTGCGCAGTTCGGTGACGTCGCCGTAGGCGCCATCACCCAACACCACCGGCGGCTCAAGGTCCCAGGCACGGAGCTCGTCGATCATTTCCAACGCCTGTTTCCACTTGGGAACGTGACAGACATCGCCGGGAAGGTGCGCCTGCGCGCGCCGCCGCTGGTTGAAATCATCGGGCTCGTCCCACACCTCCGGGATGAACAGTCGCCAATCGATCGGGCAAGACGCCTGATCGGTCACCGCGCTGATCGAGACTCCAAGCTGGCAGTTGCCGACCTTGCCCAACGCGCCGCAGTACTGCCGCGCAACACCGACTGACATCTTGCCCTGCTTGGGGAACCCGGTGTCATCGATCACCCACGCCACCGGGCAGATCTCCGCGGTCATCCTGACCGCCAGCCGCCGCTGAACCGGCCCCCAAGCCCACGGCGACTGATTGACGAACTGCTGCAAGCACTGCTCGTCGCCGTCCTCGAGCCGAGCGGCCATCGGCTCGATGCTCTTGCGCTTGCCATCCAGCATCAACCCACGCAGATACGTCTCACCCCAGCGGCGCTGATCCTTGCGAACCATCGGCTCGAACATCTCACCCGCGAACTCGCCCAGCCGCCCGCGCACACGCTCGACCTGCTTGACCGACAACCCAGTCACCGCCTGCATGATCGCCCCCACGGTCGACGTTATGTCGACCACTACTTCAAGCCCGCGCTCCCACCCCCTTCAAGAACCTAACGGAGCAGTACTAGCTAGGCCGCGCGCTTGGCCCGCAGCCGCTCGTCGAAGCGCCCGCGCGCCTCCTCGACCCGCTGGCCGTGCGCGAGCGACCA
>JBBRWW010000251.1:0-1669 GCA_038248955.1 Lysobacterales bacterium
ATCGTGGAAACATTCACCATCCACTGAGCCTACACGCCCTGCGCACCGCGCTGGAATCCCCCATCCGCAATACAGCACTCTTGCCGCAGACCCGATTCAGGGATTCTTGGGCGTCGCCTAAGTCCGTTCCGCCCGCACCAATGCATAACGGCGATCCTGCACCGCCGGCCGGCCAGCCGGCCCGCGCAGCCTATCAGCGTCGGGCGGTGACGATGGTTGTGCAGGCGCTTTCCAGCTTGGGCAGATCGCGCAGCGGGGCCATGCGGACAATAAGCGGCCGGTCGTCGCCGCGGATCACCGGGCAATAGGGATCGGGCTCATCGAGCGCGTCCATCAGGCGCCGCCGCCCGGCGCAGCCACCGGCGCAGGTGGCGCGGTGCGCGCAGGGTTCGCACGCTGCCGGTACCGACCGGGCGGCCACGAAGGGCGCCGTTTCGACAATCCCCTCGCCGGCATTGAGCAGCAGGTCGAGCGGCGCACCGCCGCCCGGCCAATAGACGCAAGGCTGCACCGTGGCGCGCGGCGTGACCCGCACCGTCGCCTGGCCGCAGCCACCAAGCCGTGGCGGCAGGCCCGCCATCGCGCGCACCAGCGGCTCACCCACCGCGATCGCGTCGGTCTCGGCGAACAGCCTGCGGAAGCCATCCCAATACTCGTCATAGGTCAGCGCGTAGCTGTCGCTGCGCACCGACTGATAGACATTGAGCCGCAGGGGCGCATCGAAGGCCGCCGCGACCTGCGCCAGTTCGCCGAGCCGCTGGTAGTTGCCGCGCATCATCACCGCGATGATCGTCACGCCGACGCCGAGTTCGCGACAGCGGCGTGCCTGGCGCTGGATCAGGTCCCAGTTGCCTGCGCCGCGCTGCGCATCCTGTTCGGCGCGCGTCGGGTAATCCAACGAGAACTCCACATCGGCGAAGCCGCGCAGATCGGCATCATCCAGCACTTCGGTGGAATGGCCGTTCGAGGTGATCGTCAGCTTGATCGGCTGGGTGCGGAAGAAGGCGAGCATGTCGCGGAATTCCGGATGCATGCCGTTCTCGCCGGTACCGAGATTGACCGACCGTACCGGCAGGCGCCCGAGCACCGATCGCACCTGGTCCAGCCCCAGCCGATCTGTCCGCGTCGGATCGCGGTAGCAGAAGGCGCAGGCCAGGTTGCATTCATTCGTCAGGCCGAGCCCGAGTGAGAAACGCCGCTCGGCGGCAACTGTGGTTTCAGCAGACATGGTTTCGCGAACCCTCCTGTGATAGCCTAACCCGATGCACGTCCCAAGTCCTGATCAACCGCTGCAACCCGACCAGGACACATCCCGGTGGGACGGCCATGCCGCCGCTTACGAAACCGTCTTCGAAGGCCTTACCGATGCCTTCGCTGCCCGCGCGCTCGATCTGCTCGAACCGCTCGCCGGCGCGCGGCTGCTGGACCTGGCGGCCGGCGCCGGAGGTGCCGCGATCCAGGCCGCAGCGCGCGGCGCACACGTTCACGCATTCGACGCGTCGGGCGCAATGGTTACGCGCATCCGTGCGCGGACAGGCATATTTCCGATCATCGCTGACCAGGCAGATGCGCGCAAGAAGCTGCCCTGCGCGGATGCCAGCTTTGACGCGGCATTGTCATGTCTTGGCGTGGTGCTCCTCCCCGACCCGGTGCCGGCGCTGCGCGAGAT
>JBBRWW010000252.1:0-1641 GCA_038248955.1 Lysobacterales bacterium
CAGTCCGGCCGAACTCGGTGCCCAGTTGCACGACGAAGACAGCGCCAACGCCCCTGCGCGGATCGAGTGGCTGCTCGCGCACGGGGCCGATCCGGAGATCCGCAACGGCCGCGGCGACACCGCGATGTTCACTCTCCTGGACCGCGGCGCGGCGGCGCTGCCCGCGCTGCGGGCGCTACTGGCGCGCGGCGTCCCGCCCGCCGGCGGCGGTGGCCTGGCCCGCTTCCTGGGCGCCTGCTCGCATGGCGACGCCGCCGCGCCTGGGCTGGAGGACTGCGCACTGGAGTTGCTCGAACGCGGAGCGGATCCGTTCGCCCCGTCGCGCGCCGGCGATCCGCCGCTGGCGCTGGCGGTGCGGCTGGGCTGGCCGCGCCTGGTCGAGCGCCTGCTCGCGATCGGCGTGCCGCTGGACGCCCGCGACAGCCATGGCATGAGTGCGTTGCACCTGGCCGCCGCGCTGAGCCGCGAACGGATGTTGAAGACCCTGGTCGCACAGGGCGCCTCGCCGAGCCTGCTGGCTGCCGATGGACAGACGCCCCTCGGCGTCGCGCTGTCCTCGGGCCGCCGCGACCTGGCCGACTGGCTCGACTGGCGCGGCTGGCCGCTGCCGCGCCGTGCGCTGCTTCCCGACGACGTTCCGGCTGCCGCGATCGTGGGCGATGCCGACGCGGTGCGTCGCCTGCTCGACCTCGGCCTGCCGGTCGATGCGGTCGACAGCCAGGGCTGCACGGCGCTCCTGCGCGCCGCGGGCGGTGGCCATCGCGCCCTCGTCGACCTGTTGCTGGCGCGTGGCGCCGATCCGCAACTGGCCGCGCATTCCGGCGCGACGCCGATGTCGGCCGCGGTGAGCATGCGCCATGGCGACATCGTTGACCGCCTGATCGTCGCCGGCGCCTCGCTGGAACAGCGCCTGCCAGGCGAGTTGACCGTGCTGATGGTGGCCTGCGCGTTGGGCCTGCCCGACCTCGCCGCCCGCCTGCTCGCCGCGGGCGCAGACGTCCGTTCGGTCGATGCGCAGGGCCGCACGGCGTTGCATTGCGCGGCGATGTTCGGCTTCACCGCCCGCGAGCGCGCGCGCCTGGTGGCGCTGCTCGACACCCTGCTGCTGGCCGGCGCCGACGCCGACCTCGAGGCCGCGGGCACCACGCCGTTGCTGCTGCTGCTCGGCGCGCGCGCCGAACCGGGCACCGCGGCCGACGAGGACGTACTGATCGCCGGCGTGGAACGGCTGCTCGACCACGATGGCAGTCTCGACGCCAAGGACCCGCGCGGCTTCGGTCCGTTGCACCTGGGCGCGCTGCACGGCCTGCTGCAGACGGTGCAGTGGCTGCTGCGTGCAGGCGCGGATGCCGATCAGCGCGACACGCTCAACCGCCCGCCGCGCGAGATCGCGGTGATGCGCGGGTACATCGACATCGCCGCGGAACTGGTTCCGGGCCAGGCCGGCGGCAACGTGTCAATGGCGCGCTTCCTGCGGGACACCCGCTAGGCAACCCCTCGATGGTGGGTCGTTGGGTCGATCCCGCGAACGCCAACGCTGCGGTTGCTGCCTCGACCGGCGAGTGCCGAACGAGCATGGCGCGCGCGACCACGGACTCCGCGCCAGCTGTCGCGGCCTGGGGTGGCCAGCCCAGGCTGTGC
>JBBRWW010000253.1:0-1635 GCA_038248955.1 Lysobacterales bacterium
CGGCAGTATGGATGAAGCAGAGGAACGAATCGTGCCGCTGGTGCGTAAACTCGGGGCGGAGGCGCTGGCTGCTCGTGCCCGGCGTGTAGCGGCCAAAGTGTCCGCGCCCGCTGGGGTGCAGGTTCGTCGCCACTCTAAAAAAAGTCCTCTGGCTGACGAGTTTTGGGTGGATTGAGGTTATCGAGCAAACTTGGCAAGTGAACGGCAAGCGCCGGCGGCCGTTTTGCCAGCGCGCGCAGGTCACAAATGGCGGCACTTCCCGTCGAATGCAGCGAGTGTTGACCGACTTTGGCGCGGACGATGCGTTCGCGGTGGCGGCCAAGAAAGTCACCGAGCATTATGGAGTTAACGTAAGCGCCTATCGAGCATGCCAGATCACCTATAAACACGCCCGGCGCATGGAGGAGCAAACGCCCGCGCCGTGTCGGGCGCTGCCAGCCAAAGGTGCGGCGATGATCCTGGCGGAGGCCGACGGCTGCATGGTGCCCACCGTGAAGATCAGCGACGCGCCGCCCGGAGCGGACCGGCGCAAGCACCGTAAGTTGGAGTGGAAGGAACTGCGCTTGGTTGCCGCGCGCGACGTGGCTAAGGTGCAGACCCACTACGCCGCCACCATGAACGGGGTGGAGGCCGCAGGCGCATTGTGGGAAAACGTGGCCCGGGCGGCGGGACACGCGCTGGTTACCCGCGTGCACGGCGTGGGCGATGGCGCTACTTGGGTTGCCTCGCAATGCCTCCGCCGGCTCGGCCCCGACGTGGGGTATTTGTTAGATCTGTATCACGTCTGCGACTACCTTGCGGCGGTCTGGCCCGAACAACGCGAATGCGTGCAACGCTACCGCGAGCATCTAAAGAGAGGCGAGGTGCAAGCGGTCCTGCACGCTTTGGGTGAACGCGACGAGCCCTCGCACCTACCCGATGAGCAAGCGCCCGCGAGGGTCGCGCTACGCTACCTGAAAAACCGCCCCGACCAGCTCGACTACCCTGCGGCTCTCGCCGCCAAATTACCCATCGGCTCCGGCCTAATCGAGAGCGGTAACCGTCACGTCCTCCAACGACGACTCAAACAAGCCGGCGCTTGGTGGTTGCCTGAAAATCTAAATGCCATGGCCTGCCTGCGAACCACCCGTGCCAGCGGCGCCTTCCATGCCTACTGGAATCAAAACTAGCCCAGGGGCCGTTTTACCTCTGCGTCGCAGTGCATTTGCACAAGCACTGCCGACTTCGATTACACCCCCAGAGCGCGCCCTTGGCGCCGACGGCGTTGACGAGCAGGATCGGCGCGGCAAGGGTGATGGTGAAGGCGCCGGCGAGGTTGAGCGCGTAGTAGCGCGGCAGGGATAGGTCGCGTAGCGAGGAGTGACTGGCGAGCACGGCGGCGAGGGTCGGCATCTGTGCGCCCATCGCCATCGTGGGTGGCAGCAGCCAGAGAACGGCGGGGGCCGCGCGGGCGAGGCCGAGTGAGGTCGCGTTGGCGCCGGCCGCGGCGAGCCAGCCGCCGAGGGCGCGGTCGCTGGCGAAAAACATCGTCGCGAGCAGGGCGGCCCAGCCGGCGATGAACAGCTCCAGCAGCGCGAGCCGACGCGGCGCTCCGGCGGTGCGGCGGGGGCGGAGCAGGGCGCCGAGGGCGAGGCC
>JBBRWW010000254.1:0-1618 GCA_038248955.1 Lysobacterales bacterium
GCAGGTCACCCGCGATGGCGGCAAGTCGTGGAAGAACGTCACCGCCGCTGCCGGTGTCCCCGCGAACTCGTGGGTGTCGTACATCGACGCCGGCCGTTTCGATGCGGGTACCGCCTATGTCACCTTCGATCGCCATACCTTCGGCGACATGGCGCCGATGTTGTACAAGACCACCGACTACGGCGCGCACTGGCAGGCGCTGGCCAGCGCCGCGCAGACCAAAGGCATCCAGGGCTTCGCCTACGTGCTGCGCGAAGATCCGGTGCGGCGCGGCCTGCTCTATGCCGGGACCGAGTTCGGCCTGTGGATTTCGCCCGACGACGGCGCCAGCTGGGCGCAGTTCAAGGGTGGCGATTTCCCGGCGGTCTCGGTGCGCGACCTGGTGGTGCAACCGCGCGACAGTGACCTCGTGCTGGCGACCCATGGACGCGGCATCTGGATCATCGACGACCTCACCCCGCTGCGATCGCTGACGCCGGAACTGCTGCAGCAGGAAGCGGCGTTCCTGCCCACCCGTCCGCAGCAGCAGCGCATCACGGCTTTTGGTGGCTGGGCCGAAGGCGACGCCAGCTACGCCGGCACCAACGCGTCGAATGATGTCACCGTCACCTATTACCAGAAGGCGCGGCATCTGTTCGGGCCGCTCAAGCTGGAGGTGCTCGACGCGCAGGGCAAGGTCCTCGATACCCTGCCTGCCAGCAAGCGTCGCGGCATCAATCGCGTTGCCTGGCCGATGAACGTCAAGCCGCCGATGGTGCCACCCGCCGCATCGATTGCCGGCAATGCCACGCAGGGCCCGCGCGTGCCACCGGGCACCTATACCGTGCGCATGACCAAGGGCGATCACGTCTACGAGGACAAGGTCATGGTCGGCCTCGATCCGCGTTCGCCGTTCACCGCCGCCGAGCGCCAGGTGCAGTACGACGCCACGATGCGCGTGCACGCGATGTTCGGCCGCATGAGCGACCTGGTCGCGCGCATCCAGGCGGTGCGCGCCGCCGCCGACGCGACTGCAACGACATTGCCCGACGCCGATCCGCTGCGCGCGCAGCTCACGGCGTTGTCGAACCAGGCTGACGTCATTCGCAAGCAGATCGTCGCGACCAAGGAAGGCGGCGCAATCACCGGCGAGGAGCGTTTGCGCGAGCATATGGACCAGCTCTACGGCGGCCTGATGGCCTACGAAGGCAAGCCCGCCGCCACCCTGCTCGCGTACACCAATGCACTGGAGCGCGAACTGGGCGATGTCGAAGCCGACTTCAGCAAGCTGCATGACGGCGATCTCGCTGCCGTCAATGCGGCGCTCAAGGCCAAGGGCCTGCCGCAGATCGAGTTGCCAGAGCACGCGCCGGTGGCGTGGCGTTACAACGGCAATCCCGATACGCGCCCGGTCGAACGTGACTGAGGGCTGCCGCCCAAGGAATGAAGGAATAAGGAATGGGGTCAGGTTGATTAAAACCAGGCGCGACACAAGGCGGCCTTGGGCCCTGCGCGGGTGACGTCGTGGCGGTGATCGCGCCGCCTGCGGGAGCGTGGCCTCCGGTTAACCCATATCGATTACGCCAGACGCTTGCTTCGCATCGGCTATGCCGTTCGCTGCGGGGAGTGACCCGAGGCA
>JBBRWW010000255.1:0-1604 GCA_038248955.1 Lysobacterales bacterium
GCGACCAGTCCACGCTCAGACCCTTGACCCACAGCTCCAGCAGCCGCGCGTACTTGCCCTTGCGCGCCCACGCCTGCACCGCGCCCGCCATGTCCTCGTCGTGACTCAGTCCGCCCAGCGCATCCTTGTTGCGCTTGACCTGACCGCGGTACACGCCGGTCACCGTCTCCTCGCGCAGATACGCCGCCAGCTTCTCCCGCAGCGACACCAGCGATTCCGCCAGGATCCCCAGCCGCTCCTCCATCCCGTCACGACCCACCTGCAGCGTGTAGGCGATGTCGACCAGATCCGCCTCGCCGTAACGGTCCGTCTCCAGCACCGCCAGCAACTGCTGCGCCTGCACCGCCAACCGTTCGGCCGTACGCGCCGACAGCACGATCAGTGCAGGACCGCTGCGCGGCGTCGCCGGTCGCGCGGCTGCCCGGTATTCCTCCACCACCACGTGCGCGTTCGCACCACCAAAACCGAACGAACTCACGCCTGCACGCCGCGGCAGCTCACGCCCCTGCGCATCGCGCGGGGCGTCCCAGGCCTGCTGTTCCCGCACCAGGTAGAACGGACTGTCGGTCAGATCGATGTACGGGTTCTGCCGCGCACAATGCAGCGTCCGGACCAGCGTGCGGTGCTGCAACTGCAGTACTACCTTGATCAAGCCGGCGATGCCCGCGGCCAGCTCCAGGTGGCCGATGTTGCTCTTGACCGTACCCAGTCCGCAGCGGCCGTCGCCACGACCCGCCCCCTGCTCCGCATACAGCTCGGCAAACGCCGCCTTGAGCGCGTTCACCTCGATCGGATCGCCCAGGCTCGTGCCCGTGCCATGCGCTTCGATGTAGCCGACCTGGCGCGCATCGATGCCGGCACGGCGATACGCCGTCTTGAGCAGTTCTGCCTGCGCCTTGGGATTGGGTGCGGTCAGCGAGTTCGCCCGACCGCCGTGGTTCTCCGCACTGCCCACGATCAACGCATAAATCCGGTCCCCGTCCGCCTCGGCCGCCGACCGCTTCTTCAGCAGCACGACACCCGCCCCTTCGCCGCGCACATAGCCGTCCGCCTCGTCGGAGAACGCCTTGCAGCGCCCGCGCGGACTGAGCATGCCGGCCCGGGAGAAACTCAGATGCAGCGACGGCCACGGCATCGTGTTGATGCCACCGACCAGGGCCTGTTCACAGCCGCCGCTGCGCAGGGATTCCAGCGCCCGGTGCAGCGCCACGAGCGAGGACGAACAGGCCGTCTCGATCGGTTCGCTGGGACCGTGCAGGTTCAGCAGATAGCTCAGCCGGTTCGGGCCCACCGACGGCACGCTGCCGGTCGATGAATAGCCTTCGATCGCCAAAGCTGCCGCCGTCACGCGATCGCCGTAGCCGGTAGCACCGGTGCCGATGAACACGCCCGTGGCCGAGCCCGACAGGCTCGAGGGCGCATAGCCCGCATCCTCGATCGCCGCCCAGGCTTGCTCCAGCAGCAGGCGCTGCTGCGGATCCAGCAGCAGTGCCTCGCGCGGGGAAATGTTGAAAAATTGCGGATCGAAGGCTTCCACACCGTCCACAAAGCCGCCCCAGCGGCTGTCCGAGCGGTTGAGCTGGGTCTGCGGATCGCCGTACAGC
>JBBRWW010000256.1:0-1601 GCA_038248955.1 Lysobacterales bacterium
AGCGCGGCCTGCAGCTCGGCGGTCGCGGGCAACCGCGCCTGGCGCGCACGCTGGGTGGCGGCGCTGGGCAGGTAGCGCGCGGCCAGGTCGAAGCTGGTGATCGCGCCGGCTCCCTGAAGTTCCGTCAAGGCCGGCCGGAGCGCCTCGGAGGCCTGCAACACGGCTTCGGCGTCGGCACCGGCAAGGGTGATCACGTAACGCACGTCGGGCGCGCCCAGCTCGTCGCGCAGCTGGGCGTCGCGGGCCAGGGCAGCGGCCGGCACCGGGGTGAGCCGGGACAGGTCGTTCTGCCAGAACGGTCCCGGTGCCCACGCCGCGATCGCGATCGCAACCGCGGCCAGCGCGACGAACGCGGTCGTGCCGATCCGCGGCCAGCGCGCGAGCCGCGCCCACAGCCGCGCCAGGCGCGGTGAGTCGGCGGCGTCGCGCGGTGACGGATCGATCAGTCCCGGCAACACGAAACGCGTCGCCAGCGCGGCGGTGCCCAGGCCGACGATGGTGAACACCGCGAGCTGCTCCAGGCCCTCGACGCCCGACACCAGGAACGTCAGGTAGGCAATGCCGGTGGAGGCGACGCCGGTGCCGAGCGTCGGCCACAGCGCGCGCGCACTGGCCCAGGGCGACAGCCCGGCGCGCTGGTGGCTGAACAGATGGATCGGATAGTCCTGCGCCACCCCGATCAGGGTGAAACCGAACGCGACGGTGATGCCGTGCACGCCGTCGAAGCCGAGCATCACCGCGCCGAGGCCAGCCAGCCCACCGCTGGCCAGCGGCAACGCGCCCAGCAGCGGCGCCTTCCAGCTGCGGTAGGCCAGGGCGAGCAGGAGCACGAAGATCAGCGTGTCGAGCGTGCCGATCCAGCCCGCTTCGCGCGCCGTGCGTCCGCCGATCTCGACCGAGAAGGCGCCCGGCCCGCTCACCGTCAGCCGCGAGGCGCTGTCACCGCGCACCGCTGCGAACGCCGCGTGGATCGCATCGATCGCGGCCTGCTGGCCGTTGGGGTCGAAACCGGCCGCGCGCGTTTCCAGCACCAGCAGCGCCTCACGGCCGGCGCGGTCGAACCAAACACCGTGCAGGCGCTGCGGCGCATTGACCGGCTGCCAGCTCTCGGCGAGCTTGAGCGTTTCCAGGGTGGGGTCGGATGGCAGCAGCGGTTCGATCAGGCTGGCCATCGGCGAGCCCAGGTCCTGTTCGCGCGCCGCCAGTTCGTCGCCCAGCAACGTCGCGTCGAGGCGCTGGCGGTCGAAGGTCGGGGTGAGCAGGTAGCGATAGGGGCGCAGGCGCTCGGGGATCGCGTCCAGCCCGCCTTCGCCGCCATTGACCACGGTGCCGAACCAGCGTTGCGCCGCGAGCCGCTCGCGCAAGGCCGCCGATTGCGCGGCAAGCGTCTCGGGATCGGCGTCGGACAGGGCCAGCAGCAGCAGGCGCGACCCCGGTCCTTCACCGAGTTCGTCGATCAGCAGCTTCTGCGCCGGGGTTTGCGCCGCGGGCATGAACTTGCGCAGGTCGCCCGACAGCTGCAGCCGTTGCCCGATCGCCCCGCCGGCAATCGCGACCAACGCCAGCCAAAGCAATGCCAGCGCGATGCGCTGGCGTGACGA
>JBBRWW010000257.1:0-1591 GCA_038248955.1 Lysobacterales bacterium
AAGTTCGCGGCGGAACGCGATGATCTCCGGCTTGACCTTGACCTTCAGCCGCGCAAACGGCTGCGCGCGGCTGCGGCTGGCCTTGACGGTGATCGCGGCGAAACGCGGATCGCCGCGCAGGGCGTCCAGGAAGCCGCGCAGCGCCGCATCGTCGCCGGCCAGGAACAGGTTGATGCCCTCGCCGGCCACCAGCACCGTACCGCGCAGCCCACTGGCCTCGGCGCGCTCGCGCAGCGCCTGGGCAACGGCATCCGGGTCATCGATGGCGACGAAGTGATAGGCGGCGATATTGAGCATCAGGGCAGGCAGGGTCTTGTCACGTGACCGGCAGTCTATCGGGGCACTGGGACATGCTGCCAGACGATGGCAATGATGCCCGCCGCCTCTCCCCGCGCTTCCCGCACAACCGCCATTGCCGCCGGACCCGCCCGGATTGCGCCGGCCCAAATATTGTGGCCACAAGGCAGCGGCGGCGACGTGCCAACTGTCCGGCGCGCCCACTGCGATCACAGGATCGGCGGCAACCCCACGTAGGGGGCGAGGAACCAGTACGCGCCGAACAGCACCAGCGCCCAGAACAGCAGCTTGAACGCGAACCCGGTGACCTTGAGCGCGAAATAGATCCCGATCACCACCAGTACGATGCCCAACCAGCTCATGTGCGTCTCCCGTCCGAAGCGCCGAGCTTAGGCGGCAACGCGATCCACCGCCACCCGCGGCTCAGGCGACGGCTGGGCCGCGCAGCAGCAGGCTGCAGCAGGTGACCGCGCCCTCGGCCTTCTGCAGTTCCGACACGTCGACGCTGGTGACATCGATGCCGGCATCGACCAGCCGCTGCCGGGTGCGCGGGAAACACGCCGGCATCAACACGCGCTCACCGATGCGCACGACGTTGGCGGCGTGTTCCTCGCCTGGATCGACCTCGATGATGCGGAATCCGGCGAACGACGCGCGCTCCACCCACGCCGGCTGCAGCAGCACGGTGTCGTCGGCGACTGCGGTCACCGCTGATTTCAGGTGCAGGCAGTCGCGGATCGGCACCGCGCGGACCGCGTAGCCGAACGCCTCAACCAGCGTACCCAGCTGCGCGATGCCGTCGGCGTTGCTGCGGCCCGACTGGCCGACATACAGCGTGCGGCCGATGCGCAGCACGTCGCCGCCTTCCAGCGTGCCCGGGTCCTGGATCGCACGCAGCGGCCGGAAGCGGCGCAGTACCTCGGCGACCGAATCGCCTTCGCCACGTCGCGACTTCGCGCCCGGACGCGTCATCACCGCGACCTCGTCCAGGACCACCGCCACGTCCTCGACGAACACCGCGTCGGGCATGCCCGGCTCGGCGGGCAGCGTCAACAATCGGCAACCCAGCGACGCCAACGCCTGCTGGTAGGCAAGGTGCTGGGACGCGGCCAGGCCGATGTCGATTGGCGTGCGCGCGACGTGGGTGAGCTCGCAGGCGGCGAAGCTGGGGCTTATGGCGCGCGTGATGGCGGTCAGCATTGTCGTCAGGCTCCGGGCGGGGGTGCCGCATTGTCACCGCTGGGCGCGCAGCCACGATCGCGGCGCCACCGCACCGCGGCTACGCTACAGCGCC
>JBBRWW010000258.1:0-1501 GCA_038248955.1 Lysobacterales bacterium
CGACACGGCCGCCCAGATCAATCACCTGGCCCTCGGCAATGCACAGGCCGTCTATGCCCTGCAGCTCGCCGCGATCGAAGAGCGCGTCAACGCCACGTTCGCGTTCTGGGGCGAAGCCGCCGAAGTGCGTGACCTCGACGGACTGAAGACCCTGATGCCCAAGGGCGTGCAGGTTGCGCGCGAGAACATCGAGCGTGCCGTTGCCACCAGCCAGGAAGTGCTGGGCAAGACCGTGAAGACCCAGGAATCGATTGGGGAGATCGCCAAGTCGCAGATCGAGTCCGTGGCCAAGAAGGCGCAGGCCTCTGCCGAGACCGCGCAGTCGAAGTTCGCCGAAGCGACCAAGGCCGCCGCGCCGAAGTCCAGCACCAAGTAAGCACTCCGCTCCAACCCGATGGGTTGGAGCACAGGAACCCGGCGGCTTCGGCTGCCGGGTTTTTTATTGCCCGGCGTCAGTGGCCGGGCTGGCCTCAAGCGCCGCCGACCGGGCCGCGGCCTTCTGGTGGTCACGGCCGACCAGCAGGTACATCACCGGCACCACGAACAGGGTGAACACCGTGCCGATCGACATGCCGCCGACAATCACCCAGCCAATCTGGTTGCGCGCCTCCGCGCCGGCACCGGTCGCGATCGCCAGCGGCAGCGAGCCAAGCACCATCGCCCCGGTCGTCATCAGGATCGGGCGCAGGCGCAACGCGGCGGCGTCGATCACGGCGTCGAGCTTGGACCTGCCCTGTTCCTGCAACTGGTTGGCAAACTCGACGATCAGGATGCCGTGCTTGGCGATCAGCCCGACCAGGGTGACCAGGCCGATCTGCGAGTAGATGTTCCAGCTGCCGCCGCTGAGCTTCAGGGCAAGGAATGCGCCGAACATCGCCAGTGGCACCGCGAGCAGGATCACCAACGGGTCGACCCAGCTTTCGAACTGCGCCGCCAGCACCAGGAAGATGAATGCCAGCGCGAGCCCGAGGATCATCGCGAAGTCGCTGGCCGATTCGCGGAACTCGCGACTCTGCCCGGACAGGTCGTATTGCGCCTCGGGTGCGACTTCCTTGAGCGCGCCCTCCATCCAGGTCAGCGCCTCGCCCATCGGGTATCCCGGCGCGAGGCCAGCGCTGATCGTGGCCGCGCGCAGCTTGTTGAAGTGGTTGAGCTCCTTGGCGGCGACGGTCTCCTTCGCCGTGACCAGGTTCGACAGCTGCACCATCTGGCCGTCGCTGCCGCGCACGAAGATGTTGGACAGGTCGCCGGGCGTGCGGCGATCGGCGTCCTCAACCTGCACGATCACGTCGTACTGCTCCGAACCGCGCTTGAAGCGGGTGACGTTGCGTCCGCCGAGCAGGGTTTCGAGCGTGTGGCCGACCGTGGCGACATCGCTGCCGACGGCGGCGACCTTGTCGCGATCGAGCTCGAGCTTCAACTGCGGCTTGTCGAGCTTGAGGTCGCTGTCGGGATTGGTCAGTTTCGGGTTCTCGGCCATCTTGGCCATCAACGCGCCGAC